>JBDSBE010000013.1:0-4829 GCA_039921745.1 Ilumatobacteraceae bacterium | reverse complement strand
CGAGTTGGTCGACGGGGCCGTGCTCGAGTTCGGACCGGACGGGCGCGTGACAACGGGAGAGTTCGCCGGTGAACGGGTCTCCCACATCGGTATCGCCACAAATCCGCTGGTGTCGGGTCCGATCGGCTGGACGATCGTCGACGAGCACCGAGCGGGCGCAGTGTTCCTCGCCTTGGGCGAGAACCGGTACCTGAACGGCGAGAACGCGTCGGCGATCAACGTCGATCTGCTGGCCGCCTCGCCGACGGTGGTCGTCGACCACACGATGATCGTCGTGAACGGCGACCTGGTCTGACCGGACGGCTCGGTCGATCGCCAAAGGCGAAGATGACCGAACGTGGACGGGCCCCTGTGGACCAGGAGTGGACGATCCGGCAAGGGCGGCAGCGTTGATCGCCGTCGGCGAGTCCTGGCTCATCTATATCGATGACTGACCACGGTCGAAAGCGGGCGGTCGTCGGGTCGCCGCCGATAACTGGTCCGCTTGATTCAGCGATCGGGGTCGCCGGGAACGGCGACGCCGGTCTCGTAGGCGATCATGACGAGTTGGGCCCGGTCTCGTGCTTCGAGCTTCATCAGCAGTCGACTGACGTGGGTCTTGACGGTTGCGTGGCTGACGTAGAGTTCGGCTGCGATCTCGGCATTCGAGCCACCTCTGGCGATCGACCCGAGGATTTCGTGTTCGCGTGTGGTGAGGCGCGACAGCATCAGCGCGGACTGGGCAGAGGTGTCAGGGCCCGGGCTGCGAGCGAACTCCTCGATCAGTCGTCGGGTGATCTTGGGCGCGATGAGTGCATCTCCGGCTGCCACCACTCTGACTGCGTGGAGCAGTTCGGCCGGGAGCGTGTCCTTGAGGAGGAACCCGCTCGCCCCTGCGCGGAGCGCCTCGTGCACGACCTCGTCGAGGTCGAACGTCGTGAGGATGATCACCCTGGTCGCCGCGAGCGTTTCGGTGTCAGTGATCCGGCGAGTGGCTTCGAGCCCGTCCATGACGGGCATGCGGACGTCCATCAAAATGACGTCGGGTCGGGTGTTGGCTGCGATCGAGACCGCTTCGGCACCGTCGCCGGCCTCGCCGACAACGTCGATGTCGGGTTCGCCGTCGAGCAGCATCGTGAACCCGCTGCGCACGAGTGCCTGGTCGTCGGCGACCACGACTCGGATCGTCATGTCGCGGCTGCTGTCGGAAGTGTCGCTTCGACGCGGTAGCCGCCACCGTCGACCGGGCCTGTTGCGAGTGTGCCGCCCCACATCTCGACGCGTTCGCGCATGCCGAGCAATCCGTGACCGCCGCCGGCAGTTGCGAGATCGTCGGCACCGTGGCCGTGATGCTCGCGTGCCGCCGCACCCCGGCCGTCGTCGACCACCTCGACGCTGACCTCGCCGGCCGTGTGCGTCAGACGGACGGTCACCGCTGTCAAGGGTCCCGCGTGCTTGATCACGTTCGTGAGTGCTTCCTGCACGATCCGGTATCCGGACAGCTCCACACCCGCGCTCAGATGGTCGGCCTCGCCAATGACGACCAACGAGACCGGGACGCCTGCGGCACGAACGTCGTCGACGAGTCGGGCGACGTCGCTCAGCGCGGGTGCTGGTGCGTGGCTGCGGTTGCCGTCGCCGTCGCGCAGCACACCGAGCAGGCGTCGCATCTCGTCGAGGGTGCTGCGAGCGGTGCCCGAGATGGCCTCGAGCGCCGCCTTGGCCTGGTCGGGACGATGGTCGACGACGTGGGCTCCGACGCCGGCTTGCACCGCGATCACCGACATCGAGTGCGCGACGACATCGTGGAGTTCCTGGGCGATGCGGAGGCGTTCCTCGGCGATCAACCGCGCCGATCGTTGCCGTTCGACGTTGGCACGTTCCTCGGCCTCCCGCACGGTCGCTTCCACGGTCGCGCGGCGCGCTCGCACGGCGAGGCCGGCACCCCACGCGACTGACAGAAACGCGAGGTTGGCACCGGCGACGAAACCGTCGAAGCCGGGAGCATCGGCGAGGCGGAGCGCAGCGACCACGGCCCACACGATTGCGAGCCCGGCGATCGCGCGTCGCAGTTGGCTCGACCCCGCGACCGAGTAAACGAGCAAATAGCTTGCCCATGGCAGCGAACCATCAGGGAATCCGATCAGAACGTGCCAGCAGATCGCCGCGCTGCTGATCGCGATGGCCAGCAACGGCGCCCGCGACCGGAATGCGATGGGCATGGTGGTCAAGAGGATCAGAACGAGCGCGAACCCGTTCGGTTCACGCATCCCGTCGATGAGGTCCTGCTGCCACACGGTCGCAATGCCGAACCCGGTCAAGAACATTGCGAATAACACGTCGACGACCTGCATCGAGTCGCGCCTGCGCAGCCACGTCAGGCCCCGTTCGATCTGGCTCACCACCTGAACGTACTCCTGCAAGCGGCCGGGTTCGTCCGTCTTGCGGCTGATGTCTCGTCATCCTGCAGATGTACACCGAGCGACCCGCCCAGAACCGCCGCAGGGGCGACGAAACCAGACCCGTCGACGACGAACGTGGGGGCATCACATCAATCCCAACCAAGGACCCATCATGACCATCACATCCACCAACACACTGAGCCGCACATTCCAGCTCCCACCGATGGCTGCCACCAGGCCCTCGACGCCGGCCGTCGCAACCGTGACCGATGCCGTCAAGGTGTACGGACGACGCGACAACGAGGTACGCGCACTCGACGGTGTGTCCGTCGAGTTCGCGGCGGGCAAGTTCACTGCGATCATGGGGCCGTCTGGCTCCGGGAAGTCGACGCTGATGCACAGCGTTGCGGGCCTCGACCGGTTGACGTCGGGCACCGTGATGATCGGCGATACCGACATCTCGACGTTGAACGACCGCAAGCTCACCCAGCTGCGCCGCGACCGGATCGGGTTCATCTTCCAATCGTTCAACCTGGTCCCCACGCTGACCGCCGCCGAGAACATCGCCCTGCCGGCCAAGCTCGCCGGGCGCACCCTGGACCCTGATTGGTTCGCTCATGTGATCGATACCGTCGGTCTCGACAAGCGTCTGAAGCACCGCCCGTCGGAGTTGTCCGGTGGTCAGCAGCAGAGAGTCGCCGTCGCCCGCGCCCTCGCGTCGCGTCCCGAGATCATCTTCGCCGACGAACCGACCGGGAACCTCGACTCGCTCACCGGCGCCGAGATCCTGTCGTTCATGCGTACGGCTGTACGCGAACTCGGCCAGACCATCGTGATGGTCACCCACGACCCGGTCGCTGCGTCGTACGCCGACCGTGCCCTGTTCCTCGCCGACGGCCACATCGTCGACGACCTCCACCAACCGACCACCGATTCCGTCCTCGACCGCATCCGTCACCAGGGAGCCTGATCACAAATGTTTGCTTTGACCATCAAAGAGCTCGCCGCCCACAAGCTGCGACTGCTCACCACCGCCTTCGCGGTCCTGCTCGGTGTTGCCTTCATGTCCGGCACCTTCATCTTCACCGACACCGTCGGCGCCACGTTCGACTCGGTCCTCGCCGACGTCGACGCCGGAGTCGACGCCTACGTCCGCACACCATCGGACATCGAAACCGGCTACGGCCGAGGCCCCCGTCTCGACGCGTCGATGGCCGACGCCGTCGCCGGCGTCGACGGTGTCGATCAGATCGCATTGCGGATCGACGGCTACGCACGACTCGTCGGACCCGACGGCAGACCCGTCGGCGACATCGCGAACAACCCGGCGCTCGGCATGAACTGGGTGAGCGTCGACGACCTGAACCCGTGGGTGCTCTCCACCGGCACGGCCCCAGCGAACGATGACGAGATCGTCATCGACCAGGCCAGCGCAGAACTGTCCGGCTACCAGCCGGGCGACGTGGCAACCGTGTTGAGCAAGGGCGCCCCACGTGAGTTCACCGTGGCAGGTATCGCCCGGTTCGGTGAGCTCGACTCGCCGGCCGGCGCGACAGCGGTGTTGTTCACCGACACGGCCGCCGCCGACATGCTCGCAGCGCCAGGAGAGGCCACCGCCATCGCAGTGACCGCCGAGGACGGTGTGTCACAGGCGGCGCTCACCTCCGCCGTTGCGGATGTTGTGAACAGCGATGTCGAAGTGATCACCGGAGCGGCGTTGATCGCCGAGAACCAGGCGGCCCTCGCTGCCGACTTCGCCGGCTTCAAGACGATCCTGCTGATCTTCGCGCTCGTTGCAATGTTCGTCGGAGCGTTCATCATCAACAACACGTTCTCGATCACCGTTGCCCAACGCACTCGTGAGATGGCACTGCTGCGAGCGATCGGTGCGTCGGGCCGCCAGGTCAAACGATCCGTGCTGATCGAAGCAAGCATCGTCGGCGTCGTTGCTTCGGCCGCCGGGCTCCTCGCCGGTGCGGGTGTGGCCACGGGCCTCATGAAACTGATGTCACAGTTCGGTATCGACCTCCCTGACGGGCCGATGCAGATCTCCGGTCCCGCGCTCGCCATGTCGTTGGGTGTCGGCGTCGCGGTCACCACACTGTCGGCGTGGCTCCCGGCGCGCCGGGCGGCCAAGATCGCCCCGATCGACGCGATGCGCTCGGTCAGTGTCGACGACTCGGCCTCATCCACCCGCCGCACGACACTCGGCGCGATCGTCACCGTCGCCGGTGTCGGTGCAGTCCTCGCCGGGCTCACCCTCGACGAGTTCACGGTCGTGGGCGCGGGTGCGTTCGCCACCTTCGCCGGTGTCGCCATCCTCGGCCCGGTGCTCGCCCGACCAGTCGCACACCTGCTCGGAGTGCCGCTGAAGTTGCGTGGTGTCAGCGGCGAGATCGCGACCCGCAACGCGATCCGCAGCCCGAAACGCACTGCGCGGACCGCAGC
>JBDSBE010000012.1:0-5360 GCA_039921745.1 Ilumatobacteraceae bacterium | reverse complement strand
CGTTCGAATCCGAGCAGGGTCATGGCGACGCGCCATCCGTCGTTGATCCCACCGATGACATTCTCCTTGGGAGCGACCGCGTCGGTGTAGAAGACCTCGTTGAACTCGCTGTCACCGGAGATCATCTTGATCGGGCGGACCTCGATGCCTGGCTGACGCATGTCGACGAGGATGAACGAGATGCCCTTGTGCTTCGGTGCGTCGGGATCGGTCCGGGCGAGTGTGAAAATGTGGTCGGCGAGGTGACCCGCTGACGTCCAGATCTTCTGGCCGTTCAGCACCCACTGGTCGCCGTCGAGTTCGGCTCTGAGGCCGACGTTGGCCAGATCGGACCCGGCGTTCGGCTCGCTGTAGCCCTGGCACCATGTGTCGTCGCCGGACAGGATGCGCGGCAGGTAGTACGACTTCTGCTCGTCGGTTCCCTGCAGGAGGATCGTGTTTCCGAGCATTTGGATTCCGAACACGTCGTTCGGGCCACCGGTCGGCACCCCGGCCGTGGCGAACTCCTCGGCGACGATCACCTGCTCCAGCGCGGACAACCCGGCACCCCCGTACGCGGTGGGCCAACCGGGGGCGAGGTAGCCCGCCTCGTAGAGCGTGCGACGCCACTCGGTGACGAACTCGGCGAGTTCGTCGCCTTCGAGACCGCCGATGCCACCCCAGCCGGCCGGCAACTTCTCGGCGAGGAACGCCTGCACCTTCTGGCGGTACGCCTCGGCATCAGCGGTGTAGGTAGGACGCATCCGGGCGACGATACTCGACGGGTTACTGCTCGGTAGATCCGGGCACCGGCGGATCCTCGACGCGGTGATCGGGTGCTGGATGATGACCGGGCTCCGACGGTGGCTCGTCGACCCGACGCGCATTCCGGGCGACCGCGGCTGCCGATACGAGCGGCCCGACCCTCGTCGTCCCGACGCCACGCACGCGCAGGGCAGCCAGGTGCTCGAGACCCGAACGCTGGTCGAGTTCTCGGGCGAGCGCATCGAAGAACGGCGGTCCGAGCACCGAGGGGACGGCACCGCCGACGACGATGTCGGACACATCGAGCGTCGCTGCGATCGACGCACACGCGCGGGCGGTCATGATCCCGGTCCGTTCGACGATTGCTGGTGGGGTTCGCCTCAGCTCCCGGCCGATGCTCGCCTCGATACCCCGCACGCTGGCGTAGGCCGTGAGGCAACCGACCGCGCCGCACTCGCATGCCACGCCTTCCGGCTCGACGATCAGATGCCCGAACTGACCGAGGTTGCCCGTGAGACCCTGCGCCAGACGGCCACCGATCACCAGGGCCCCGTCGGCGATGTCGCCCAGCACGAGCGTCGCGAACTGCTGACGGGACGGCGGGAGCTGGGCCGCCTCGCCCTGCCACAGCTCCGCGAGAGCGAGCCCGCGACCGGCGGTTTCGACGTCGACGGGTAGGCCGGTGATGTCCGCCAACTCCCGTCGGAGAGGGAAGCCGTGCCACATCGGCATGCCGACCGGCTTCATGGCCCCCGACGCGCGATCGATCGGACCGGGACAGGTGACGCCCACCCACGTGGGGGTGACGTCGGTCGGGTTGGCTGCGAGCACGCGCCGCACGAGTTGGATCAGCGCCGGCCAAACGTTTCGTGCCGGGGTGGCGAGTCGGTCGCGGATGACCACTACCCCGTCGGGGTCGACGATGCCGGCAGCGAGTCGGCTGGGGCTGAGGTCGATCGCCACGAAGCCGTCACTCACGACGGGCACCGTACCCCGGCGCGGACCGCGCAAGGTCGCCAGCGTCTACGCTTGCCGACGTGACGACTATTGCAGCAGCGACGACGACGTTCTCCACGCTGTTCGACAGCGTCGCCTCCAACATCGGCACGATCGTGCAGGGCAAGCGAGAGGCGATCGAGTTCGCGCTGATCGGTTTGCTCTCGGAGGGCCACGTCCTCATCGAGGACGTCCCGGGCGTGGGCAAGACGTCGCTGGCGAAAGCACTGGCGGCGTCGATCGACTGCTCCTGGAAACGGGTGCAGTTCACCCCAGACCTGCTCCCGACCGACCTCGTCGGGGTCAGCATCTACGAACGGTCGACGGAGCAGTTCCGATTCCAGCGCGGCCCGCTGTTCGCGAACATCGTCCTCGCCGACGAGATCAACCGAGCATCCCCCAAGACGCAGTCGGCCCTGCTCGAAGCGATGGAGGAGCGCCAGGTGAGCGTCGACGGCACGAGTCATCAGCTGTCGCCGCCGTTCATGGTGATCGCCACCCAGAACCCGGTCGAGCAGGAGGGCACCTACCGGTTGCCGGAGAGTCAGCTCGATCGGTTCCTGCTGCGCATCTCGCTCGGGTACCCCGGCCGGACGGCCGAGATCTCGATCCTCGACGGTCAGGGCACCGGCGACCTCCTCCGAGAGCTGCAACCGGTCGTCACCCTGGCCGAGGTGCTCTCGATGATCCAGACGGTGCGATCGGTGTACCTCGCGAGCGCGCTCAAGTCGTACATGGTCGACATCTCGGAGGCGAGCCGCCGGCACCCATCGATCGAGCTCGGGCTGTCGCCGCGCGCCACGCTCCAGCTCGCCGCCGCGAGTCGCGGATACGCAGCGGCGGCCGGTCGCGACTACGCCACGCCGGACGATGTCAAGGCCGTCGCCACAGCAGTACTCGCCCACCGCCTCGTGCTCAAGTCGGGCGGCAACGCCCGCTCGACGTCCGAAGACGCCATTCGCGAGCTCCTCGCCGACGTCGCCGTCCCGGTCGCAAGGTGACCGCCTGGTCCGGAAGCGTCGGATGTTGAGGGTGTCAGGCTGATGCCCACCCGACAGGGCTGGACGATCGCGGTCGGCGCAATCGCGGCCCTCGTGATCGGGCGCGTGTTCGGGATCGTCGAACTGTTCGTTATCGGTGCCGGCCTCGGGATCGCCGTCATTGTCGCTGTCGCAGTGGTCCGCCTCCACCAGCCGAGGCTCGCGATCACCCGCTGGGTCCATCCGTCCGTCTTGACCGTCGGCGAGACGGGGCGCGTCGACCTGCTGGTGCAGAACCGGGCCGGCGTCCGATCCCCTCGGGTCGACCTGACCGAGCCGGTCGGGGCATCGAACACTGCGCACATGACGATCGCGGCGCTCCGCTCGGGTGACGAGGTCACAGCCGGGTATCGAGTTCCGGCGCTGCGGCGAGGCCTGCTCGCGGTCGGCCCGGCCGAACTGGAGCGGACAGACCTGCTCGGGCTTGCGGTCCTGCGTCGGGTTGCGATCGGCGTGACCGAGCTGACGGTCGCTCCTCAGACGTTCGAGCTTCCGATGCCGGCCCTCGGCCACGGCGTGCTCGGCCGCCATTTGCTGGCGCTGTCGCAGCGGGTCGGACCGGGGGAGTTCCACAGTCTGCGCGACTATGTCGCCGGCGACGAGCCTCGCACGATCCACTGGAAGGCCTCTGCACGTTCCGAGGGGCTCAAGGTCCGCCAGCACGAAGCGCAGGGCGTTCGTCGCTGCATCGTCGTGCTCGATCGCGACGGCGACGCGTACCCGGCCGGCGACTCCGACGAGGCGCTCGACGTGTTCGAACGAGCCGTCACCGCGGCCGGCAGCGTCACCGTCAGTGCCGAACGAGTCGGCTTGACGACACGCTTCGTCACCGGTGGAGGGATCGACCTCCGAGGGCCCGATGTCGCCGCGAACACGTTGCGCGCGCTGGCGTCGATCGCGGTCGGCCCGAGCCTCGGCGAACTCGAACGGGATCCGGGGGAAGGTTTGGGTCTCGTCGTCGTCGTCACGTCGTCACCGGCGACGGACGCCTGGCGTCGAACCGAGCGGATCGTCGACCCGACCCTGACCCGCATCGGCGTGTTCACGCACGCGACACCGGCGTCGCCGTTGAGCGTCGACGCGTCGACGCTCGAGTCGTTCAAGCACAACTGGAGCCGCCTGGCGGGCCAGACCAGCATCCGCCGCCTCGCCGACGAAGCCGAACGCATCGACGATGCCGACCGGACCGATCGGGCGACGCTGTGAGCGGCCCGAACGAACACCGCCCGTCGGTCGACCGCGATCTGGCCGCCACGCTCGCGATGACGGCATTCTCGCTGGCCGTCGCCGCAGGTTTCGCCCGCGTGTTCTCCGGGTGGGAGTTCCTCGCCGATCTGGGCCTCCTGGTCGTGCTCGGACACGGCGTGTCGTTCGCGCTCCGTCGCGCTCGGGTCAGCGGGTGGATCGCAACCCCGTTCCTGCTGGTGTTCCTGCTGTGGGTCCTCATCGCCTCCCGATATGGCGACACGCTCAGCTGGCTGCTGCCAACCGGTGACACACGAGCGATCCTCGACCTCGAACTCGGGCTCGTACGCGACCAATTTGCAACTGCGATCGCACCGGTCCTCTACGGCACCGGCTGGGCGACCCTGGCCGGCTTCGCGATCGTGATCACGGTGGTCATGTCCGATGCGTTCGCATTCCGCGCCGAGGCGCGCGGCGAGTCGCTGGTGCCCGGTGGCGTGCTGTTCGTCTTCATCTCGGCTCTCGGCAGCCCGCGGTCGCGGATCGTCGGCACCGCCCTGTTGATCGCGGCCGGTGTGCTCGCCGTGATCGCGCTTCGCGCGCTCCACGACCGGAGCCGACGGGTCGAGCTGACGAGTCGCCGCACCCCGTCGTTGCTCGTGCCGGCGGCACTCGCGTCGGCCGTCGCGATCGCCCTCCTCGCCGGTGTCGTCGGCCCACGCATCCCTGGCGCGCAAGCCGAGCCGCTCTACGAGACGAAGGGCCGTGGCGGTGGCGTCACGAACATCATCAGCCCGCTCGTCGACATCCAGGCGCGGCTCACCAACCGGAGCAATGTCGAGTTGTTCCGGGTCAACGCAGACGCCCCCGCCTATTGGCGGGTCACGACGCTCGGGTCATTCGACGGCCGGCGGTTCGCGATCCCGGAGCGACGCCTCGAACGCGTCGACGGCGAGTTCGACACCGCCGACGGCGCCATCATCAGACAGCAGATCCAGGTCCTGTCGCTCGGCGGCAAGCTGATCCCGGCGGCCGCCGACCCGTTCCAGGCCCAAGGCACCTCGGCCGGCGAACCACTTCGGCTGAACATCAACCAGGAAACCGACACGCTGCTGGCGCCCGAGGAGATGCTTCCAGGCGACGTGTTCAAGGTGGTGTCGTCGGCGGCGCGGCTGGACCCGGATGAGCTCCGGGCCGCCACCACGGCCAATCCCGAAGACGAGATGTTCGTCGAGCTTCCCGACGACCTGCCGCCGATCGTGTCCGAACTCGCAGCGCAGGTCACCGCCGGTGCCGACACGCAGTATGACCGCGCGATCGCGCTCCAGCAGTGGTTCCGAGGCGAGTTCGAGTACAGCTTGGAAGTCGCGTCCGGCCACGGTTCGAACGCGATCG
>JBDSBE010000011.1:0-9515 GCA_039921745.1 Ilumatobacteraceae bacterium | reverse complement strand
TCGCGCTGGCGACCTGATCGGTAGAGGGCGAGCATGTGTTGCGCCGTGAACCGTTCCTGGTACGGATGCTCGCCGACCAAAGCCTCGAGTTCGCCGATCAGCTCGGCATGCCGACCCGACTCGAGGTCGGCGTCGATGCGGGCTTGGAGCACCGTCACCCGCAGTTCCACCAGGCGCATGATCTCGTTGTCGAGTTCACCATGCGCCTCCACGTCCGCGTACGGCTCGCCACGCCAGATCGACAGTGCGTCGTGCAGGACCACCGCGGCGTCGCGCGGGTCGAGACCGCGAGCCGATTGATACAGGTCGTAGAAGCGGGCCGCATCGACGTCGGCGGGCTCGGCCACCAACGACCACCCGATGCCGTTCTTGGCGATGACGTCGCCGACCACCGATCTCAACGTCGACACGTAGGTCTGGATCAACCGTCGCGATCGTTCCCGTACGTCGTCGCCGTAGACGGCGCTGGCCAGCACGTCCGCTGACAACGACTGCCCGGCGCGAGAAATCAGCATCGCCAAAACGGTTCGTTGCTTCGGGCCCCCGATCTTGAGCGATTCGTAGCCCGAAGTGACCGTGACCGGCCCCAGAACATGGAAGTCCACCGATGGCAACACTACGTCAACCATCCAATCCGTTCTGCGCCACGCACGGTCGAGCCAGTCAGCCCGCCGGCTCCGAGGGAGAGTGGAGCCGGCGGGTAGACCGTCCGCTGCGCGCCGTCACCGCGGTCAGTTGCCAGAACTGAGACGAATGCGCTCATCGAAGGGACCGGTTGGTGCGTCGACCTCCTGCCGGGGCGGCCAGCCGCCAGGGCCTCGCCCACACACGATCATCGCCGTGCTCGCATCTCGTCGAGGGTCGGGCACGGATCGATGTCGTACGTCCTGCACTCCTCGGGTCGGAAACGGTGGTTGAGCTTCTCGAAGGCCAGTTCACGCAGCAATGTCGGGTCGAGCGTGAACCTCACGAGTGCGTCTCCCACTCGGGCGCCACGAGCAGCGTCTGATCGTCGAGGAAGTCGACGCCGCGCAGACCACCACCCGCGTCGGCGACGTCGCAGCGCACGCCGAACTCGAAGCCGACCCCCTTTGACCGACTGAAAGCCCGCCCAACAACGTGCTGCTGGTCATGGCGCGACCGTCCCGGCGCCGTGTTCAGCGTTTGTTCAGACCGCCTGGCCTGATGGCCAAGCACGTGCTGATCGCGCACCGAACGTCGAGTGAACCGTCTCACCGGAAGCTCGTCACAGATCGCAACACGGCGATCGTCGAGTGACTGCGAGCAACCATGTTGAACGATCACGTTGCCCACCGCCCGGGCGACCACGTAGTCAACAGAACGGCACCACCGAGCGCCCTGGCGAAGGCAATCGCAACGGCGACGGCCGACGGCTTCGGATTGGTGGCGTGCCGCGGGATCACCCCAAGAGCGGCCAGCCGTGCTGCTCGGTGCCCCGACCGCGGCACGAGGATCCTCGAGCTGGAACCCGCCTGCGTGAGCAGAGTCTCGCACGGACCGTCGCGGCGTGTTTCCCGCCTCGCGATGTGCCTGACGATAGTTCTCAACATCGGCGCAGGTTCACAAGCCACTGCTCTTGCCAGCGGCGTCGTCCCAACCGCATGTTGCCCGACGCCGACGTACCAACCCGACCGTCTGATCGGACCCGCCGATGGGCGACCAGGCACCGCCATCGCCGACGGCGTCGGGGCACCTGACCATGTCGCGGATTACACCGGAGGTATCGCAGCCCGCCTTCGCCAGGCCGACGGAACCCTTGTCCCCGGCCACCTCTACTTGATGATGGCCACCGTCGGCTCCGACGAGCACGCCCGGCTGTTCGAACAGACCCCATACACCCACGACAACGGACCCCACGCCGACACCATTGAATCGAACCAGCTCGCGGTCGAAGCCGCCGAGGCAATCACCAGCAACGACATCGAACGCATCGAGTTCACCACCGCACCCGGCGGCGGGCCGTCCGGAGGGCTGACCTATCTCATTGCGTACCTGAACCTCGTCTCGCACGGCGCGTTCACGGGCGACGTGAACGTCGCAGCCACAGGCCAAGTCGAAGCCGAGGGCTACATCGGCCACATCAAAGCGGTCAACGAGAAACTCGGCGCCGCCCACCTCGCAGGCGCCGACGTCTTCTTCACCCCGTCGGCGCCATCCCATCCCAAGGTCGCCGAACACGCCGCGCGCCATGCCGGGCACCTGTACCGAACCAGGTTCGGACGGGCGACGCTCGCATCCGAGCGCGGACTCGACGACTACGAGACATGGGGCGCCACCAGACCCAGATCGCTCGACGTCGTCCAGGTCGGACACATCGCCGATGTCGCTGCCTACCTGTGCGGAGCAGCCTCCGAATACGCCTGCTCGATCGCCGACCAACTCGGTGCAACAACCACCTCCGACACGCTGACCGCGTATGACATCGCCCGTGCAGCCCACACTCCCTCCAACAGCCTCCCACTCGGACACCCCAGCCTGGGATCACAGAAATGATCACAGCCGCTCGCTCAGCCCCACCTCACACATTCCGCCTCACCATCAGGACGGCCAACCGAGCAATGATCCCGTGGATATCACCGGATCCCCGGATCGAGGGCGTCTCAGACGTCGATCGTCATCCGTACGCTCTCGGCGAATCTGTCACCATGTGTCGATCGTCATTGTGGTGGGGTTGAGAACGTTCCGACCCGACTGACTTCGCCGGCGATGCGGCGTGCGGTCGAGTGTTCTTGTCTGTGATTGTCGCTCGGGTCCAACGGGGCCTCGACGTAGCGATCCGTGGCGCGTGGGTATCGCGTTCAAGGAGCGTGCGAACTCTTGACAAATTCCAGACCCTGGGAGCAAGATCAGTGGCACGTACCTGTAGCGGGGAGACCCGCTCTTTGGACCACTGGGGTAACGATGCGGCGAATGACGAAAATCGGGTTGAGTTGTATTGCGATGGCCATGCTGCCGGCTGGGATCGTCCATGCCGATCCCGATGGCGGTCCGGCGGTGCCGGTGGTGTCAAACATGGGTCTGTGTTCGCCCTTTCTTGCCAAGCTCGGCTTCCGGGCTGACGTGAACCACCTCATTCGTGAGATCGGCGCATTCCTGCCTGACGGCCCATTCAGCAGCCCCGGCGAGCTCTACAGGATCAGGGCCCGCGAGCATCCCAACGCCCCCGCCGCCGCCGAGTGCCTTCAACGCTAGATCTTCCGGCGTCGACCATGCGCTCCTTGACCAAGCTCTAACCGAAGCGACGACTACCACGAGGTGATTTCATGAAAAGGACGACGGTGATAGCTGCTGCGCTGTGCTTGAGCGCATCTGCGGTGCTTCCGTATGCCGGGACGGCCTCGGCCGGCCGGTCCTATGATCCGAATATCGTACGGATAGCGAACCCGGCTAATGTATGTAAGTCCATCCCCGGGTCGATCGAGCACGCGGCACAACTCTTCCAGATGCCAGCACCCGACCTCTCCTGGTTCGACTACAGCGACTGTGTCACGATGATGGCCCGCGGCGAGGCGTTTGTCGAACCAGCTGACGAGTTCGGCGATCCGTACGCTCAGTGCGATCTGCTTCAGACGTTCGGCATCGAGTTTCCGTATGTGTTTCACGACACGGATAGCGAAGAGGACTTGCTGCTACCTGACCTGAAGGCGAACAACCGAAAGCAATGCGGCAGCGCACTCTTCGCATTTCACGCGATCTTCACGGGTCTGTTCCCCGAAGGACCTCCCGACGAGTGACCTCCTGATTTTGTATTGGATCTCGGTGTCATGCGGGACTTTCGACGAGTGTCTTGATTCGAGGCAAGTGTGGGTTCGATGATGCCGGTCGGGGGAGTCGCCGCGTTTTTCGCGGCGTGGGGGTGCGGCTTCGGCTGTCTCGTTGAGACGCCTGGAGGGCCTTCCCCTTCGGCTTTTCTTCTCGCTGCTTGGGGCGACTGTCAAGCCTTCGTCGAGCGAGAGTTTACAGGCACCACACAGCGTGGCTCCACCTCGCTGCGGTCGACCGACCGAACCGTCAACAATGCCGGCTGCCGCAATGAACCGTACGATCGGCTCGAGGCAAGTCCCTACCGGAAATGCCGCTCACAATCCCGTCTCCGATCCTCGCGGCCCACTCGATATCTACCCAAGCGTGACGCGACCGTTTGACCGTCTTGTCCGTCGCGATCGGGCGCTCGATGGTTGTCCGATTGGGGGCCCTTGAACGAACCGCGGTCGGTCTATCTTCGGGGGTCGCCGTCACTCGGTCGAGGCTGGCAGGCTGTCTTCGTTGGCGGAGGCCATTCGTACGGTCCACCCATGCTCAGGCCGTCCGGTGAGGGTTGGCGGGATCGCGAGCTCGTTGTACCGATCTCGCAACCGCGCCCTTGCACCGGGCATGTCGACGGTGAGAAGAAGTGTGTCGAAGCCGCTGCGCGCAGCGCGATTCATGATGTCGAGCGGGCGCTGGCGATCTTTTCAACATCTACGGCTGGAACCAGTTACGGCCGTCGTGGTTGGCGGTCGCCATCTCAGCAGGGAGCCTCTGACCCTCTCTGATCATTTCCTGACGCCTTCCACCGATCAGAATTCCGCGTCGAGACCCCTCGTGAACGCCAGCAAAGCCAAAGTCACGACGACGAGCGGCTTCTCCACGACCGTTTTCCTCACCCAGAACATCGCCACGGCACCAACGACAAATCCCGTGACCACGATCAGAGCCATTTGGTTGCTTGGTGCAGGCTGAGCTCGAGCACGGTATCCCGGCGTCGTGTCCGTCAACCGCTGGCGCCTGCGTACGAGCGGAGTGATCTCCTAAACGCTATCGATCCGAGCCCGACGGTCGACACCGCAACAGCAGGCCCGACGACGAGAAGCCACGGGTCGAGCCGCCCGAGCATTGCTTGCGCAGGGAACGTGGTGAGGAACGCGACGGGAACGATCGTGAGGATCGTCTGCACCGGGTTGCGATAGAGCTGGACCGGGAAGCGCGACAGCTCGACGGTGACGAAGGCGACAGCACCGAGCCCGTCGGAGTTCACCAGTCGAACCGCCGCGGCGATGAGCGACAACGTGAGCGCGTAGAGCAGCACCACCGCCACTGCCAGCATGACCGTAAACGACGCCAGATTGGCGACCGACGGTCGGCGTCCGATGACGGCCAGCCCGACAGCGCTCAACGCGAGCCCCAACACAGGGTCGAGCAGGTTGTACACCCCGAGATGTCGGAAGCTGACCATGAACTGTGTGTTCACCGGTTTGGTCAGCAGGAAGTCGAGCGTGCCGTTACGGACGTACTCGGTCATCCGGTCGAGGTTCGGCTCAAACAACGCCTGGCGCAACCCGTTGACCGAGAAAAACATCCCGATCACCACGATCAGTTCTCCGTAGTCCCACCCGGCGATCGAGTCCGAGAACTGGAAGAACACCCGAACACCGAGCGCAGCCCACACGGTCCAGAACACACTCATGGCCGCACGTGCGAAGAAGTTCGCCCGGTACTCGAGTTCGGTCGCGAACGTCGACCGCCAGAAGATGGCAAGCAGCCCGAAGTACCGGCGCAGCCCGCGGTCACCGACCGCCACCGATCCGATCATCCGCTCACCGCCTGAAAGTGACGGATCCCTCGCCGCCAGAGCAACGCGTACAAGACGATGAACGCCGCGATCCACGCGAATGCGATCGCGAAGCCACCGATCGCGCTGCCCGTTTCGACGCCGAGCGCGAGTTCGACCGGGAAGCCGAGGGCGTATCGGAACGGAAGCAGTTCCGCCGTGTGTTGCAACCAACTCGGCATCAACGCGAGCGGCGCGATCCAACCGGAGACGAAGGCGCCCAGACCCCACCACAACATGTAGACGTTGCCGGACTGCGTTGTCCAGAAACCGACGAGCGCGAATGTCGACGACATCAGCACAGCTAGTACGAACGCCACCGCGGCGGCGACCAGTGCCGCAACGAGCGAGGCAAACCCGGATGGGAACGCCACCATCGGCACGGCGACGGTGAGTACGACGAGCACGGCCCCGAAGATCGGCACGGTAACCAACCGTGAGCCCGCTTCGGTGGCGACGTACTGGTGGAACACGGGAAACGGTCGCAACAGCTTGGCGGCGAGTTCGCCGGTGCGTAGATCGGCGTCAAACGACCACGAGATCTCCGATGCGGTGATGTCGTTGACGACCACCGCAGCGAGGTAGTAGGACACGAAACGACCGGCGTCCCAACCTGGCAGTGTCGACGATTCGGAGGCCACCGTGAGCCACACGAACAGCAGCAGCATCGGGAACAACGCTCCGGCGAACATGAACAGCAGCCGGCCTCGATAGGTGAGCGTCACCTGCACTGCAGAGCGCAACAACTGGGGGTACGACCGTAGCCACTCAGGCATCAGCGAACACCGCCCGGATGACGTCCTCGATCGGCTCGTCCTCGATCGCCACATCGTCCACATCCAGTTCGGCCAGCAACCGTGACACGGTGGTCGTGGTGGTTTCGCGATGGACCCGCAGCGAAGCCAGGACCCCGTCGACTTCGATTACCTCGCCGTACAGGTCGAGCGACGCTCGGGTCACCGGCGAGCGCAGCGTCAACCGGATCAGTCGGTACGGTGAGTGATCGTGCACGAGTGTCTGTAAATCACCGTCGAAGCGCAGCGACCCATTGTCGATCACCAGCACCCGCTTGGCCAGCGCAGTGACGTCGCCCATGTAGTGGCTGGTGAGCAGCACCGTGGCACCGTTCATCTCGTTGTAGGCCGCGAGGAAACTGCGGATCGCCGCCTGACCGTTGACGTCGAGACCAAGCGTCGGCTCGTCGAGGAACAGCACCTTCGGCCGGTGGAGCATCGCTCCGGCGAGTTCGCACCGCATTCGTTCACCGAGGCTCAACGAACGCACCTGCTGGCTGAGCAGCGGCTCAAGCTGAAGCAAGGCGACCAGTTCGTCGAGCGTGCTGCGGTAGTCGACGTCGGCAATCCGGTAGATCGCTTTGTTGACGGCGAAGGCATCGAGCGCCGGAAGGTCCCATAGCAACGAGGTGCGTTGCCCGAGCACGAGCGTGATCTGGCTCAGGAAGTCCGCTTTGCGCTGGAACGGTTCGAAGCCGATCACACGGACCACTCCGCCATCGGGATGCAGCAAGCCGCTCAGGCACTTGAGGGTGGTCGTCTTACCCGCGCCGTTCGGCCCGATGAATCCGACGATCTCGCCCTCGGCGATCGTGAAGCTCACGTCACTGACCGCCTCCGTGTTCTCATACGTGCGGCGCAGCACGCTGCGCATCGACTGGCCGAGGCCAGCAGCACGCCGATGGACACGAAAGGTCTTGATCAGCCCATCCACCTCGATCGCAGGGTCAGGGTTCACGCCAGCTCGAGGTCGATGAAGTGAACGGCGCCACGGCAAAGTTCGTCTCGAACCGTGCGGCCGAAGTTCGTCTCGAACCGTGCGGCCAGCGAACTGGGAGCCATCGATTTCGAGCGTGGCGAATCGGTCGACGCCCGCCAATCGAAGCGGCGGGGGGTGCTTGGATGCAGCTCAACACGCGATTGATTGGCGGGCGGAAACAACCGGCGAACTCATGAGGTGCCTCGGTTCGGTTCGGATCGGACGCTGTCGACCAGTTGACACGTGGCCATCGACTTGAACGTTCAAACCCTACACACGGCGGTGACCGCCGTCATGCGAGTATCCGAGACTGAAGCGAACCCACCTCTGCCAACAGCACATCGGATCGAACGAGGACACCGTCACGCTCACCCGATCGAAATCGGACTGGTCGTAACGGCTTGAACGAACCTTGACCGGACGCGCCACGATCGTCGCAGATGATCGTCGCGTTCCTCAGTCACACACCCAGCCCGGCTTGAGGTAGGTGAGTTTGTGCGGGTGTTATGTCGCGAGTTGGCGGAGGCGTTCGGCGATCGTGTCGATGGTCGGGTGGCCGGCGGCGACGTCGATCACCAGGTCGTAGACATCTTCGTTGCTGGCGCGTGAGATCTCGATGCCGTTGATCTCGAGGAACACTGCGGTGGCCAACCATCCGAGGCGCTTGTTGCCGTCGACGAGGGCATGGTTCTTGACGATGGAATGCAGCAGCGCAGCTGCTTTGGTCCAGATGTCCGGGTAGGCGTGCTCGCCGAACGCGGTCGTCTGCGGGCGAGCGACGGCCGACCCGAGCAGACCGATGTCGCGGATCGGCGCAGGATCACCAAGGATCGCCATGGCGAGATCGACGACGTCATCGAGGTCGAGGAACTCGACCGGTTCGTTCACTCGCCGAGCCGACGCAAGGCATCGCTGTGGGTGTCCATGATCAGATCGGCGGCCCGAGCGACTCGGTCTCGGTGATCGCTGCGGGCGACGAACTCGCGCACGGCTCGCCGTGCTGCCTCTTGCATGGAGATTCCCTCGGCGTCCGCACGGGCTCTCAGCGCTTCTTGCTCACTGTCGGTGAGCCGCAGTGTCATGGCCATCAGGGCACGGTATCACTTCGATACCATGCCTAATCGGGCAAGAGAGTAATGGCATCGGGTCCGGGATTACCGGGTGCTCGGCTTGGGTAGAACCCGGCTGGGCTGCGGTTCGAGTTGTCGGGAGTTTCGAGCGTCCGCCCGAAACGACGCATCGCTGCGCCTCCCTGACGTCTTGCCGATCGGGACCCAGGCGCCCCGATCGTCACGAGTCGAGGCTTCGATGCCGGCCACAACGACGATCCGACCTGTCGGCGTGACCGTCACCGTCGCGAAATCCTGAGCATCTGCGAACGACGTCTCCAGGGTCCACGACCTCCCACCGTCGTAACTCCTCTTCACGACCAGTTCGCCTGTGTCGAGCGCTACCCCCAGAAGAATCGTGGAGTCGTCGGGCACCAGGACCCACGACCGTTCGGTCATGGTCACGCCGTCGGGCAGCTGCGCGGCCTCAATAAAGGTCGCGTCGCCGTCGCGTGACACGAACGTGCGAAGCGGCCCGTCTCCATTCGCCTCCTCGCACACGACGACAATCGTCCCGCCAGATGGCGCCGCGCCGAGGACCAGCCGCGGTAGCTGAATCCCCTTCCCTTCGGGAAACGTCGGGAGAACCAATGCCGACGGCATGGTCGTCGCGACATCCGGCGCGGTGTTCGTGGAGGGCGCGTCAGATCGCTCGTTGGTCACGGCAACCACGCCGACAATCCCACCCACGACGAGCACCGCAACTGCTGCGCGCACCAACACGGCACCAGACACCATCCTGCGGAGGCGTCGACGACCCCACGCGTCGGGCCCGCTCGCCAACGCCTGCGGTTCGTTGGTCGCTGCGGCGAGTGCCTGCTCGAACCAGTCAAATGATGAGTGACTCCGGAATCTCCGGATGCGTCAACTGAAGGTAGTGGTGCAGTACGAGCACCGCGCTGTTCGACGGGAAGTCGACGGAACGCGTGGTCAACTCGCTCTCGTTCGGCCACATCGCGAGCGTGGTCTGACGCCACTGCAGCCTGGCCACGCTCGAACGTCTCGTGATCGTGGCGATGCTC
>JBDSBE010000010.1:0-11155 GCA_039921745.1 Ilumatobacteraceae bacterium | reverse complement strand
TGTCGCTGCTGCGCACGTTCGGTGTGGCCGGTGCCGGCGTGCAGAGCATCGACATTTTCGGACTCGCCGGCGATGACGTGATCACGGTCAGCGAACGGATCGCGGCACCGATCGCGATCTTCGCGGGCGACGGCGACGACACACTGATCGGCCCGGACGTCGGACTGATCTACACCGTGACGGGCGAAGGGTCGGGCAGCGTCCACACCTTCCTGCGCTTCGACGGAGTCGAGATGCTGCGGGGCGGTTCGGGTGACGACGTGTTCCAGATGGCCGGCGGATCGCTCCTCGGCGGTTCGGCTCCAGGCATCGACGGCGGTACCGGAAGCGACACGATCCAAGGAGCGGACGCGGCAACCGTCTGGACGCTGACCGGTGCAGGAATCGGCACGATCGACGCCGACACGCGATTCATCGGAATCGAGAACCTGCGCGGTGGAACCGACACCGACACGTTCAGTGTGTCGAGCAACTCCGTGTCGACCGGATCGTTGAGTGGGATCCTCGACGGCGGCACGATCGAGATCGACGGCACGACCCTCCTGCCCACCAGTACCAACACGCTCGACTTCTCCGGGAGCGCCGGACCGATCACGATCGACCTTGCGACGGAGTCCGGCGGAGGCATCGCCGGGTTCGCCAACATCACCGGGGTGACCGGAACGGGCGGCAGTGACACGCTGCGTGGCCCGGCCCCCCTCGCCGACCAGGTGCGCTGGACGATCACCGGCACGAACTCCGGCATGGTAGATGGTGTCACGTTCTCCGGATTCGAGAACCTGATCGGGCGAGACACGACGAACGACGCGTTCGTGTTCGCCGGCGGCACCGTCGCAGCGGTCAACGGTGGCGTCGGTGGAGTGGACGGCATCGCCGTCGACGAGAGCGGTGTACTCCGTGCGTTCCAGCCCGCCACATCAGCGGGGAGCACGGGCGGGTTCAAGGGCCTCACGGTCAACTACACGGGTCTCGAGGCGTTCGACCCGATCGGCGGCACGGCGACCGACCGAGTCGTCAACGGCTCGATCTTCGATCGCAGCGCAACGCTCACGCCGTCGGGCAGTACGTTCACGCTGACGTTCTCGGGGCTGACCTTTGGTGCAGCCGACCAGAGCGTCTTCACCTTCGCGCAGCCGACGGCCTCGCTCACCCTCGTCACGGGAACCGGCGGCGACGACATCACCACCTCGGTCGATCCCGACTACGCGTTCATCACCTACCACGACGGCACGCTCACCGTGTGGCTCCGCAACACCGCTGCTGTCGATGACGCCGAGCTCGCCCTCGACTCGACTGTCACCGACCCGGCGTCGGTCGACGGTGGACTGATCGTCACCCTCACCGTCAACGGATTCTTGCAGCGGTTCGGTTCGTTCGGCTCGGGGGTGCGGTTCGTCAACGTGACCGGGCGCGCCGGCGACGACACCTTCTCAGTGCGCGAGACGCTCCCGATCGAGATCGCCTTCGACGGCGGGGTGGGCGGCGACACCCTGCAGGGCCCGGTGCGCGGCACCAACTGGACGATCACTGGCGACGGCATCGGCAAGGGCGGCGGCGTCACGAGCTTCGCCGGCGTCGAACGACTCGTCGGTGGTAGCGCCACCACGCTCGGTACCGCAACGGACCGGTTCGTGTTCGAGGTCGGGGGAGCAATCGGCTCGATCGATGGCGGCGCCGGGACGGACCAACTGGTCGGTCCCGCCCAGACCAACATCTGGAACATCACCGGAACGAATACGGGTGCGCTCAACACGACGAACTTCTTCACCAACATCGAGAACTTGACGGGTGGATCCGGCAACGACACCTTCAACGTCGGCGCGGGCGGTGCCGTGACCGGCGTGATCGACGGAGGTCTCGACGTCGACACGAGCGGTACCGGTGCCGGGACACCTCCGATCGACACCCTCAGCTTCGCTTCCGCCGCCACCGCGGTGTTGGTCGACCTCGGACTGGCGACCGCAACTGGTGTGGCTGGATTCAGCGGGATCGACGTCATCGTCGGGGGCTCCGGCACCGGCGACACCTTCACCGGACCCGGCACGTCGGGCGAACACGTCGTGTGGCGGATCACCGGGCTCGATGCCGGTGAGGTCGACGGTGTGCTCGCCGGTGACGACGTGATCACGACGACCAGTTTCAGCGGCTTCGAGAACCTGCGAGGCCGCGGTACCACGAGCGATTCGTTCCTGTTCACGGCGACCGGCCGCCTGACCGGTGTTCTCGACGGTGGCACCGGGCCGGGTGCGGTCGACGGGCTCGCTGTCTCGGACGGCACGATGACCACGGTGTTCATGCCACCCTCGTCGGCGGGCGTGGTCACGATCCACGGACGCACGATCACCTACGCCGGGCTCGACGACCCGACTGCTGTGCTGACCGGGGACGACGACAAACGGGTGATCACCGGCTCGATCTTCGCCGACACGATCGTGCTCGAGAACGACTCGGAGGTCGACTGGAACACGGTCACCCTGGTCGGCTTCAACTTCTGGGACGGAATCGGCGCCGCCCCGTCGCTCAGCCACACGGTCAGGTTCGTGAATCCGGGCACGTCGTTGACGATCGAGGCCGGCAGCGGTGGCGACACCATCACGGTGAAGACGCTGGACCCGGGATTCGCCGCCGAGTTGTACATCTACGGCAACAAGGGTGGTGCCCCCATGATCGAGCCCGACCCAGGCCGCGACAAGGTCACCTTCGAGGGTGACGTGTCGACCGGCGGCGGCTACCTGGAGGTGTTCGCCGACGAGATCACCGTCGCTGCGGGCGCCACCTTGTCGACGCTGCCGACGGGTGGGGCCCTCGAGGACGGCGCCGATATCGTGTTCCGCGCCCGCCGCTTCGGCACACCCGAGATCGAGAACCTGCTGCCGGTCGGCTACCTGTCGAAGACCGTGGCGATCACGATCGGCGCCGGCGCGATCGTCTCGGCCGGGAGTATCTACCTGATCGCTCAGGCCGAGGATCGGTCGTTGGCAACGACGCTCGGGCTCACCACGCTTGGCGCCCAGGTGCTCCTCGACCCGTTCCTTTCGGCGATCAACGACCTGGTGGCGTTGCCGCTCAAGGTGCTGATCAAGGCCTCGACGGCGACGGTCACGGTCGGCACGGACGCCCAACTCCTCGCCGACTACACGATCGGCATCTACGCCACCGCCGGCGCCGACGCCAGCGGATCGGCCAGCAGCCAACTCGTCAGCATCGGTTACTCGCAGGCGACGGCCACGGCCATCATCGACATTCAGAGCGGCGCTCGCGTCATTGCCAACAACGGTCCGGTCAACATCACCTCCGACGCCAGCGCCACCGCTTCGATGTCCACCTCCACCTCACGCGAGGAGCAGGGGGCCGTCCCCGGCAAGCGGGGCTCGGGCTTCTCGGGCTCGCTGGCGGTCTCGTGGGCATCGGTCACCTCGACCACCACCGTCGCACAGAATGCCGAGGTGCTCGCCGGACGCACGGTCAACATCCGGGCGCTCGGCACGTCGGAATCCGAAGCCGAGGCCGAATCGAGCCTCTACGCCGATGGCGCTGCGGCGATCGCCATCGCGCTCGAATTCTCGACCGCCGACATCCTCACTCGCATCGAGGGCACAGTCACCGGCAACCACTCATTCCCGGGTGGCGAGGTCGTCCGGTTCGAGTTCGACCCCACGGTGAAGGCCTCGAATTGGACCAGTGATCAGACGATCGCCCGACTGCGCACCGGCGAGACCGTCCAACTGCAGACCGCCTTTGGTGCCCTGCCCGTCCGCACGGTCATGAAGTACCTCGGCCCCGACATCTCGAGCTCGGTGAACCTGTCGACACAGACGTACGACGGCAATCCGGTCTGGGAAGTCACGAGCGAGCCGTGGGGCTACATCGACACGTTCAACGACCGCATCTCGGTGACCCGCGACATTCCCGAGGGCACGAACTGGGTCGTGCTCACCGAGGACACTGTCGACTACAAGCCGAACCGCGGTTCGAGCATCGGCGGGCTCTCTCCGGGCACTTACGTGGTCGTGCTGCTCCCCGACAACCCCACCACGGCGGTCGACGAAAGCCGCTACATCCAGCTCGCCCGCACCGAACAGCTCGCGATCGACGCCTACACCTGGGCCGCGAACGAGAACAACGTCGGGATCAACCCCTACGTCGTCAATCTCACGCCAGGTGCCACCACCAGCACCCGCACCTTCGACACGAGCGACATCGACGACGATGTGATCACCTTCGACGGAGTCGGCAACACCTTCGCCCTTGGCCAGGCTGTTCTCTACTACGAAGCCGACCGCACCGCCACCGACCGTGTGGTCGACGGTTTCTGGCAGAGCCCGAATGCTTCGATCGACGGAAGTGCCTACATCCCGCTGATCGACGGTCTCGTCCACGGCCAGCAGTACTACGTCATGGCCGGCACCAACCAGTTCAACCTCGATGGTGACCAGCGTCTGGTCAGCGGCCAGTCGATCCAGCTCGGCATCCTCGAGAACGAGGTCCGTGCGGGCATCGCTCGGATCAAGCTCACGCCGAGCGCAGCGGCCGACGGCAGGACCGGGTTCCGACTGATCGCGACCCACTACCTCGATTCAGGCTTCAAGACCTTCGGGATCGTCGCGGCACTCGACGCCACCGATTCGGCCTCGGCCACAGCCGGGTTGTCCGCCGAGGACGTCGACGAGAAGAAGAAGGACGACCCGCCGTACGACCTGGACTCGTCGGCGTTCGACAACATCTTCAACAAAGCGTCGGAGACCTATGGCAGCAACTCCTCCGCAGGCGGCTCGAATGCGAAAGCGTCGATCCAGATCGGCGGAGCGCTGGCCTTCTCGTACACGAGGCACAGCGTGCGCACCTGGATCACCAACACCGCCGACCTCAACTCCAACGACGACCTCGAGGTCGTCTCGGACATCCAGCAGTCGCTCACCCTGAAAGCCGAGAGCAGCGGCGAAGAGCAGCCGGGCAAGAAGGACGCCAAGGGCAAGCCCGCAGCCAACACGTCCGCCGACAGCAGTATCAGCCTCGCGATCGTCATCGGGGTCCAGAACAACACGTCCCGAGCGATCGTGGGTTGCTCCACCGACACCGCCGACGAGTTCTACTGCGCACCGGGCGCCGGCGCGAACACTGGGCCCTCGCTCGACGGACTGCGTGAGATGCGCGTCCTCTCCGGGGTGACCTACCCGTTCCTCACCCGCATCGACGAGTTCGTCCCGACCTCCTTCAGCGGCTTCGCCGACCGGCTCGAAACCGAAGGATTCGACTTCGTCAACACCTACCTCGACGGCACGCTCGGACTGTCCTCCCTGTTCAACACACAAGCTCGCAGCACCACTTCGGCCGACAAGCTGGCGATCGCCGGGTCGATCAATCTCCTGCTGTTCACCAACGTTGCCGAGTCGATCGTCCACAGTGGCGCCCAGCTCAACCAGGACCCCTTTTACCGGGTCCCGCCGTGCTACGACCTGCGCCCCGGCGACATCGGCTACCAGTTCGACTGCGACCCGACCCTCGGCAACTACAACCCTGCATTCGACTACGGCGACATCGTGCGCAGCCTCAACGCCAGCAACGTCGACCAACAGGCGGTGTCGATCGAAGCGGTCAACTACATGCAATTCATGAACGTGACCGGTGTGTTCGGATTCAAGATCACACCGAGCCTCGAACTGAGCTCCCCACGCCTCAGCGCCGATCCGAACAAAATCGTCGGGCTCGCCGACCTCGACACCGACTACGACAACAGCCTCACGCCCGCCCGTGGCGGACGCGGCGGCGTCGGTGGCGCGATCTTCCTCCAGTTCCTCGACAACACCACCAAGGCCGTCATCGAGAGCGGCGTGAGTCTCTACTCGGGTCGTGACGGCGGGCTCAACCTCAAGGCGGAGGAAGCAATCATGGGCTTCGCCTTCTCCCAAGCCGGGGCGAGCGCCGACAAGGTCGCCGTCGGCGGAACGTTCGCCTACTTTGAGCAGAAATCCGAGACCCTCGCCCAGATCGAGGAGGGTGCGTCGATCACCGGTGGACGCGTCGACGTGTACGCCGGTTCGCTCGAAACACAGATCAACTGGGCAGGCGGTGTCGCCCGCAGCAAGGCGATCGGTGCCGGAGTCGCGATCGCGATCAACAACATCACGCGAGACACCCGGGCGGTGATCGGCGGCGTCAGCGACAGCGCAGGTTCCACGCAGGGGACCATCGACGTCGTCGGAGCCGTCACGGCCCGTGCCATCGTCACTGGAGCGATCTACGCCTTCACGGTCGCCGGCGCCTACGCGAACGCATCTGGACAGGAGGACGAGCCTGAAGCCGATGCCGGGGGCAACGCCGATGACAGCGACCCCCTCGACGGCATCTCGTTGCCGCTGCTGTTCGACGAGGCACCCCCGGGCGACGATGCCAAGCAGAAGAAGGCGGGGACCAGCGTCGCGATCGCCGCCGCCGTGGCGGTCAACAACGTCACCGACACCACCCAGGCGTCGATCGGCGACTACAGCGTCGCCGCCGACGCGATCGACGTCCGCGCCGAGAACGGGAACAACATCGTCGCCGCTACCGGTGGCCTGGCCTTCTCGAAGACCGACTCCGGCGGCAACGCTGCAGCACTCGCCGGCGCCTTCAGCTACAACGGGATCCACGCCACGACCGATGCCTGGGTCGGTAACTCGACCGTCATCGTGCGCGACGCTGACTTCGAGCGGATGCTGGTCGAGTCGGCCGCGTTCCGATTCTCCATCCTCGCCACGACGCGCGGCAGCGTGTGGACCCTCGCCGCAGGCGGCGGCGGCGCCGTGGCCGGAGGCGGCAACAGTGACAGCAGTGGAGGATCGCTCGCCCTGTCGCTCGCCGGGGCCGTGTCGGTCAACATCATCACCGGCTCCACCCGAGCGCGGATGATCGACACCGTCCTCACCCTCGACGAGCTGGCGTCCGACGCGGCAGCGCGAGGCCCACCAGAGAACACCGTAAGCGACGTCGTCATCCGGGCGACGGACAGTTCTGACATCTTCGCCATCTCCGGCGGGCTCTCGCTCGCCATCGCCGAAGGCGGGAAGGGCAAGGCAACCGCCGTGGCATTCGGCGTGGCCATTGCCGTCAACACCATCACCACCGACACCGACGCCCTCGTCGAGGACAGCACCCTCACCTGGGTGACGAACACCACCGGCAGCCTCCTCGTCGAAGCGACCTCGACCGGCAGCATCCAGGCCTTCACCGTGGCCGGTGCGTTCGGCGCAGCGATCGCGAAGCAGCAGGGCAGCGGAGTCGCTGCGACCGGAGCCGGTTCCGGCTCGGTCAACCGCATCGATGCCGACACCACCGCGATCATCCGCCGGAGCACCGTCACCGCAGCCGGATCGGTCACCGTCCACGCCGCGAACGACTCGAACATCGTCGCCGGCGCCGGCGCCGTGGCGCTCTCGTTCGCCGTCGCCGGGAAGGGCACCGCAGCCGCGATCGCGATCGGTGCATCGTTCGCCATCAACTTCCTCCGGGGCACGACCAACGCCGACGGCGCGATCGACACCAACGACGTGACCGCCGAGATCGACGAGTCCTCGATCACCGCCGCCGACGCGATCGATGTCATCGCCGAGATGAACGCCGGGATCTTCGCACTCGGAATCGGCGCGACAGCGAGCGTCGCCGGTTCGAACGACGGCTTCGCTCTCGCGTTCAGTCTCGCCGGCTCGCTCGGGTACAACCAGATCCACAACCTCACCCAAGCTCGCGTCATGAACGGCAGCACGCTCACGACTCTCGCGATTCCCGCCACGTCAGCGCAGGGGGTGAGCGTCGTCGCCACCGACGATTCGTGGATCAACTCGACCGCCGGTGCCGTCGCACTGGCGCTGGCGTTCAGCCAGAAGACCGCCGTTGCCCCGGCGCTCGGGATATCGGTCACGATCAACGAGATCACCAGCACCACGCGAGCCGTCGTCGAGAACTCCACCATCGTCGCCGACGGCGTTGTCGGCGTCCGTGCGTCATCGACCGGGCGGATCGACTCACTCGGCTTCGGCATCGCCCTCGCCGTCGCGATCAGCCTGGACGCCACAGCGATCGGCGTGGCCGCCACCGGCGCGATCAGCAGCAACAAGATCACCACCATCGTCGAGGCGACGATCCGCAACACCGCAACCGGAACGGGAACGGTGAGCGCCGGTGGCCCGATCTCGGTGACCGCCAGTAACGATGCGACGATCAAGGCGATTGCGATCGCCGCATCAGCGAGCGTCTCGGCCGCCGTCGGCTTCGGGAAGCCGAGCATCTCGATCTCGATCGGCATTGCTCTCGCTCACAACCGGATCGACGGACGCACCTCGGCGCGGATCGCCGGCATCTCCAGCGTGCTCACTCCAGCGGCGGTGAGCGTGACGGCCACCGACACGTCATACATCGAGGTCACCTCGATCGCTGCAGCCCTCGCCGTTGCCGTCGGGCTCGGCATCAGCGTCGGCGTGGCCGGCGGCGCATCGGAATCGACGAACGTGATCCTCGGCGCCACGAGCGCCTCGGTCGAGAGCAGCACGATCGGATCGGCGTCGAATCCGGTCGCGAGCGTCGTCATCGGTGCCTCCAGCAACTCGACGATCAAGGCGATCGTCGGTGCAGTCGCCGCAGCCGTCGCCGTCGGCAAGAACGCAGTGGCTGTCGCGATCGGCATCGCCGTCGCTCGCAACTTCATCGGTGAGGACCCCAACAGCTCCACGACCGCTGGTTTCAGCTCGACCGACTACCTGCACACGCTCACGCCGCACACGAAGGTCAAGATCACCGGGAGCACGGACTCGACGGCCACGCCCTCGGCTCCGATGTACGGAGACGTGTTCGAGTACATCGGCACCAACGACCTGACCCCCAGGTTCGACTGGGCTTCAGACCACGCCGACACCGTCGACCTCGCCAAGGGCCGGCGCGTGAAGCTCGTCGGTACCACCGCCGGCAATGGCACCGTCTACGAGTACACCGCCCGCGCCGATCACGAATCGACGGAGATGTCGGTCGCACTCGAGACCGGTCAGTGGGTGCGGGTCGGCAACGAGGTCTACCGCTATCTCGGCACGTCGGCCTCGGCGGTCGACCTCAGGGGCGAGAACTATGCGACGACACCGGGTCGATGGGTGCTCGTCGCCAACCCGGGCAGCCTCACCGGGGTCAACCTGGCGGCCGAAGACTTCGCTCTGGCGCGGTGGCGAAAGGTGGGGGCGCTCGAGGGGCAGGACTTCTTGAACCCGCAGCTCTGGAAGCAGATCAACCTCGACCAGCGGCCGATCTCGGTGCAAGCATTCATTCAGACCAGCACGATTCACACCGACGGTCTGCTCCACGTGCATGCGAGCGGTACGCAGAAGATCGACGCCATCGTGTTCAGCGCCGCGCTCGGTCTCGCCGCCGGTGTGGGGGCCGGCGTCGGCGTTGCCGGAGCCGGCACCTACGCCGAGAACCGCATCCGGAGCAACGTCGAGGCGTTCACGAACGCCACGACCGCGACCGCAGCCACCATGAAGATCGAAGCGAACGACTCCTCCCAGATCGACGCCAAGGGCATCGCCGCCGCAGTCGCCGTCGCAATCGGTGGCGACGTCGGCGTCGCCGTGGCGATCGGCCTCACGATCGCCTTCAACGACGTCGACGTCGACGTCGACGCCCACGCATTCGCCAGCACGCTGACGACGAGCCGCACTTCGGCCACTCCGACCATCGACTTCGGCGACATCGTGATCCGGGCCGTGACGAGCGGTGCCGTCCGTTTCGACCTCGTCGGGAACGCGCTCATCACCGCCGCCAACCTCGACGACGCCACCGAAGCCGAGGACGACGACCCGAACAACAACAGCGATCCGCTCCTGCCGGGTGAGGACGAATCAATCGTCGACGCAACCAATGACTCCGAGGTCCTCAAGGCATTGGAAGCGGCAGTCAATGCCGAGTTCCCGCTCCGAAGCGGCAAATGGAACACCGACGACACGCTGCAACCGCTCTACACCTCGAAGTCCGGCGTGCACGACCTCAAGCGGGGAGACACCGTGTTGCACGGCGGCACGATCTACGTGTTCGTGCCCGTCGAGGGCGACGCGGTCGACCTCGGCAGCGAGACCTACGCCGCCAACCCGAGCCGGTGGGTCACCGGGTTCCGGGTGGCCCTGTCCGACGGCGACGTCGTCCGCGACGCAACGACCGGGAATTCCTACCGCTACGTCGATCCCGACACCAGCTCGAAGGTCGACCTCATCGACCTCGGCGCCCCGAGCTTTAGCGGTGGCCTGTGGGAGTACGACGTCCCCGACCTGAAGACGATCAAGCCGGGCGAGATCTGGCAGTTCGTGGCCGGATCCGACATCTTCCTCGTCACGAAGACCGCCAGTGGATTCCAGGTGTCCCGACCGACGATCCAAGCGCTCGCCGTCGCCGCCTCCCTGGCGTTCGCACTTGGCGGTGGCGTCGGTGTGGCCGTGGCCGGAGCCGGCGCATATGCCCGCAACGACATCACCGGATCGACCAACGCCTACGCGAGCGGCAGCGTCCTGAAGGCGGGCGCCAACGTCATCGACGCAACCGGTGTTTCCCTTGGCGCCGTCGGATCGGTCGAAGTGGCCGCGATCGCCGCCGCGGAGATCGTCGCCACGGTCGTCGGTGCCGCAGTCGCAGTCGGAATCGGGTTGGGCGCCGCCGGAGTCGGGGCCTCGATCGGCATCGCGATCTCCGACAACCGGATCGGTGCTCGAACCGAAGCTGGCGCGCGCCAGCCGTTCGAGGTCCGTGCGTACCTGCTCGACACCGCGGTCGACGCCGCCGAACGGTTCGAGGTGCGGGCCCGGTCCAGCGAAATCATCAGCGCCGTCGTGGTCGCCGCATCGGTCGCCGTCGGTGCCGCCTCGAGCGTCGGCGTCGCATTCAGCGGAGCGGGAGCGGTCGCGACCAACACGATCATCGCCGACATCAAAGCGACCATCGACGGCAACGGCCCAAGCGGCTCGGCCGTCACCGGCATCACCGCCGACACCATCGAGGTCACAGCGACGGACACATCGCGCATCTCCGCGGTGGGCGTCGGGGCGTCGGTCGCAGCCAGCTTCGGTGGATTGGCTGGGATCGCACTGTCGATCGCCGTCTCGATCGGGCGCAACGAGATCGACAACCGGATCGAGGCCTCGATCGA
>JBDSBE010000009.1:0-76044 GCA_039921745.1 Ilumatobacteraceae bacterium | reverse complement strand
TTGGGGGGGTGGAGGTCACGGGGTCGGGGCAGGCGTGTGGTGCGAGCGTGCGAGGTGTCGATCTGTCGCAACCGCTCGCCGACGACACCGTGGCCGACATCAGGTCGGCGTGGCTCGAACATCACGTCCTGTCGTTCCCTGACCAACCGATGTCGGATGACGACCTCGAACGGTTCACCCTGTCGTTCGGGCCGTTCGGTGATGACCCCTACATCGCCCCGATCGCCGGTCGTGATCACGTCATCGCGGTGAGACGGCGAGCCCACGAGACCGCGCCACTGTTTGCCGAGAACTTTCACAGCGACTGGAGTTTCCAGGCGCGCCCACCGGCCGGGACGTGTCTGCGTTCGGTGATCGTGCCGCCGCACGGCGGTGACACGCTGTTCGCGAACCAGCACGCGGCACTGGCGGCAATGCCGGCCGAGCAGCGCGCGAAGTTCGACGGATTGACGGCGATCCACTCGGCGCGCGGCGGGTATGCGCCGTCGGGTTTCTACGGCGACCAGGCCACCGAAGCCGACAGGAGCATGGACATCCGCCCGTCCGACACGGCGATGGCGACGCAGCGCCATCCGCTGATCCGGGCCCACCCGGAGACCGGTCGTCTCGGATTCTTCAGCTGTCTCGGCTACATCATCGCGATCGAGGGCATGGCCGACGATCAGGCGCGGGCCCTGCTCGGCGAACTGTTCGAGTGGCAGGGCCGCGACGAGTTCGTCTACCGCCATCACTGGGAGCCCGACATGTTGGTGATGTGGGACAACCGGTCGGTCCTGCACAAGGCAACGGGTGGCTACGACGGGTTCGAACGCTTGATGCATCGCACGACGATCGGCGCCGCCCCCTGACCCGCTGCCCAGAACGAGAGATGGGAGGGCGGGGTCAGTCGAGGAATTCGGGTTCGCGGGCGACGAGTTCGTCCCAGAACGGCTGGAACTGAAACCAGCCGGCGATGTCGCTGCCTTGCGCTTTGAACCCGTCTTCGCAGTATGCCACGGGGATCTCGATCGGGTCGCCCGCGGTCTCGGCGAGGAGCTGCGACTGGCAGCATCGCTCGAGTGCCACGAACCACCACACCGCGGCGTCGACCGAACCGCCGGTCGTGATCAATCCGTGGTTCTGGTGGATCAGCGCCTTGCGGTCGCCGAGCGATGCCGCCATCTTGCGGCCGACCTCGGTGTCGAGCACGACGGCGCCACTGCCGTCGCTGCACATCGCGACGTCGTTGTAGAACATCGTCGAGTCCTGCGTGATCATCTTGAGCGGCTTGCCGAGCGTCGAGAACGTCTTGCCGTACATCGAGTGCGAGTGCGCAGCGGCCATCACGTCGGGCCGGGCCTGATGAATCTGACCGTGGATCGCGAACGCTGCCTGGTTGAGCGGCCCGTCACCCTCGACGACGTCACCGTCGTGGTTGACGCAGATCAGGTCGCTGACCTTCATCAACTTGAAGTTCGTGCCGAACGGATTGACCCAGAAACGGTCCGGGAACTCCGGGTCGCGGACCGTGACGTGGCCGGCGACACCCTCGGCGAGGTGGAGGCGGCCCATCGTGCGGAGCCCTGCGGCGAGCCGCTGTTTGCGGTGCAGGCGCTCGGCGGCGAAGTCGTCCGTGTCGGTCGACGCCTCCTGCTCGAGGTGTGCGAGTTGGTCGTCGATCGTGTTCGCCATGGCTGGATGCTCCCAGAGTCGGTGAGTCGGTGGATCCCATGGTAGTCGGGAGCCGGGCGGCGGGCTCACGCAGGGTCGGTGCGGACTACGGTCTCGACGCGTTCGATCCGGTCACGCTCCTGCGCGGCGACGCCGACGAGGACGAGTGCGATCCCGACGACGTCGATCGCGGACGGCTGCTGGTCGAGCGCAATCCACCCGACGAACGCGGCGGTCACGGGCAGCAACGCCAGCAGCAGCGAGAAGCGGCGAATCGGGATTCGCCGCATCGTGAACTGATCGATGCCGCACCCGATTGCGTTCGAGAACACGCCGACGACGAGGCAGAGGCCCAGCAGGCGGGGATCGAGCCACACGTCTCCGCTCCATGGAGCGCCGAGTGGCGTGATCGCCAGCGCGCCGATCGCGAGCCCGAGCCCCAACCCGGCGACGCCACGGTCGACCTGCGCCACGCGTGATCCGATGACGATGTACGCCGCCCACAGCGACGACGCCAGGAGGATGAAGATCAGGCCGACCAGGTGGTCGTCGACCTCGACGCCGCCGAGCACGACCACCCCGATCGCGGCGAACAGCAGGGCGACCGCGTTGCGTCGGCTCCGGGTCGAGAACGCGGCGACGGCGATCGGGCCGATGAACTCGATCGTGACGCTCTTGCCGAGATCGATGCGATCGATCGCCAGGTAGAAGGACACGTTCATCAAGGCGGTCGCCACGCCGAACAGGGCGATGCCGACGAGCTGGCGACGCGTCCACCCCGACCGCCATCCGCGTGACACGACCAGGAGTGCTGCAGCTGCGCCGATCACCCGGAACCAGGCGACGGTCTGCGGTTCGACCTCGTCGAACACGCCGACGGCGATCGCGGCGCCCACGTACTGCGAGATCGCCGAGACGAGGAACCACACCTCCGGCGGAGCGCCCGCGACGGCGCGTCGGAGCTGCGGGCGATCGTTCACCCGCCGATTCTGGTCGCGACCGCCGCCGTCGGCCACATGCCACCGTCGTGACTCAGACCAGCCATGCCTCTCGCGAGATCGGTCGACATGTCGTGATCAAGGGTGAACCCGAACATCAACTGGGGCTTGATCTCGGGCACAGCCTGTTCGCCGAACGCTGCGGGTCGACTCAGCCCCGTTCCTACTCGGAGCCGGATTGCACGGTCACTCGGCCGCGAGATCAAGTACGTGCTACCCGGACGAATACCACGCCGACGCGGCCAACGGCCGGCCCGATCGGCGCGTCGACTGGATGGACCGCGTGCTGAACTGGTTCGACCGGCACCTCTCGCCGGAAACTCAGCCCGATCGACAGCACTCGACCTGAGAGCATTCGACCATGGCAGCGTCCGCATCGCAAGATCAGCGCGCACTCACGCGTCTGCTGTTCGCCGACACGGGCCGGTGGGCCGGCCTCGCGGTGCTCGTGGCCGCGGGGGCGTCGCTGCAGCTCGCGGCGCCACTCGTCGTGCGTCGCATCGTCGATCAGGCCTCGCGCGGGTCGGGCGCCACCGAGCTGCGCAACCTCGCATTCGGGTTCCTCGCGATCGTGATCGCAGCCCAGGTGACGCAGGTGATCGTCGCTCGCTCGGCGACGATCACCGCATGGCGGACCACCAATCAGTTGCGCCTCGACATCACCGCTCATGTGCTTCGCCTCGACCACGAGTTCCATCGGCGGCACACCCCGGGCGAACTGATCCAGCGCGTCGACGGCGATGTGACGTCGGTGTCCGAGTTCCTGGGGCGAGTCGCGCCCAAAGCGCTCGGCGCAGCGCTCCTCGTCGTCGGGATGGTGATCGTGGTCGGCGTGATCGACTGGCGGGTGGGGCTCGGGATGTTGGTGTACGTCGCGGCGGCCCTCGGTCTCGTCCTGCTGACACGTCATCGTGCGGTCGCCGAGTCGTCAGAGGAATTGGGTGCGCAGGCCCAGCTCTACGGCGGGATCGAAGAGCGGTTGAATGCCGCCGAGGACCTTCGATCGAACGGCGCCGGCGGCCACGCGATGTGGCGCTTCGTCGAGGACAGTGCAGACGCCATGGTGGCGGCCGTGCGGCGCCAGACGGCGTTTCTCGGCATGTGGTGGTCGATCCAGGCAGTCGTCGTGGCCGGCACGGTGATCTCGCTCGTGGTCAGCAGCCTGCTGGTGTCGCGCGGCGCGATGACGATCGGAACGGCGTTCCTGCTGTTCCAGTACGTACTCCTCATCGAACGTCCGCTCGAAGAAGTCGTCCACGAACTCGAGACGGTGCAGCGGGCCACCGGTGCCATGCGCCGCGTCGCCGACCTTGTGGCGCTCGAACCGGTGATCGCCGATCTCGGGACGACGTCGCCCGCACCCGGGGCGCTCGACGTTGCGTTCGATACCGTCGATTTCGACTACGGCGACGGTCACTCGGTGCTGTCCGACGTGTCACTCCGAATCGGGGCGGGGCGGTCGATCGGCATCGTGGGGCGGACCGGCAGCGGGAAGACCACGTTCACGAGACTGGTGTTGCGGCTCGTCGAACCGGTTGCCGGCGGCATCCGACTCGGCGGCGTCCCAATCGCCGACATCCCGAAGTCCGAACTCCGTCGCCGTGTGGCGCTCGTGCCACAGGAGGTCGAACTGCTCTCCGGGACGATTCGCGACAACGTCACCCTGTTCGATCCGGAACCGACCGATGACGCTGTCGTCGCTGCGATGCGGGCGGTCGGCCTCGACGCGTTGGCCGACGGCGGCATCGAACGTGTGCTGGGGGTCGGTGGCGCCGGCCTGTCGGCCGGGGAGGCGCAGCTGCTCGCGATGGCGCGTGTCTGGCTCCGTGACCCCGACATCGTCGTGCTCGACGAAGCGACGGCCCGAGTCGACCCGGCAACAGAAGCCAGGCTCGGGACGGCGATCAGAGCGCTGATGCTCGGTCGCACGACGCTGGTGATCGCCCATCGGCTCTCGACGCTGCGTGACGTCGACGACATCGCGGTGTTCGAGCGCGGGCGCGTGGTGGAGCACGGTCCCCGCGCCGAACTCGTGGCGGACGGCTCGAGCCGGTTCCATCGACTGCTGACGCTGGCGCTGGACGGCGGCGAGGAGCCACACGGACTCGACGAGGTCGATAGGTTCGATGGCGCAGCATCGGAGCTGCTGCGATGAGTCTGTGGGCGCTGACCTGGCGCGTGAGCCAGCACGAGCGACGCACGTTCTGGTTCGGCTGGGCGCTGTTCGTGCTGTTCTTCATCCTGCCGGTCGGGATCGGCTGGACGCTGAGTCGGGCCTTCGACGCGCTGTCGGTCGGTGATGCGGGCGACGTCTACCGGTGCGTCGGCGTGCTGATCCTGCTGGAGATCGGGCGGATGGCAGCGATCCACGCAGCCGACCTCGTGTGGACCCGGGTGTGGCTGCAGATGCAGACGATCCTTCGGGCCAACATGCTCGCCGCGCAGGTCGCGAGCGGCGGGCCCGAGGCTGGTCAGCCGGTCGGCTCGGCCGGCGAGGCGATCACGCATTTTCGAGATGACGCCGAAGACGTCGCACGCTTCGTGGACGGCATGGTCGACGTGTCGGCGGGACTGGTCTTCACGACGCTCGCCGGGATCGTGCTCGGCGCGACGGACCCGGCCGCAGCCCTGGTGCTGATCGCCCCGCTGGTCGCCGTTGCGGTCGCCACCACGTCGCTCGACAAGAAGATCAAGCGGTACCGGGCCGCCGACCGTGAAGCAACCGGTGCGGTCACGGGTCTCGTGGGCGACGTCATGGCCGCAGCGACGACGATCGAGGTGAACGGGGCCCGCACGGCCGTTCTGGACCATCTGCGGGTGCTCGTCGATCGGCGGCGGGTGACGGCGGTCCGTGATCGTGTGCTCGACGAAGGTGTGCAAGCGTTCAGCCAGGGCTCGGCGGACGTCGGGCTCGGCCTGGTGCTGGTGGTCGGAGCCGGTGCGCTCGCGTCAGGGCGATTTGATGTCGGCGAACTCGCGCTGTTCGTGGCCTACCTCGGTTGGCTGAGTTTTTTGCCGACGATGGTCGGTCGGGCGCTGGCGCGTCGCAAGCAGGCAGGCGTCGCGTTCGCACGGATGAGCGGGGTGGTCGCCGACGGCGATCCGCGTCATGTCGTGCGGCGGCGGTCGCTGCCGATCGGTGTGCGTCAGCGCCGAGTCCGCCCGGACGAGATCCAGCCCGTGCGTGTTCCGCTCGAACGATTCGACGTCGTCGATCTCTCGGCGCGCTACGGGTCGGGAGCAGGTGTCGTCGACGTGTCGTTCAGCGTCCGACGTGGCGAGTTCATCGTCGTCACGGGCCCGGTCGGCTCCGGGAAGAGCACGCTGCTGCGTGCGATCCTCGGGCTCGCCTGGCGGGCCGAGATCACCGGAGCCGTGCGGTGGAACGGCGAACCGATCGACGACCCGGCTGCGTTCCTCGTACCCCCGAACGCAGCGTTCCTGCCCCAGGTGCCACAACTCATCTCCGACTCGCTCGCCGACAACATCGGATTCGGCGTCGTCGGGGACGCACTCATCGAGCGGGCGATCGACTTGGCGGTGATGGGATCCGACGTCGCCGAGATGGATGGAGGGACCGACACGATGATCGGTCCGCGCGGATTGCGGCTCTCCGGTGGGCAACGCCAGCGGTTGGCAGGCGCACGAGCGCTGGTGCACGAACCGGAGCTGGTCGTGCTGGACGACGTGTCGAGTGCGCTCGATGTCGAGACCGAACTGCGACTCTGGGAGAACCTTTCGACGGCGGGCATGACGGTCATCGCGGTGTCGCACCGAGCGGTCGCCCTGGAGCGAGCCGATCAGGTGCTGCGACTCGCAGACGGGCGACTCACCGTCGAACGGCCGGACTGACAGACTGAGCGCGATGCATCGTGTCGTCTCGCCCTCATCGATCGCACCACCGGCCGCGCAGTACGCCCACGCCGTGCTGAGCACCGCTGCGACGCGCTGGCTCCACACGTCGGGTGTCGTGCCCACCCGACCGGACGGCACCGTGCCCGAGCCCGTCGGGGAGCAGGCGCGGGTCGTGTGGAGCAGTATCGCGGCGATGCTCGACGACGTGGGCATGGCGCCGACCGACATCGTGAGCGTCACCACGTACGCCGTTGCCGGTGAGGATGTCGGCCCCGTCATGACGGCGCGCGACGAGTTCCTCGACGGGCACCTCGCCGCGTCGACACTCGTCACGGTCCCCGCGCTCGCCCGACCGGAGTGGAAGATGGAGATTGCGATCGTGGCCGCCTCCTCGTGACGAACGAACCGTTCGAGCCGAGCGGTGCCCAGATGTCGTTCGACGGCCGGATGTCGTACAGCGACTACCTCGATCTCGACTCGATCCTCGGTGCGCAGCACCCGGTCAGTGGCGCCCACGACGAGCTGCTGTTCATCGTGCAGCACCAGACCTCTGAGTTGTGGATGCGACTCGTCGTGCACGAACTGCTCCACGCCCGTCGAGCGATCGCGACCGACCGACTCCAACCGGCGTTCAAGATGCTGACTCGCGTGTCGCGGATCTTCGAGCAGCTGACGGGCGCGTGGGACGTGCTGCGCACGATGACCCCGAGCGAGTACACGGAGTTCCGTGATGACCTCGGCCAGTCATCGGGGTTCCAGTCATACCAGTACCGCCAGATCGAGTTCATCCTCGGCAATCGCAACCCGGCACTGCTCGAGCCCCATGCGCACCGCCCCGAGATCCTCGACGTGCTCGTCGCCGAGCTGCGCGAGCCCACGCTGTACGACGAGGCGGTCGCGCTGCTCGCACGGACCGGCTTCGATGTATCGACCGCGGGTCGTGACAGGTCGGAGCCGCATCGACTCGACCACGCAGTCGTCGAGGCGTGGCGGCGGGTGTACGACGAACCGGACCGCTGGTGGTCACAGTACGAACTGGCGGAGAAGCTCGTCGACATCGAAGACCAGTTCCGACAGTGGCGCTTCAACCATGTGACGACCGTCGAACGCGTGATCGGGTTCAAGCGCGGTACGGGCGGCACCGGTGGCGTCAGCTACCTCCGGCGGATGCTCGACGTCGAACTCTTCCCTGACCTCTGGGCCGTCAGAACGGTGCTGTGACCTCTACAAATACATGGGCCGAACCGTTCGCCCCTGGACGTGCGCCGGTTCCGGGCACGCTGATGCGCCTGGTCCTCGGGTCGTCGTCGGCGCCGTACGCTGGCGGCCATGGCTGACGAAACACGGCAGACCGACTCAGGGATCGAGATCCGCCCGCTCTACACGGCCGACGATCTCGCCGATTGGAATGCCGAGGAGCAGCTCGGGCGACCCGGGGAGCCGCCGTACACGCGCGGCGTGTATCCGTCGATGTACCGGGGCCGGAACTGGACGATGCGGCAGTACTCGGGGTTCGGTGACGCAGCCGCGACCAACGAACGGTTCCACTTCCTGCTCGGCGCCGGCCAGACCGGCCTGTCGTGCGCGTTCGACCTACCGACCCAGATGGGTTACGACTCGGATCACCCTCGCGCCGAAGGCGAAGTCGGCAAGGTCGGTGTCGCGATCGACTCGCTCGACGACATGCGTGCCCTGCTGAAGGGATTGCCGCTCGACACCGTCACGACGTCGATGACGATCAACTCGACGGCGGCGATCCTGCTCCTGATGTACGAGCTCGTCGCCGAGGAGCAGGGCGTGTCCGCGGAGCAGATCTCCGGCACGATTCAGAACGACATCCTCAAGGAGTACATCGCCCGCGGCACGTACATCTACCCGCCGCGTGAATCGATGCGGCTGATCACCGACATCTTCGAGTACTGCTCGCAGCACGTGCCGCGCTGGAACACGATTTCGATCTCCGGGTATCACATCCGTGAGGCGGGGAGCACCGCGACGCAAGAGATCGCATTTACGCTCGCGAACGCGATCGCCTACGTGCAGGCGGCGGTCGACGCCGGGCTCGACGTCGACGATTTCGCACCTCGACTCAGCTTCTTCTGGAACGGTCACAACCACTTCTTCGAGGAGGTCGCCAAGTTCCGTGCCAGCCGGCGGATGTGGCACCGGATCATGACCGAGCGCTTCGGCGCCACCGACCCCAAGTCGACGATGCTGCGGTTCCACACCCAGACGGGCGGATCGACGCTGACCGCTCAGCAGCCGCTCAACAACGTCGTACGGGTCGCGCTCCAGGCGCTCGCGGCGGTGATGGGAGGGACGCAGTCGCTCCACACGAACGGGTTCGACGAGGCGCTGTCGCTGCCGACCGAGGACGCCGCGCGACTCGCACTCCGCACCCAGCAGATCATCGGGTTCGAAGCCGGCGTGACCGACACACCCGATCCGCTGGCTGGGTCGTATCTCGTCGAGTCGATGACCGACGAGGTCGAGCGGTTGGCATGGGAGTACATCGAACGGATCGACGAGATGGGCGGTGCCGTCGCCGCCATCGAATCCGGGTATCAGATGGACGAGATCGAACAGGCTGCGTACGACTACACCAAGTCGATCGACGAGGACGAACGGGTGCTCGTCGGCCTCAACAAGTTCCAGATCGACGACGAACCCGAGCCGAGTGTGTTCCCGATCGACCCGTCGCTGGAGCCGGCCCAGTGCGGGCGTCTGGCGGCGTACAAGGCCGACCGAGACCACACGGCGGTCGCCGAAGCGTTGGAGGGCGTCCGATCGGCGGCCCGCAGCTCGGAGAATCTGCTGTTCCCGATGAAGCACGCCCTGCGGTCCGCAGCAACGCTGGGTGAGGTCAGTGATGCCCTCCGCGACGTCTTCGGTCAGTACCGACCCTGAGTGCCGCTTCGGTTCGTCGGCCGACGCGATCGGCGCTCATAGGCTGCGTGCATGGAGTCGACTCGACGCGTCACGCCGGGCCGGTTGCGTCGCCTGACCGAAGAGTTGCTCGAGGAGCAATTGGGGGTCGTCGAACGCTCGTCGATACCGGCCGTGCTCGTCGACGAGATCGATTACGCGCTGCGTCCACCGCGACACGAACGCAGGATCCCCAGCTACGGGTCGTTCGTTCTGCCCGACCACCCGATCACCGCATGGGGTGAGACCACGGGCCTGAACGTGGTCACCAGTAGCACGGCGGACGACCTCGACGACGACGTCAGGCGCTACGCCGACGGGCTGACGAGCTGGACCGTTCGAACTGCCGGGGGGCTGGTGTCGCTCGTGGTGTTCGACCGGGCCACGGGGTCCGAGCGAGACCTCGTCGTGCTCGCCGCAGCGAGTGGTGCGATGGTGGTGCAACGTCATCCGAGCGGAGAGGTCCGCCTGGTCGGCTCGTTCGGCGTCGCGAGATGGGACGGACTGGTCTGGCACGTGGAGCCGCCCGTCGATTCGTGGCTGCAGTGGGCGACGTGCGGCCTCGCCGATCACGACGGATCGGCGCTGGGCCATCTGCTCCGATTCGCCGTGCACGACCTCGGTGCACAGGGCGTCGGCGCGCTCCTCGTCTACCGCCCGGCCGAGACGCTCGGTCTCACACGCGAGCGGCGGCTCACGATTCCGCCGCCGCTGCGCATCGACCGACCGGCCGACCTCGCACCACTCCGTCACGTGCTCGCGCAGACCGACGGTGCTGCGCTCTTCGACGAGACCGGAACGCTCGTCGAACTCGGCGTGCTCCTGATGCCGACGCCGGAATCGGAAGGTGAGGTCGACGCGATCGGTGGCACCCGGCACACATCGGGTCGGAGATACAGCCACGACGATCCGGACGCCGTCGTGATCGCGGTCAGCGAGGACGGCCCGGTCACCCTGTTCCGGGGCGGCACCGTCATCGGCCGCTCTCGGATCGGATGAGCACAGTTTCGTGATCAGCGTCGACGGGCACCGTCCGGTCATGTCTGCACCGATCCATGTCCTCGTCGCCGTCGATGGTTCCGACGACTCGAATCGTGCAGGGCTGGTCGCTGCGGGGCTGTTCGGAGCATCGGCCCAGTACACCTTCGTGCACGTCGCCGAAGCGGTGCCGATGACGCCGCCGAACCGGATGCCCCTGTCCGGTGCAGGCGTGGCTCCGGCGGTTCCCCACGGCGTCGCCCCCGACGAACCGGGGGGCGCCAATGACGTCAAGGACTCGGCGCGCGCGATTGCGCTCGCTGCAGCGACCTCCGTCGGCGTCGACGTCACCGAGACGATCGGCTTGCTCGGCGACCCTGCCCGAGCGATCGTCGGAGCGGCGACGGAGCGCGGTGCCGACGTGATCGTGGTCGGAGCGCACGAGCGGGGTTGGCTTGCCGAGCTGTTCACGAGTTCGGTGCTCGACGACATCCAACACCTGGCCACGATCCCGGTCCTGGTCGTGCCACACCTCGCCCATCCGGACGACTGACACGCGTGAGATGCGCGGCGCGCGCGAGATGCGCGTCCCGCCAGCGCCGACCGGCGCGAAGTGTTCCCTGCGCACCGCATGCACTACGGTGTGGGCATCCGCACGGCACACCGCCGACCGGATCAGCAGCAACGGGGGTATTTGCATGTCCGAACATCCGATCGACCGCGACCAGATCCAGCGCGACGGGTCACTTCCGAGAGGCGGCGATTTCTCACGCCGATCCTTTGTGGGTGCGCTCGGCGCCGTCGCGGCAGGTGGCATCCTGGCCGCGTGCGCCGGTGACGACGATGCCGACACCGTCAGCGTCGACACCGCAGCGTCCAGTGAGGTCGACACCGCAGCGTCCAGTGAGGTCGACACCGCCGCGTCCAGCGACGAGAGCGGCGAGGGCGCGACGCCGACCACGGGCAGCGCCGACCTCGACGAGGCCCTGCAGGCCAGCGACCTGCCCGAGATCGAGTGGGACATGGCCACGAGCTGGCCGATCGTGCTCGACACGATCTATGGCGGAGCCGTGTATTTCGGTGAGCGGGTCGCCGCATTGACCGGCGGTCGGTTCAAGATCAACGCCGCCCCAGGTGGCGAGCTGGTTCCGCCTCTGGAGGTTCTCCAGAGCGTGCAGACCGGTGCCGTGGCGTCCGGACACAGTGCCTCCTACTACTACACCGGCATCGATCCGATCACCCAGTTCAGCACGTGTCTGCCGTTCGGCATGAGCGCTCGCGGTCACATCTCGTGGATGACACAAGGTGGCGGGCTCGAGCTGATCCAGGCCGCCCACCGTGAGCGGTTCGGTGTCGTCACCATCCCGGCGGGCAACACCGGTTGCCAGATGGGCGGCTGGTTCAACAAGGAGATCAAGAGCGTCGCCGACCTCGGCGGTCTTCGGATGCGCATCCCCGGCATGGGCGGTCAGGCGCTCGAGACGTTGGGCGTCTCCGTGCAGGTCATTCCCGGCGGCGAGATCTACCAGTCGCTCGAGAGCGGCGCGATCGACGGCGCGGAATGGGTCGGGCCGTACGACGACCTCAAGCAGGAGTTCAACAAGGTGACCGACTTCTACTACTTCCCGGGCTGGTGGGAGCCGGGCCCCTCGCTCGACGTGATGTTCCCGGCCGACGAGTACGACGGCCTGCCGGAGGAGTACCGCGCAGTGCTCCAGTCAGCGGCAGCGGATTCGTACACGCAGATGCTGGCCAAATACGACACCTTGAACCCGCCGGCACTCCAGACGATCATTGACAGCGGCATCACCATCCTGCCGTACCCGGACGACGTTCTCGAAGCGGCCGAGGCAGCGGTGCAGGAGATCCTCGAAGCGAATGCGGCCGCGGACGCCGGCTACAAGGAGATCCTCGACAGCTACCGGGCGTACCAGGCTCAGCTGACCCCCTGGTTCGGTCTGGCCGAGAAGTCGATGCTCGACTTCCTGACGAAGTAAGCATCGACTCGATCCGTACTGTGGGCGCACCGCTTCGGGTGGTGCGCCCACTCCGTCGTGAAGGAGCAGGGGTTTGGACCACAACCACCGGGAGGCCGACGAGGCTCACGTCGAGTACGTCGACGACGACGATCATGGCACCGACCCCGAACAGGGCGAGGCGGTTCGGGTCGACCCCGACGAGTCGGAAGAACTTCGGCCGCGCGGCCCGATCATGGCGGTGCTGCACGGCTACCGGGTGGCGGCGAATTGGTTCGCCGGCGTCGTTGGCGTGATCAGCGCGTTCTTGATCTTCCCGACGGTGATCATCTCGGTCGTCAACGTCGTGTTGCGGCGTGTGGGCGCCAACCAAGGGCGCAACCTCACCTCCAACTCGTTGGTCGAAGCCCAGTGGTACCTGTACACGTTGATCTTCGTGTTCGGCCTCGCCCATATCCTGCGCGACAGCATCAACGTTCGCGTCGACTTCTGGTTCGGCAACCGATCCAGCCGTACCCAGTCGTGGATCGACCTGGTCGGTCACATGATCGGCCTGCTCCCGTTCGCCTTTATCGGCATCAAGTACAGCTGGCCGGCGGTCAGTCAGTCCTGGCAGTTCCGTGAGAAGTCGCCGAACGCCGGCGGGTTACCCCTGTACCCGATCAAGACGGCGCTGATGTTCGCGTTCGTGTTCCTGATGATCCAAGGCATCGCCGAGCTGATCAAGAACATCGAGTACCTGCGTGGGCACGAGTACCGTCACGAGTCGGACAACCCGGCCCTCGCCGGTGGCCAGACGTACTCGCCCGACGACTTCGCGATCGACCCGTTCGCCATGACCGTGGGTGTGACCGACGAGAGGCGTGGCACGTGATCAACTCCGAGATTCTCGCCCTGATCATGTTGGGCCTGTTCATGTTCCTGATCATGATCGGGTATCCGGTTGCGTTCACGTTCGCAGCGACCGCTTCGGTGTTCTTCCTGGTCGGGTGGGCGCAGGGCGACATCGAACCCCAGCAGCTGAACGGCCTGTTCAATCGATGGTTCGCCGACAGCGCGGCGAACTTCACGTTGCTGGCGATTCCGTTCTTCGTCTTCATGGGCGCGATCTTCGAGAAATCCGGCCTTGCCGAACGGCTGTTGACCACGATCGGCGTGATGCTCGGCCCACTTCGGGGTGGCGTGGCTGTCGCAGTCGTTATCGTCGGCACCCTCCTCGCCGCGGCCACCGGCGTCGTCGCCGCGACCGTGATCGTGATGGGTGTGCTGTCGCTGCCCGTGATGGTCAAGTACAAGTACGACCACGAACTGGCAGCCGGTGTCATCGTCGCCTCCGGCACGCTCGCGCAATTGATACCGCCGAGTCTGGTGCTGATCGTGCTCGCACAGTTCATCCCGGTGTCGGTCGGCCAATTGTTCGCCGGCGCCATGATCCCCGGCATCCTGCTGGCCTCGCTGTTCGCGATGTACGTCGTGATGGTCGCCTATTCGAAGCCGGGGAGTGCGCCGCCGATCCCCAAGGCGGAGCGTTCGATGAGTCGAGGGCAGCTGTTCAAGCAGTTCGTGCTCGCCGTGATCCCGCCGATGGGTCTGATCCTCGCCGTCCTCGGTTCGATCTTGCGCGGTTACGCGACGGCGTCGGAGGCCGGTGCGGTGGGTGCCCTCGGCGCGATGATCCTGGCAGCGCTCTACGGGCGCCTCAACCTCAAAGTGTTGTGGGGTGCCGCCCGGGCGACGTCGAACATCACCAGCCTCGTGTTGCAGATCCTGCTCGCCTCGACGTTCTTCGCTCTGATCTTCGACCGCCTCGGCGGACAGGACCGCATCACCGCATGGCTCGAGAACGTGCCGGGCGGGCTTTGGGGCTTCATCATCGCCTCCCACATCATCGTGTTCCTGCTCGGGATCAACCTCGAGTTCCTGGAAATTTCCTTCATCGTGATGCCGCTCTTGATCCCTGCTGCGATCGCGCTCGATGTCAACCTCGTCTGGTTCGCGGTCCTGATGGCGATCAACCTCAACCTCGCCTTCATCTCGCCCCCGGTCGGGTTCTCGCTGTTCTACCTCCAGTCGGTCGCCCCACCCGAGGTCACCACCGCGCAGATCCACCGGGGCGCGATCCCGTTCATGGGCGTGCAGATCATCGGGCTGATCATCGTGACCATCCTCCCCGAGTCGGTCGTCTATCTGGTGCAGGCCTCCGGCCTCGGCAACGACAGCACCAACAACACCGACTTCATGCCGTGGGCGTTCGAGGTGCGGCTCGTGCTCTGCATCGTGTTCGTGGCGCTCGTGGGCGCATTCTGGTCGTGGCGATTGCGGCGCAAGTACGGTCGCGGGGACGGTGTCGAGGCCGACGCCACGATCGCCGAGCCCGCGCTCGCCTGATCGGTGCGATACAGCGCCGCCCTGCTCGCGTCGGCCTCGCTCGCGATCGCGACGGGGGCCTGCGCCATCAGCTCGACGGCGGCGGGTGACGGCGGTGGTCGGCTGACCATCGTGCAAGACCTCCCTGACGATGTGCGTGCGGTGCTCGATCCGGCTTGGGCCGCATTCCTCGCTCGCTTCGACGGCCGGCGTTCGTGCATCGCCGACGTCGAGGTCGTGCTCGTCGATCATGTGGAAGGGGGCGATGCACGGTACGTGGAATCAGCCGCCATGATCGAGATCGAGATCCCCACGACCCCGGCCAAATTTCGCGAGTCTCTGGTCCACGAGCTCGCCCACCACGTAGAGCGGACATGTGTCGAGTTCGGCGAGCTACGCGCAGAGCTGCACGCCCGGTTCGGCCTCGAACGGCCGTGGTCCGATGGCGCGACGTGGGCCGACATTCCGGCCGAGCGGTGGGCCGAGACGGTGGTGCAACTCGTGAACGGTGACCGGATCCTGCACAGATCGGAGATGCCGCTCGACCGGTCGGTGCTGGACGTCGTCGAGGCGTGGGGGAGTGGCGCAGCGCGCTGGAGCGATCGCGCCGACGGGGCGATGTCGGGGTCGGCGGGCGGCATCACCGGAGGCGGGTGATCGACAGCGATGATGTGGAAACGACGCATGGGCGGTTGCCTACTGGCGGCGACGATGGTGGCAGGCTGTGTGGGAACCCGGGCGGGTGCGGACGTCGCAGAAGCCGCCCGGGCCGTTCGTCGCCGGTGCAAAGTTCGGTGCGCGGTGAGCGCGTTCAGCCGTTCACGTGGGAGACGAACGGCGCCGGACGGATCGGCGTCTCGACCGTACCGTTGGGCCATCCGAGATAGACGATCGCAAGGATCCGGTCCTCAGGTGCGAAGCGGCACAGTTCGAGGGCGCGCGACGAGTCGGACACCGGTGCCGTTCCCCAGAACGATGCCAATCCTGCAGCGGTGGCACCGAGCAGGATGTTCTGGATCGCCGCCGCGACGGCGTCTCGGTTCTCGGCGTGGAACGTCGGGTGCTCGTGCGGTTCGCAGCCGACGACCAGCGACATCGGGGTCCGCAAGTATTTCGTGCGGGTCTTGGTGCGCTTGCCCTCGTCGCCGACGCCGCGTTCGACCATGTCGTCGGCGAACGCCTCGCCCAGATCGCTGCGGCCCGGCCCGGTCACGATCGCAAACTTCCACGGCCAGGTCTTCTTGTGATTCGGTGCCCACGTCGCGAGTTCGATGAGTTGTTCGGCCAGGTCGACGGGGACGTCCCGATCGCGATTGACGAGCATGTGCGTGCGCCGGGTGCGGATGATGTCGGCGAGTTCGTCGAACCGGTGGGTCACGACCATCAGGATGTCATGCCGTCGCCCAGATCAACACCTCAGCGCCGTTCGGTCCGGCCGTGAACCCGACGCCGTTGCTGTCGGCGAGGCGTACGGCGTCTCCCGTTCCGAGGGTGCCGCCCGGTTCGAGCGTCCCGGAACCGCGCGCGACGAACACGTGGACGTGGCGATCGTCGGAAACGTCGACATGTGCATGAGATGCGAGCCGACCGGCCCACAGCACCGCATCGCGCTGGTGGATCGTGATTGCTGCGTCGTGACCGGCGCCTGACGCAATCGGGATCAGGCCGCCGCTGCGCAGTTCGGTGGACAGATCGAGCTGCTCGTAGCCCGGCGTGATGCCCTCGGTATCGGGCAGGATCCACATCTGCAGGAAGTGGACGTCGGCGGTGGTGCTCGGATTGCGCTCACTGTGCCGGATGCCGGAGCCGGCCGACATCCGCTGTGCCAGACCGGGCACGATCACCCCGGTGTTGCCGGCCGAGTCGCGGTGCTCGAGTTCGCCGGACAGCACCCACGACACGATCTCCATGTCACGATGGGCGTGGGTGCCGAAGCCGGCTGCGGGTCGGACGATGTCGTCGTTGTTCACGAGCAGCAGACCGTGGTGGGTGTTGGCCGGGTCGTGGTGCTGCCCGAAGCTGAACGAGTGCTTCGAGTCGAGCCAATCGATCCGGGTCGCGTACCGCTCGCCCGCCCGTCGGATGTCAACAGTCGTCATGACGTGTGGAACACTTGCATCCGCAAGAATATTTCTCACCGTCACGGTATTCGACTGGGCGGTTTCGCCGCGATCACGACGGCTGCCCACGACGACGCGGTGTCGAAGCTGATGGCGTTCACCGGCAGGGCAACCTGATCGCTCCGGCGAGTTCAACCAACAACAGGAGAGATGACATGACGAAGTTTCTGTTCACCTACCACGGTGGTGGCATGCCCGAATCGGAAGAGGAGCAGGCCAGGCACATGGCCGCGTGGGGCGAGTGGATGGGCACGCACGCCGATGCATTCGTCGACATGGGGGCCCGGTCGGCGCCGCCAAGACCGTCGGTGCGGATTCGGTGACCGACGGATGGGGTGACAACGGCGTCGGAGGATACAGCATCGTCGAAGCGCCCGATTTCGATGCAGCATGCGCGATCGCCAAAGGCTGCCCAGTGGTGACCCGCAGCGGCGGCACGGTCGAGGTCGGAGAGACGTTCGAGGTCAGCATGTGACCGCGTGACGAATTGTGCCTGGCACAATTCGTCATGGTTTCTTGGCTCGGCTGGGTTGGACCCTCGGTGCCTCGTTCGGCATCTTCGGGTAAACCGGGGGCCACGGTGCGTCGGGGATGCCGTCGGCGATGTCCTCGGTGAACTGGTCGACGAGCGCAGCGATCTCCTGCGGTTCGTCGTTCATCGTCGCCCACGCGTCGCCGCGTGCAGCGAGCCGTTCGGGCACGGTCAGGATGGTGAGTTCGTCGGGCATGACGTCCATGAGTTCGTCCCACTCGAACGGTGTCGACACCTGCGCCCCGACCCGCGGCCGGACACCCCACGCGCCGAACACGTTCTTGTGCGGCGCGTTCTGGTTGAAATCGACGAACACCCTCCCGTCGCGCAACTCTTTCCACCACTCGTCGGTGATCAGGTTGGGGTGGAGACGAGCGAGGTCGCGGGCCACCGTCACCGACGCACCACGCACCGCGAAGGAGTCGTAACCGTCGACGAGGCGAACGTAGATGTGCAGGCCCTTGCTGCCCGTCGTCTTCACGTACGACCGAATGCCGTGATCGGCGAAATACAGCCGAACGTGCATCGCAGCCTCACGGATGTGATCGAACGTCTGCTCAGGCGACGGATCGAGGTCGATCCGCAGCTCGTCGGCCCACTGCGGCTTGTCCGCCGTGTACTGCCACACGTGGAGACCCAGCACACCCTGATTGGCGGCCCACAGCACGTGCGCGAGATCGGCGATCACGAGCGCACGTGACTCGGTACCGTTGATCGTCTGCACCGTCGTGGTCGTCAGCCAGTCAGGCGCCGAATCAGGGATCCGCTTCTGGAAGAACGACTTCCCGCCGACGCCGTTCGGGTATCGCTCGAGCAGCACCGGTCGGTCGCGGATCCAGCGCATCAGCGGCTCGCCGACAGCGAGGTAGTAGTTCGCGAGATCGAGCTTCGTGAGCCCGAGCTTCGGGAACAGCATCTTGTGGGGGCTCGTGATCTCGACGGTTCGCCCCTCGGCGATCAGCTCGACCGGATCCCCGTGCTCGGCCTTCGCCATGGCGGAACCCTACGTCCGATGATCGTCCATGTCACGATGGCCGGATGGACGCTGGATCAACCGCTGACATCGTCGGGCGCGACCGACGCCACGTCATCCACCCCTACCAGATGTTCGACACCGTGATGGTCGACGACGTGTTGCCGATCGAACGTGGCGCAGGAGCGAAGCTCGTCGACACCGACGGCAACGAGTACGTCGACGCCGTTGGTGGCATGTGGTGCACGAACATCGGCCTCGGGCGCGACGAGATGGCCGACGCGATCGCGCAGCAGGTGCGCGAACTCGCCTACGCCAATCCGTTCGTCGACATGACGACCACACCCGCCGGATTGCTCGCCGAGAAGCTGGCTTCACTGACGCCGGGCGATCTCAACCGGGTGTTCTTCTCGACCGGCGGCTCCACGGCGGTCGATACCGCGTTCCGGCTGATCCAGTTCTACCAGTACGCCAAGGGCACGCCCGAGAAGCGGCACGTGCTCAGTCGTGTCGACGCGTATCACGGCACGACCTACGCATCGGTGTCGATCGGCGGCAAACCGGGCGACAAGGTCGACGGCTTCCACTACATCGACGACATCATCCACCACCTGTCGTCACCGAACTTCTACGCGCACGGCGGTGACCGCACCGAGCAGGAGTTCGCCGACGATCTGGTTGCCGAGTTCGAGGCGAAGGTCGACGAACTCGGTGCACGCAACGTCGCTGGGTTCTTCGCCGAGCCGATCATGGGGTCGGGTGGGGTGATCATGCCTCCGGCCGACTACCTCCAGCGTGTGTGGCAACGCTGCCGTGATCACGACATCGTCTACGTTTCCGATGAGGTCGTCACCGGTTTCGGGCGGCTGGGGGAGTGGTTCGCGTCCGAGTCGGTGTTCGGCATCGTGCCCGACATCATCACGAGCGCAAAGGGTCTGACGTCGGGCTATCTGCCGCTCGGCGCCACGATCGTGAGCGACCGGATCTACGACGTGATCGCCGAGACCGGACATGACCGTTACTTCGCCGTGGGATACACCTACTCGGGGCACCCGGTGTCCTGCGCCGCCGCCCTCAAGAACATCGAAATCATCGAACGCGAGGGCCTCCTGGAACACGTGCAGGCGATCGGGCCGTACTTCCAGGAGCAGTTGCGGACCCTCACCGATCTTCCCATGGTCGGAGATGTCAGGGGGTCGCACCTGATGGCGTGCGTCGAGTTCGTCCAGGACAGCGAGACCAGGGTCCACTACTCCGAAGACCTGGACGTCGGCAAGCTCGTGGCGAATGCGTGCGAACCGAACGGGCTGATCGTCAGACCGATGGTCCACCTCAACGTCATGTCGCCACCGCTCGTCATCGACCGGGACGACGTCGACCACATCGTGTCGACCCTCCGACAGGCGATCGTGGAGGTCCGCGCCGCCCTCGACGCGCGCTGAGCGCCTTCGTTCCGGTCAGGGTTTGGACGCCCTGGGCCGTCCAAACCCGGCCCAGAACGGAGACGGTGTGGGGTCGGCGGGGGGTGTCAGGGGAGGGGGATCCGGTATCGGAGGCTGCGTACGGGGCCGCCCGTACCGGGTTTCGTGAAGTGATCCACGAGGACGCCGCCGTTGCGTTCGATCACCTGCTGGGACCCGATGTTGACCTCGTCGGTCGTGAGTTCGACCTCCGTCAGGCCCTCGGCCGCCGCGTCGACCAGGATCAGGGCAACCGCGCGGGTCGCGTAGCCGAGGCGCCGCTTCCACGGCACCACGCTGTAGCCGATGTGGCCGTGCGCGGCGACCGGCAGCTCGTTCGTACCGGGGCGCCATCGCAGGTTGACACTCCCGGCGAAGTCGCCGTCCCACATCCACTTGCGGTATCCGGGCAACCGCTGCACGACGCTGCCGTCCGGTTGCGGGATCGGTGGCCCGGCCGCCTCCCGATCGACGAGCGAGGTCACGAACGCATCCGGGTCGTGACCGATCGCAGCGAGTTCCTCGTCGGCAGCCTCCGGGCGCATGGTGTTCGGTGACCAGCCGGCCGCGAGCGCCGCTGCGTAGCTGCCGAGCATCTCCGTCGCCGGCCACAGGAGTTCCACGGAGTTCACGGTACGGAGCGATGGTGTCCGTGGCGAAACCGGTTCGAGCCGTCACTCACGCAGGGCGCGCGAGGGTCTCACGGAGTGAGCGTGGCGACGAGCCCGGCGGGTTCGTCGACCGACACTCGAACCTGACGGATTCGCACCGGGAAACCCAGCACCCGGCCCCGTGCTGGCGGGTCGACGTCGATCCGCACGAGACCCGACGACGAGCCGTTGACCAACCAGCGGCCGTTCCAGCCGTGCACCCCCCAACCGAGCACCCGCTCATGATCGTCGGCCACGCCGCTGATCGAACCGCGCGTCACTCGCGCCCGGAACGCCCAGCCCATCCGAATCGCCACCTCCGCGTGTCCACGGCGACGAACGAGTCGGCCGGTCGGATGCCGAGCAACCACATCGCACGGTTCGCGCCGGTGAACCGGATCGGGAACCTCGCGCCTTCGTCGGGCGGATCAGGCGTCGGCACGTCAGCCGCCGGTGTGGAGGTCGGCGTTGAGTTCGCCCCACGAACCAGCGCGTGTGCGAGCGATCACCTGACCGGTCTGACCGTCCCGGATGAACATCAAGCCGGATCGACCGGACAGCGCCTTGGCCTTGACGACACCCTCGGGGCCGAGCACCGGCGTCCCGCCGGTGACGTACAGGCCGGCCTCGACCACGCAGTCGTCGCCGAGGCTGATGCCGATCCCGGCGTTCGCGCCGAGTAGGCAGCGCTCGCCGACCGAAATCCGTTCCGTCCCGCCGCCCGACAGCGTGCCCATGATCGACGATCCTCCGCCAACGTCACTGTCCGCTCCGACGACGACACCGGCCGAGATGCGGCCTTCGACCATCGAGGTGCCGAGCGTGCCGGCATTGAAGTTGCAGAACCCTTCGTGCATCACCACCGTCCCATCGGCGAGATGCGCCCCGAGCCGGACCCGAGAGGCGTCGGCGATCCGGACACCGGACGGCACCACGTAGTCGAGCATCCGCGGGAACTTGTCGACGCCGTGGACGTGCAGGATCTGACCGCGCTGGCGGACGCGGAGCCGCACCGCTGCGAGTTCGGCGATGGCGACGGGGCCGAGGTTCGTCCAGACGGCGTTGTTGAGCGATCCGAAGATCCCGTCCATGTTGATCGAGTGGGGTGTGGCGAGTCGACCGGAGAGCAGGTGCAGCCGTAGGTAGGCGTCCGCGGCCGATGCGGGTGCGTCGTCGACGTCGACCGACAATCGGATCGGGCGGATCGTGACATTGCGCACCTCGTCGTGCTCGTCGCGCAGGCCCAGCTCTCGCTCGATGTCCGGGTGGTCGCGAGCGACGGTGTCGTCGCCGTACTCGCCCCACCCGAACCATCGAAACCACGCGTCGAGCACGGTGTCGTCGGCCGCAACGGTGGTGAGGCCCGCACCCCAGGCCATGCGGGTCATGTGTCGTCTCCGTCGAACACCGGCTGGTCGGGCATGGGACCATCCTGCTCGGGTCGCAGCGTCGGGAACAAGATCACTTCCTTGATCGAGTCGACACCGGCGATCAGCATGGCGACGCGATCCATCCCGATCCCGAGACCTCCGGTGGGCGGCATGCCGTACTCCAGAGCCCGCAGATAGTCCTCGTCGACGGTGCCGGCCTCGACGTCCCCGGCCGCTTTCGCAGCCTGCTCGTCGGTGAAACGCGCCCGCTGCTCGACCGGGTCGTTGAGTTCGGAGTAGCCGTTGCCGATCTCGCGTGCGTCGACGAAGATCTCGAACCGCTCGGTGAGCCACGGATCGCTCCGGTCGACGCGAGCCAGCGGGGAGATCTCGGTCGGGTGGCCCGTGACGAACGTCGGACGCACGATGTCGGCCTCGCACAGCGACTCGAAGAGCGCTTCGACGAGCTTGCCGCCACCCCAGCGGTCTTCGTACCGGATGCCGTGCTCGCGGGCGAGTGCGCGGAGGTCGTCGATCGGCTGGGACGGATGGATCTCTCGACCGACGGCTTCGCTCACGAAGTCGACCATCCGATTGCGCGGCCACGGTTCGGCGAGGTCGACCTCCTGACCGCGAATCGTCAACAGCGTCGTACCGATCGCGTCGCGGGCGGCGATGGTGACGAGTTCCTCGGTGATGTCCATGACCTCGTTCCAGTCACCGAACGCCTGGTACAGCTCCATCATCGTGAACTCGGGGTTGTGGCGAGTGGAGATGCCCTCGTTCCGGAAGATCCTGCCGATCTCGAACACCCGCTCCATCCCGCCGACGATCAGGCGCTTCAAATGGAGCTCGAGCGCGATCCGCAGGTACAGGTCCATGTCGAGCGCGTTGTGGTGGGTTACGAACGGGCGGGCATGGGCGCCGCCGGCCTCCATGTGCAGGACCGGCGTCTCGACCTCGATGAAGCCTCTTGCGTGCAGTGTGCGCCGAAAGCTCGCGATGACCTCGTGGCGGATCTCGAAGTTGCGGCGTGCGTCATCGTTCACGATCAGGTCTGCGTAGCGTTGACGAAAGCGCGTGTCGGTGTCGGTGAGTCCGTGCCACTTGCCGGGCATCGGTCGCAGGGCCTTGGCGAGCAGCTGCACCGTTTCGGCCTTGACGGAGAGTTCGCCTTTGCGGGTCGTCATCACCGTGCCCCGGACGCCGACCCAGTCGCCGAGATCGAGCGACTTGACGTCGCCGAAGTGTTCGTCGCCGGTCACTGCTTTGGACACGAACAGCTGGATCTCGGCGCCTCGGTCGCGGATCGTGGCGAACACGAGCTTGCCCGTGTCACGTTTGAGCATCAAGCGCCCGGCGACGGTGACCTGGTGCTCGGTCTCCGTCCCGGCGTCGAGTGATCCCCACTCGGCGCGGACCTCGCCGAGTGTGTGGGTGCGGTCGAACCGGTACGGATACGGCTCGACACCGGCCTGGCGGAGCTCGTCGACACGCCCCGACCGCCGAGCCTTCTCCGCGACGAGCCCGCTCCCGGTGGACTGGTCCTGTTCGTTCTGTGGCTCGCTCACGAGGATCAGACCGTAGCCGCTGGCTCTGCCGATCCGCCCCGACGTAACGGTTGGTATCCGACACCATCCGTTACGTCTTCGTGACGAGTGTCGGGAACCTGCGTTCCCTACGATGCCGTCGTGTTCTCGACCCCAATCCCCGTTCGGCGCGCAGCACTCATGGGCGTCGGTCTCGCATCACTGCTCGGCGTGGGGGTTGTGGTCGCCGGGTCGATCGACACCGCCGCGACCGTCACTGCGCCGGCACAGCGGCTGGACGAGCCCGTCGGTGACCTTGCAGTGGTGTTCGACGTGGGCGATGTCGACCGGTTCGTCGTCGAGGCCAGTGACCGTGCCGCACGTCGGGTCGGTGGGACGTCGACCGTCGGACGGACCGGGTCACTCGGGATGCGCAGGATCACCCGGGGCCAGAGCACGGTGCACGCCCCGCCGGACGGCTGGCTGATCCCGATGGTCTACACCTCGCTGCCGCGCGGATCGATCGGGCGGGTGTTCGGAGCCGATGTCTCAGCCGTGCTCGGGCCCGATGCCGTCGTGATGAACGAGCTCACGGCCGGTCAGACCGGCACGCTGGTCGGCGATGTCGTGGTGATGCAGGCCGCTGACGGCTCGGCGGTGCCGCTGACGGTCACGGGCATCAGGCCGTATGACCAGGTCGGGTCCGCCGAACTCGTGTTCACGTTCGACGTCGCCGAACGGCTCGGCGCCACGGCGGACACCCGGACCGTCATCTACGGCTTCGACGACCGGGTGTCCCTCGACGATGCGCTCAGCGCCGAGGCGCTCACCGGTCGTACCGACACCAAGGTCAACCGCAGCTGGGATTCGCCTGACCCCGACGACACGCTGAGCACGGCCCGCACGAAGGTCGCACTCGGTGAGCCGTGGTACCGGTTCGCGGCGGACGGCTCGGTCGAGATGCATCCGACGTGGAAGGCCACGAACCTCACCGACGGTCGCGTCCTCCTCGACCCGACGATCAGGATCAGAGTCCAGTGCCACGTCGAGGTCGTCGACGATCTGCGCGCCGCCCTCGCCGACGTGGCGGCCGCGGGTCTGGCATCGGAGATCGACGTCGCCAACGCCAACTCGGCCGGGGGCTGCTACGTGCCGCGCTTCAGCCGTGTCAGCGGCCAGATCGGGTTCCTGTCGAGGCACACCTACGGCATGGCGCTGGACACCAACACGGGCTCGAACTGCGAGGGTTGCCGCCCGACGATGAACTGTGACGTCGTGCGCATCTTCCGCAGGCACGGGTTCGCGTGGGGCGGGAACTTCCGCCGACCGGACGGGATGCATTTCGAATGGGTCGGTCAACCACGCGACCAGATCGCGTACCCGTCGACGTTCTGTCGCAACCTGATCGCAGCATCGCCCGACGGTGCGTCGGCTGACCGACTCGGTGCGAGCGCCCTGCTCGCCGGGGACGAGGCGATGTCATCCGAGCATCCCGCATCGCCCTAGCCTGGCGCGATGCGATTCCTCATCATCGGTGGCGGCCCGGCCGGGAACCAGGCGGCGACCTATGCGGCCCGTCTCGGGGCCAAGGTGACCGTGGTCGAACGCGATGTGATCGGTGGCGCGGCGCATTTGTGGGACTGCATCCCGTCGAAGACGATGATCGCGACCGGGGGCGCGATGAGTTTCTCCCGTCGCATCCGCGGGATGGGCCTCGAGCTACGCGAGCCGGAGGTCGACATCACGTCGCTGACCGAACGGATCCAGGGCATCAAGTCCCAGATGCAGCACGATGTGACCCGACTCCTGAACAGCCAGGCGGTGCGGCTCGTGTCCGGTACGGCCCGGTTCACGGGCCCGCACAGCGTGATGGTCTCAGGGCCGGACGGCGACGAAGAGATCGAGTTCGACACGGCGCTGATCTCGACCGGTACCCGCCCCCGGATCCCCGAATGGTGCGAGCCCGACGGTGATCGGATCCTGACCACCCGCGACTGCTATCCACCGAAGGTGTTTCCGGAATCGCTCACGGTGATCGGATCCGGCGTCACGGGCGTCGAATTCGTCCACATGTTCTCGTCGTTCGGCACCCAGGTGAACCTGGTCGTGAGCCGTCAGATGGTGCTCCCCGGCAAAGACCCGGAGGCGGCGTCGATCCTTGAGGAGGACTTCCTCAGTCGCGGGGTCAAGTTGCTCAAGGGCGCCCGGGCGACGGCTATCGATCGTGAAGACGATGAGGTCGTCGTGCGATGCGATGATGGCCGGGTGGTCCGTTCGTCGCATGCGGTGCTCGCGATCGGGTCGGTTCCGAACACGGAGAACCTCGGCCTCGACGCGGCCGGCGTCGAGCTGAACGCCTGGGGCTACCTCGACATCAGCCATCACTGCGTCACGAATCAGCCGCACATCTACGCAGCCGGCGACGTCAGCGGCAAACTGCCGCTGTCGTCGGTCGCGTCGATGCAGGGTCGCAAGGTCGCCGAGCACGTGATGGGTCTGCACACGATCGAGCACCGTCACCTCGATTACGACAAGGCCGCGTCCGCGATCTTCACCGAGCCCGAGATCGCCGACGTCGGCCTGGCGGAGGCCGAGGCGTTCGCTTCCGGCCGCAAGATCCGTGTCACGAAGGTCCCGTTCTCGACCACGCCGAAGGCACTCATCAACAACGACCCCCGCGGATTCGTCAAGATCATCTCCGACCCGGCGACGGGCGAGGTGCTCGGAGGATCGATCGTCGGTCGACACGCCGCCGAGCTGATCTCGGTCATTGCATTGGCGGTCACTGCCAACCTGCGGGTGAGCGACATCGTGGAGAGTCTGCTCGTGCACCCCGCGCTCAGCGAAGCACTCGCCGAAGCCGCCGAATAACCACCTTCCATCTCTCGTTCTGGGCAGGGTTTGGACGCCCCAGACGGTCCAAACCCTGCCCAGAACGAGAGATGGAAGGGCACTGTTTCGGGTTTCGTCAGCAGTTCGGACTCGCTTGTTCACCGGCGGGCGGCTTCACTGGACGTCATGCAACTTCCCGGACGGATGATCGCGCTGCTGTCGCTCGGAGCTCTGGCCGCGATCATCGGCGTCGCGGTCGTCAGCGGGCAATCGGACGACGGCGTGCTCACCGCAGCGCCAGCGGTCACGCCCGAGCAGGGCTCGCCCCCGTCGACGGTCGCCACGACGAACCAGGCGTCGAGCACGGTCCCTGCGGTCCCCGTCACGACCGAGCCCCCCGTCACGACCGAGCCCGCCGTCGACCTGCCCGATCGCGGGCTGCACCCGCCGCTGCGGGACATCGACGGCTGGCTGCAGAGCGACGTGACATCGCTGGAGGAACTCCGGGGGCAGGTCGTCGCCGTGCAGTTCTGGACGTTCGGCTGCAGCAACTGCAAGGCGACGCTGTCACACATGCAGGACCTGTACGCCAAGTACCACGACCAGGGTTTGGAGATCGTGGGCGTGCACTCGCCTGAGTTCTCGTACGAGGCCGAGGTCGACAACATCGTCGAAGCCGCGGCCGACCTGGGGGTCACCTGGCCGATTGCGCTCGACCCGACGAAGCATTCCTTCCACGACTGGCAGGAGGGGCCACGCGGGTTCTGGCCACGCATCTACCTCGTCGATCGCAACGGGCACATCCGGTACGACCATCGCGGGGAGGGCCGGTACGACGAGATCGATGCAGCGGTCGGGATCCTCCTCGACGAGCCGGCGACCTGAGGTGCACCCAGCGTGATCGCGGCGATCATCGGGCCGTTCGCCGAGGCGGTGCGCGCAACCGTCCAACCGTGCACCTTCCTCATGATCGTCCCGACGGCAACCGCGGTGATCGCCGCGAGTGCCCGGTGGCAGGCGCTCGTCGCCGCCGTCGCGGCAGCGATCGTCGGCGGCTGGATCCTCGCTGACAACGAGTTCCTGCTCGACGGCGCGGCGCTGCGCTGGTCGGCGGTGGTGGTCGCGCTCGCGTTGGTTGCGCTCCTCCTGCCGCTGTTGCGCGAACGTGTGCCGATCCCCACCCAGCTCATGGGTCGACCCTGGACGCAGGCCGCGATCGTCGCGTTCGTCGTGCTCGTCGCCACGCAGTGGTGGCGTCCGTGCGTCGGCAGAGAACTCGGCAACGTGCTCTCCGACGCGCAGTTCGACCTCGTCGGACAACTCCTCCCAATGGCGTTTTACATGCTCGGCGTCATGGTGCCGATCGCCGCACTCGTCGCGCTCCGATACCTCGTCGAACCGGCCGAACGATGGCAGGCTGCGCTGAGTGGCGTGGCCGGAACGGTCGGCGTGGTGATCGCGCTGTTCCTCGTTGCCGGCCGCCATGAGAGCGTCACGGTCACACTCACCCGCTGGACGCTCGGGTAGTCCGATCACATCGCGTACCACCATGATGTGCTCGACGGGTACGCAGGTGCCGTCGGCGCGGCGCGTGGGATCAGGCGATGCGCGTCACCAGGACCCGGTTGCCTGAGCCGGGGACGAACAGCTCGCCGGCCGCCGACAGTTTGGCGATGTAGTCGCCATCGCCGTTCGTTGCCGCCGCCGACGCGTCGACGCCCGCCGCGTCGGCAGCGCCACCGATCCAGGTGAGCTGACCGAACGTGCCGTACTCCTGCAGCAGCAGCATGACGGGCATATCGGTGAGCGACGTGACGTGCTCGGCGACATCGATTCCCCACCCGACGGCGTCGACGTACCTGCCGTTCGCGATCACCGCACTCGTGACGACCGCGTACGACCCGACCGGCGGCGGGTCGCCGAGATCGCCGTGCAGCGGCGTCGCCAGCGAATCTTCCGGCGGGCCCGTGACGTGGGCTTCGCCCTCGGCGAGCTTGGCGGCGTACTCGGTGTCATCGCCGAGTGGCCCCGCCTTCTCGACGAGATCGGCGATGCCCTCGACGCGCGCCGTGAACGCGAGCGAACCGATCGGCATCCCGAAGCCGGCCGACCAGAGGCCGATCTCGGTGCCCATCGTGTCCGAGGCCATCGCCCGCATCTCCATTGCCCAACCCATCGCAGTCGGGCTACCCGTCGTCATCAGTTGGCGTGTGAACAGTTGCATGTGATCCCCGTTTCGTCGTGGCCACCGAGCGTTCGATGGCCCTCGATTCCCCCGTGCTCACAATGGCATGAAGTCGTCACCCTGTCGAGTGACAATGGTCTCCCGCCCACCGTCGACGGGCGAGCGCAACTATGCATGTGCACACGGTGGCCGGTTGGACGCAGTGTGCCTGGGGCAGCGGTCACTCGACCACGGCGACGACGTCACCACCGCCGACCGTGTCGCCGGCGGCGACCTTGATCTCCTTGATCGTGCCGGCCTTCTCGGTGTTGATCTGGTTCTCCATCTTCATGGCTTCGAGCACGACGATGCCCTGACCGATCTCGACCGAGTCCCCGACCTCGACCAGCAACTTGACGATCGTGCCCTGCATCGGCACGGTCACGTCGCCGGACGCCGCGGCACCTCCATCGCCGCCCGACGACGCCCGCTTCGGGCGCTTGGCCGGGGCCGCGGCACTGCCCGTCGACTCGGGTACCCACATCTTGACGTCGAAGCGTTTGCCGTTGACCTCGACCGTCGTGGTGCGCTCGACCAACGCCTCGTCGTCGTCCGAACGGGGCGCAGCTGGCGCGCCGCCGATCCCTGACAGGTCGAGTGTCTCCTCGACCCACTTGGTGGAATGCTCCACTGCCTGGAAGTCGGGATGGCGGAGAATCGCGAGGTCGGCGGGGATCGTGGTGGCGATGCCCTCGACGACGAGATCCTCGAGCGCCCGGATCGTCCGGGCGATACAGGTGTCCCGGTCCCGACCCCAGACGATCAACTTGCCGACCAGGTTGTCGTAGTACTGGCTGATCTCGTCGCCGGATTCGTAACCCGAATCGAATCGCACGCCGAACCCGTCGGGGGCGGTGAGCGTGGTGATCGGACCCGGCGAGGGGAGGAACTTGCCTCCGGCGGGGTCTTCGGCGTTGATCCGGATCTCGATGCCGTGCCCGTACCGTCGGGCGGCGACTTCGTCCTGCGTCATCGGCAGGGGCTCGCCGGCGGCGACCCGGATCTGCCACTCGACCAGGTCGATGCCGGTCACGACCTCGGTGACCGGGTGTTCGACATGGAGGCGTGTGTTCATCTAGAGGAAGAAGAAGTTCCCGTCCTGGTAGATGAACTCGACCGTGCCGGCATTGAAGTAGCCGACCGCCTTGGCGGCCTTCACGGCGGCCTCGCCCATCGCCTCCTCGACGCCGTCGGGCAAGCCGGGGGCTGGCGCCTCCTCGATCAGCTTCTGATGGCGACGCTGAGCCGAACAGTCGCGGGTCGAGATCCACACGACGTCGCCCTGCTGGTCACCGACGATCTGCACCTCGACGTGGCGCGGCCAGGTGAGATAGCGCTCGACGTAGACCTCGTCACGCCCGAAGAACGACTTCGCCTCCCGCTGGGCGCTGGCATAGGCATCGTCGACCTCGTCGGCCGACTGCACGACCTTCATGCCTCGCCCGCCACCGCCGAACGCAGCCTTGATGCACACCGGCCAACCGTGCTCGTTGCCGAACTCACGGATGTCGTCGGGGCCGGACGCGAACTCGGTGGTACCCGGCACGATCGGCGCGCCCCCGCGCTGCGCTGCGAGGCGTGACGAGACCTTGTCGCCCATCTCGTCGATCGCTTCGGCCGGCGGACCGATCCAGGTCACGCCCTCGGCCATGATCGCCCTCGCGAAATCGGGGTTCTCGGAGAAGAATCCGTATCCCGGGTGGACGGCATCGGCACCGCTCTGGCGGATCGCGTCGAGGATCGCGTCGGTGTTGAGGTAGCTGTCCGCGGCCGTCTGCCCGCCGAGCGCGAACGCCTCGTCGGCGAGGCGGACATGGAGTGCGTTCCGATCGAGCTCGGAATACACCGCGACGGTCTGGATACCGAGCTCGCGAGCGGCCCGGATGACGCGGACGGCGATCTCGCCTCGGTTGGCGATCAGGATCTTCTGCAGCACAGGTGCCAATGTAGGTCTCGTGGGCCGACCAGACCATGTTCGTGAGCCCCCGGGCGGCGCGGTGGCGCTCGGGCCGGTGCTCGACGGCTGGCCGGTGAGCTGGCGGGTCCATCACGTCGCGCAAACCGGGAGCACGAACGCCGACCTCGTGCACGCTGCCACCGCCGGTTCGCCCGATCGCACCGTCCTGGCGACGGACCATCAGACTGCGGGACGGGGGCGGCTCGATCGTCGGTGGGATGCCCCGCCGGGGGACAACCTCCTCGTGTCGATCCTGTTCCGTCGGGATCTACCGAACGACCCGAGTGAGCTGACGCGACGGGTTGGACTCGCAGTCGTCGGGGCGGCCAAGGCGGTCGCCGGTGTGGAGGCCGGCTTGAAGTGGCCGAACGACGTCCTCGTCGACGAGCGCAAGCTGGCCGGCATCCTGGCGCAGCGTGGGGGGGACGGCTCGGTCGTCGTCGGTCTCGGTCTGAACGTGCGGTGGGCCCCGGAGGGTGCGGCACGTCTCGGGGACGCAATCGAGCCCTTGCACGTCCTGCGGGCCGTGCTGGACGCATACGACGCACTGCCCGGAGCCATCGACCAGGCGTACCGCTCGGCGCTGCTCACCCTCGGTCGACGCGTGCGGGTCGAGTTGATCGACGACGAGATCGTGGGTACCGCCACCGACGTCGACGCGGACGGGCGGCTCGTGGTCCTCGACGAGTGCGCGATCACCCATCGGGTGGCGGTCGGCGACGTGGTCCACCTCCGACCGGCGTGACACGGCGAACCGGCTCGGCGGGGGTACCGTTTCCGTGTGCCCTCCGCCGACCCGAAACCGATTGCTGTGACGCGCCGTCGACGCGTTCGTTCACCCCTCCCCTGGACGCTGGGGATCGCAGCCGTGGTCGGCCTGTTCGGAGCGGCCGGCGTCCTGCGGGCGGCTGACGCACGAACCGCCGACATCGAACGTGTCGGCGGACTCGACGGCGTGCTCGCCGATCTCCCCGACTTCAACGATCCGAACATCGAATACCCAGCCGAGAATTATCTCCTCGTCGGCTCCGACACGCGCGAGGGCGGCGACGAGTCCTCGCCGGACTTCGGGGGAATCGGCTCGGCCGCAGAGGTGACGGGCCGACGCAGTGACACGATCATGATCCTGCGCCAGGAACGCAACGGCGGTGCGGCGTTGATGAGTCTGCCGCGCGACCTGTGGGTCGAGATCGCCGGCACCGGCGAGAGTCAGCGGATCAACAGTGCATACAACGAGGGCGCCGACCGTCTCGCCGCCACTGTGAGCCAGTCGATCGGCATTCCGATCCACCACTACGTCGAGGTCGACTTCTTCGGGTTCAAGGACATCATCGACGGGCTCGGCGGCGTCGAGGTGTGTGTGGCGAAGGGTGCCCGCGACGCCAACACGGGCCTGCAGATCGACCCCGGATGCACGGTGCTCGACGGCGTGCAGGCCCTCGCGTTCGCCCGCAGCCGCCACTACGAGGAGTGGGACGGCTCGTCATGGGTCGAAGATCCACGTGCCGACCTCGGCCGGATCGCGCGGCAGCAGCTCTTCATGCGCGCCGCCGTCGACGGGGCGCTCCGTCGGATCCAGTCCTCCCCGTTCGGGTCGGGCGACGTGATCGAAGCGGTCGTCGACGCCGTCCGGATCGACGACCGTCTCGACCCGATCAAGGCCGGCGAGGCGTTGCGGCAGGCGGCCCAGGATGGATTGCGAACGTACTCGCTCCCCGTGGTCAACGATCGAGTCGGCGACGCGGCGATCCTCCGCCTGGGTGACGGCAGCGACGAGGTCCTCGCCTACTTCCGCGGCGACGGCCCGCCGCCCGCCTCCTTCGAGACCGGGGCCACGGCGTCGGCACTCGCCGGGTCGGACCCGCCGGCCGGTTCAGCCGACACCGGGTGAGCAGTCGGCGCCACCGGACCCAAACGGTCGCCCCCACTAGGCTCGGGCCGACATGAAAGCACTGATCCTCGCCGGCGGCGCCGGAACTCGGCTGCGGCCGATCACGCACACCCGCGCGAAACAGCTCGTCCCGGTGGCCAACAAGCCGATCCTGTTCTACGGCATCGAGGCGATGGTGTCGGCCGGGATCTGCGAGCTTGGCGTGATCGTCGGCGACACGCGCGACGAGGTGAAGGAGGCGCTGGGTGACGGCAGCCGGTTCGGCGCGTCGATCACGTTCATTCCCCAGGAAGACCCTCTCGGTCTCGCACACTGCGTGCTGATCGCCCGTGAATTCCTGGCGGACGACGACTTCGTGATGTATCTCGGCGACAACCTGATGGAGCAGGACCTCGGGGCGTTCGTGGCGGCCTTCGAGGCGGCTCGTGGTGGGCCCGACGCACCCGCCGCGCAGATTCTCCTCAAGCAGGTGCCCGACCCGCACCGGTTCGGCATCGCCACGTTGGACGCCGACGGCAACGTCGTCGAGCTCGTCGAGAAGCCCGAGGACCCGCCGTCCGATCTGGCGCTGGTCGGGGTCTACCTGTTCACGAGTCGCATCCACGACGCCGTCAGCGCGATCGCCCCGTCCGAGCGAGGCGAGTTGGAGATCACCGATGCGATCCAGTGGCTGATCGACGAAGGCGAGCGCGTTCGGTGCGAACTCCTCACCGGGTGGTGGATCGACACCGGAAAGCTGACCCCGCTGCTGGAAGCGAACCGGCTGCTGCTGGAGAAGATCGAACTCGACGTCGCCGGAACGGTCGACGAACGGTCGGTGATCGAAGGCCGCGTGATCGTGTCCGAAGGCGCCGTGGTCGCCAACTCGACGATCCGCGGGCCCGCCGTCATCGGTCGCGGGACGCACGTGACCGACAGCTTCATCGGCCCGTTCTCGGCGGTCGGCAACGACTGCGTCGTCGCCCACTCCGAGATCGAACACTCGGTGATCATGGACGGGTCCTCGGTGACCGACATCGCCCGGCTCGAGGACAGCCTGATCGGATCCGACGCCCGGGTCGCGAGGACGCGCCAGAAACCACGGGCGCTGCGCCTGATGGTCGGTGATCACTGTCAGATCGACGTCGAGTGACCGATGACGTCGATCGTCGATTTCGAGATGCGCGCCGGCGCGATCGAGCAACTGCTCGTGATCACGGGCAAGCAGGTCGCTGATGAGCGCGGAACCATCCGGGAGGTCTTCCGGCGCTCTGCGTTCGAGGCGGCCGGCGTCGACGTGTCGGCGTTCGTGCAGATCAACGCCACCGAGAGCCGACGCGGTGTGATCCGGGGGATGCACGCCGAGCACATGACCAAACTCCTGACCGTCGTCGCCGGCGAGGCGTTCGGCGCGTTCGTCGACCTCCGGCCGGGCTCGCCGACCGTCGGCCTCGTCGAAACCGTCGACCTCCGCCCCGGTGTCCAGGTGCTGCTACCGAGCGGCGTCGCGAACGGTTTCCAGTCGCTCACCGAGTCGACCCAGTACCTCTACTGCTTCGACGAGGAGTGGCGGCCCGGGATGCCGGGCGTCGCGTGTACACCCCTCGACCGAGACCTGGACATCGGGTGGCCGCTGCGGATCGACGTGGACGACCCGTCGCAGCTCTCGGCCAAGGACCGCTCGGCGCCGACCTTCAAGGAACTGCAGACATGAAACTCTTCGTGACCGGCGCAGCCGGGTTCATCGGCTCGAACTACGTTCGCTGGCTGATCGCCAACACCGACCACGAGATCACCGTGTTCGACAAGCTGACGTACGCGGGCAACCTGGCAAGCATCGACGATGTCATCGACGACCGTCGAGCCCACTTCGTGCAGGCCGACATCTGCGACCAGGACGCCGTGAGCGAGCATCTGCCAGGCCACGATGCCGTGGTCCACTTCGCAGCCGAAACGCACGTCGATCGTTCGATCGCCGACCCGTACGCGTTCGTCACGACGAACACGTTCGGCACGAGCGTGCTGTGCGATGTCGCGCTGCGTGCCGAGGTGTCGAGGTTCCTCCACATCTCCACCGACGAGGTGTACGGCACGATCGAGGAGGGTTCGTTCAACGAGCGCGATGTCCTGACGCCGCGGTCCCCGTATTCGGCGGCCAAGGCCGGCAGCGACCTGCTCGCACTCAGCTACCACACGACCTACGGGCTGCCGGTCGTCCTCACCCGATGTTCGAACAACTACGGGCCGTATCAGTTCCCGGAGAAGCTGATCCCGCTGTTCACCACGAATCTGCTCGACGGCCGCACCGTGCCGTTGATGGGCGACGGTGGAAACGTCCGCGACTGGATCCACGTCGACGACCACAATCGCGCGGCGCATCTGGTGCTCGAGCAGGGTGAACCGGGGGAGATCTACAACGTCGGTGCGCACAACGAACTCACCAATCGTGACATCACGATGCGACTGCTCGAACTCACGGGACGCGACGAATCGGCGATCGAATGGATTCCCGACCGGCTCGGCCACGACCGGCGCTACAGCGTCGACATCGACAAGATCACCGGTCTCGGTTGGAGCGTGCAGCGTGACTTCGACGACGGTCTCGCGCACACGGTCGACTGGTATCGCGAGCACCGCGACTGGTGGGAGCCGCTCAAGCAGCGCGTCGGTCTCTGATGCGAGTCCTGGTCACCGGCGCTGCCGGACAACTCGGGGCCGACCTCGTCATCCACTGCGAGGCGGCGGGTGACGACGTGATCGCCGCGGACCGGGCGGTGCTCGACGTGGCGGACCGCTCGGCCGTGCACGGGGCGATCTCGATGCTGCGACCCGACGTGGTCGTGAACACCGCGGCGTGGACAGCGGTCGACGCGTGCGAGAGCGACGTCGACCGTGCCGACCGCGTGAACGCGCTCGGCCCCCGGTGGTTGCGCGAGGCGTGCAGTGACGCTCGATCTCACTTCGTGCAGATCAGTACCGACTACGTGTTCGACGGCACCCTCGGCCGGCCCTACCGCGAATGGGATGCGCCGAACCCGAGGTCGGTGTACGGCGCGTCGAAGCTGGCGGGCGAGCGAGAAGCCGGCCCGGATGCGACGGTCGTGCGAACGTCCTGGGTGTGCGGGGCGAATGGCAACAACATGGTCAAGACGATCCTGCGGCTGCTCGAACGCCGGACCAGCCTCGCGTTCGTCGATGACCAGCGCGGCTGCCCGACGTTCACGGCGGACCTGGCGGTGATGGTCAGGCAGCTCGCCGTCGACCGTCGGTCGGGGATGCATCACGTCACGAATCAGGGCGACGTGTCCTGGTACGAGTTCGTCCGCGAGGTCGTCGCCGCAGCCGGACGCGACCCGGCGATGGTCGAGCCGATCACGACCGCCGATCTCGACCCGCCCCGCCCGGCGCCGCGACCTGCGAACAGCGTGCTCGACAATGCGGCCTTGCGTCTGGCCGACATCCCGCTGCTGCGCCATCACACCGAACCGCTCCGCGACCTGGTCACCGAACTCCTCGGCTGAACGGTTCGAACACGCCGGGTAGCCGGCGAGGCGAGCCCGTCGGAGCGCACCGTGGGTCGTCGTGGTCACGGCCAGGTCGTCGCGTACCGATCGAACTCGTCGCCGGTCTGCACCGGCACCACGCAGAACAGCAGCCCGCCCGGGTCGCGCATGACCGCGTATCCGTCGTGCTCGTGGACGATCGACGCGCCCAGCGCGACCACCCGTGCGATCTCGGCGACGACATCATCCGTCTCGATGTCCAGGTGGACGCGCGCTCCCGTCCCACTGCCGGTGCGTTGCAGCTCCAACAGCATCCCGCCGGGGAGCGGGTCGAGCGACACGTAGGGGCTGTCATCGGCCTGGTCCTCCGACGTCCCGATCGATCCACCCCTGACGCCGAGCCAGAACGCAGTGGCCGCGTCGTACGTGTCGAATGGGTGATCGATCAGCACGACCCCGATGCGGCTCCGGTGCATGTCGACCAGCATGGCCCATCGCACGTGGGAACGGGTGGTGTGACGGTGCGTCGGTGCCTACGATCCCGGCCATGGGCTTCACGCGCGCCGAGCTCGAAGCGGCTCGCGAGGTCACCGTGCCCGATCTGATCGGCTCGGGTCTCCGGCTGCTGTTCGTCGGCATCAACCCTGGCTTGTGGACCGCTGCCACCCAGACGCACTTCGCCCATCCGGGGAACCGGTTCTACCCGGCGCTGCTCCGAGCCGGGATCATCGAGCACGAGATCGACCGCGGTGCAGGCATGACCGACGCCGATCGTGCACACCTGATCGATCGCGGGGTCGGCATCACGAACGTCGTCCGCAGGACCACGGCGCGTGCGTCGGAACTCTCCGTGGTCGAGCTGCGCGAGGGAGGAGAGACGCTTCGAGCGACCGTCCGTGATCACCGCCCACGCGTCGTCGCCGTTGCAGGGGTCACGGCATATCGCTCGGCGTTCCGATACCCGAAGGCCGTCATGGGCGAGCAACCCGACCGGTTCGAGGGCGCCCGATTGTGGGTCGTGCCGAACCCGAGTGGTCTGAACGCGCACGAAACGATCGACTCGCTCGCCGACGCCTACCGGGCCCCGGCGGTCGCCGCCGGGATCGTCTGACTCCGGCGAAGTGGCGTGGACCGGCGGCTTGGGCATGATGGTGCGATGCCCGGTCCGCTGCGCGTCGCCTACACAGTGGAGCAGTGCTGGCATGCCGTCCCGGGTGGCACGGCGACCGCCACGGTCGAGGTCGGCCGCCGGATCGTCGCCAGAGCTGCTGCGGAATCGATCGAGCTGATCGGGGTCGCCGGCCGCCACCGACAGCCGCCGGACGACGCGTTCGAGCCGCCCGTGCCGGTCGTGTCCCTCCCGATCGCGAGACCGTGGCTGTACGAGTCGTGGAACCGGATCAACTGGCCCAAGGTCGAACGCTCGACCGGAGCGATCGACGTGTGTCACTCGACCTTGGCGATCCCGGCCGCAACCGACGCGCGCCATGTCGTCACCGTGCACGACGTGGCGTTCATGCACACACCGGAGCGGTTCTCCGGCCACGGTTCCCGCGTGATGCGGGCCGGGCTGGAGCGGTGCCGGCACGCTGATCTGATCCTGTGTCCGAGCCGGGTCACCATGGACGATCTCGTCGAACTCGGTTTCGACCGATCCCGGCTGCGGCTGGTTCCCTGGGGCGTCGATGCGGCCCACGTGAGCGACGGCGACCGTGAGCGGGTCACGAGGCGCTATGCGTTGCCCGGCCGGTTCGTCCTGTTCGTCGGCACCGTCGAGCCGCGCAAGAATCTGACGGCTCTCACGTCGGCCGTCGCCCGAGCGGTCGATGATGCTCCGCTGGTCATCGCCGGTGCAGCCGGCTGGGGTGACGCTGCCATCCCGGATGGTGGAGCCCGATTCGTCGGGTTCGTCCCGCCCGGCGACCTTCCGGCGCTCTACTCGCTCGCGACGGTGTTCGCGTACCCGAGCCTGCAGGAAGGGTTCGGGCTCCCGGTCGCCGAGGCCATGTCCTACGGCACCCCCGTCGTCACGAGCTCAGGTACGGCGACCGAGGAGGTCGCCGGTGGTGCCGCCGTGCTCGTCGACCCGCACGACATCGACTCGATCGCAGCCGGAATCGACGCCGCGGTCGCCCGCACGGCCGACCTCCGAGCTGCCGGCCTGGCACGGGCTGCGGCCCTCACGTGGGATGCGACGGTCGACGCCACCATTGCGGCGTACCGTGAGGTCGTGTGAGCATCGACGTCGCGGTCAACCTGACCTGGATGGCGCCGGGCAGGGTCGGTGGGTCCGAGCAGTACCTGGCGCGCCAACTCCTCGGCCTCGACGCCACCGCATTCGATCTGTCGATCTACTGCGACGGCCGGTTCGGGGCCGCGTACCCTCAGCTGCTCAGCCGGTACCGGACGTCGGTGATGCCCGGGCGGATCGATTCGCGTGTGGGGCGCGTCGCCCTCGAGCACACCTGGCTGGCCGCGAAGACGCGCCACGCAGACGTCGTCCATCACGGAGGCGGCACCGCTCCGTTCGTCGGCGCGCGGCCGGTGGTGCTCACCGTGCACGACCTCCAGTACCTCGTTCATCCTGCGTACTTCAGTGCGGCGCGACGGCGGTACCTGGGCGCCATGATGCCGCGCTCGGTGGCACGAGCCGCCGTCATCGCTGTGCCGACAGAGTTCGTCCGCGCTCACGTGATCGAGGCCTTCGGGGTACAGGCCGATCGCGTCCGGGTCGTGCCGCATGGCGTGCCGGTGGCGGAGCGGCCGACAGCGCGGACGATCGAGGAGGTTCGCGGACGCCACGGGGTCGACAACCGCCCGTACGTGGTGTACCCGGCGATCACGCACCCGCACAAGCGCCAGGCGGTACTGATCGACATGCTCGATCATCTCGACGACGGCACGGCACTCGTGCTGATCGGCGGCGAGGGATTCGCCGAATCGGTCGTGGCCGACACGATCGCCAGGAGCCCCCATGCCGAACGGGTTCAGCGTCCCGGACGCGTGAGCGATACCGATCGCGACGCGCTCGTGGCAGGAGCCGACGCGCTCGTGTTCCCGAGCGAGTTCGAGGGGTTCGGTGCTCCGCTGGTCGAGGCGATGATGTTCGACACGCCCGTGGTCTGCAGCGATGCCCCGGCCGTGGTGGAGGTCGTCGGCGACGCCGCGGTGATCGTGGCCGAGCCCTCCGGGCAGTCGTGGGCAGCGGGGGTGGGCCTCGCGCGGTCCCGTCGTGCCCACCTGGTCGAACGAGGTGGCGTCAGGCGCGAAGACTTCACGATCGGGCGATCGGGCGCCGCACTGGCCTCGGCCTATCTGCAGGCGGCCGACTCGTGAAGCTCGTGATCCTGTGCCCGCACTTCGAGCCCGACACGGCGCCGACCGGAACGGTGATGACACGGATCGTCGAGGAACTCGCGCTGCTCGGTCACGAACTGCATGTCGTCACAGCGTTGCCCTGGTACCGGGGCCACCGGGTCGACCCGGGCTGGACCGGACGATGGATCCGCACGGAACCTCGGCCGTGGGGCACGATCACGCGGGTCCATCCGTTTCCGGGTGCCGACAAGCGCAAGCTGATGCGACGCGCCGTCGGGTTCGCCGGATTCTCCGTGCTCGCTGGAGTGGCCGGTCTCCGTGCCGGCGGGTGGTTCAGACGTGCGGACGTGGTGTTCGCGATGTCGCCGCCGCTGACGCTCGGTCTGACCGGTTGGCTCGTCGGTCGTCTGCGACGGGCGCCGCTGCTGTTCAACATCCAGGACGTGTTCCCCGATGCCGCCGTCCGTACGGGGGCGATCTCGAACCGCCGGCTGATCGGGCTCGCCGAACGTCTGGAGCGGATGTCGTACCGGTCTGCGGCGGCGGTGACCGTGTTGAGCGACGGGCTCGCCGCGAACGTCTCGTCGAAGTTGAGCGCCGCGGAGCGAGCGCGCGTCCATGTGATCCCCAACTTCGTGGACACCGAACGGATCACACCGCGCGACCGTCTCACCGACTATCGCCGCGAACTCGGCATCGGAGACGAACCCGTCGTGCTGTATGCCGGCAATGTCGGATTCTCGCAGTCACTCGACCTGCTCGTCGGCGCTGCCGAACGTTGCCCGGACCTGACCGTCGTCATCAACGGCGACGGGGCAGCCCGAACGGACCTGGAGCGATCGGCCGCAGGCCTGCGCAACGTCCGATTCGTGGACTACCAGCCGATCGAGCGGCTGGCGGAGGTGCTGGCGTCCGGCGATGTCCACGTCGTCCCGCTGCGGACCGGGCTCGGGGACGTGAGCGTGCCGTCCAAGACGTACTCGAGCCTTGCGGCAAGCCGACCCGTGGTCGCTGCGATCGACCCGGATTCGGAGATTCCCCGTCTGCTCGAGGCGTCTGGCGGCGGCATCGCCGTACCTCCCGACGACCTCGATGCGTTCGTGACTGCGATCCGTGCGCTCGTCGACGAACCCGAGCGTGCGGCCGAACTCGGTCGGTCGGGTCGTCGCTGGGCTGTCGAGCACGCCTCCCCGGCGGCTGTCGGTCAGGCCTACGCCCGCCTCATCGCCACGATCGCGTGACGGCGCCGGCCCGGGGCGTCGTCGCCGTGCCTGGGGATGCTGCGCCGGCGCCGGTAGCCTGCCGCCGTGGCAAGTACCTCGACGTCGACCAAGAAGGCTGCGCGCCTGGCACAGAAGGGCAAGGGGAAAAAGGTCCGGTTCCAGGGTGGGACGATTTTCCCGCTCGCCGTCGCCGCAACCCTGATCCTCGGTCTGGCGCTGATCGTCTACTCGCGTCAATCGCTCCCGGCCGCCGATGCGTCCGAGCCGACCATCGATCAGCACTGGCACGCCGCGTACGGCTTCTACCTGTGCGACGGTTGGGTGGAACTCGACGGCGCCCTGGAGGAGCAGGACTCCCGTGGGCAGTTCACCAACCTCAACTTCCTCCGGACCGGTATCCACAGCCACGACGACGGCGTCATCCACTGGCACCCGATCAACTCCCAGGGGGTCGGCCGCAACGCCGTGCTCGGCGTGTTCCTCGACACGTACGACGTCGACCTCCAGAACAACTCGCTCACCTTCCCGTCGCAGGTGAGCGTCGGACCGAACCCCGAGTTCGCGGCGCAGGCGCCATCGGACATCCTCGACGAGTACATCGAGGGCGAGACCCAGTGCAACGGTGAAGACGCCGAAGTGTCGGTCAAGGCGTGGGGTTCGTTCACCGACACCGACGGAGGTACCCGGTACATCGCGGAGATGAACGACGTCCACCTCGACAACGACGGCATGGTGTTCGCGATCTACTTCACGCCGCCCGACGCAACCCAGGTCATGCCGCCGTGGGCGCAGCAGCTGCCACAGCTCGGTCAGGCCGACTCAGGTTCTGTGCTGCCCGAAGACCTGCTCCAGGGCGAGCCGGTCGAGGTCAACGGCTCGGTGCCCTCCGGCACCGTCGCTCCCGCCGGCACGCTCGTGCCGGGCGAGACCGTGGCCCCCAGCGACGACACCACGGTGACGGTCGATCCAGCCACGAGCGGTTCGGGGTCCCCAGACAGCACCGACGGGTGATGTTCGCGGTCGTTCTGGTCGGCGGGTTCGGGACGCGCCTGCGTCCGTTGACGAATCACGTTCCCAAGCCGATGCTGCCCGTCGTGCACCGGCCGATGATCGTCGATCTCGTCGATCGGCTCGCTCAGGGCGGTGTCACCGACGTCGTGCTGGCGCTCGGTTTCAAACCCGAGCCGTTCCAGGCCGCGTTCCCAGGTGGCCGCCACGGCGAGGTGCGGGTGCACTACGCGGTCGAGCCGGCGCCGCTCGATACCGCGGGAGCGATCGCGTTCGCGGCGCGCGCCGTCGCTGTCGACGACACGTTCGTCGTTGCCAACGGCGACATCATCACCGATCTGCCGATCGCCGACCTCGTCGCAGCCCATCGCCGACTCGGCGCGCAGGCGACCCTGCACCTCACACCCGTCGACGACCCGTCAGCGTTCGGTGTCGTCGAGGTCGATGACGGCGGCCGGGTCCGGCGGTTCGTCGAGAAGCCGCAGCCGGGACAGACCGATTCGAACCTGATCAACGCCGGCACGTACGTCTTCGAGCCGTCCGTGCTCGACCACGTGGAGCCAGACCAGCGCCTTTCCGTCGAGCGAGTCGTGTTCCCGCTGCTGGCTGAATCCCACGGCCTGTTCGGGATCAGCACCGACCACTACTGGCTCGACACGGGGCGCCCCGATCAGTATCTGCAAGCCAACCTCGACCTCGTCCGCGGGGTTCGTGGCGCGCCCATCGACGGCGTGCACGCGAGCGCTCGGGTCGACCCGTCGGCGACCGTCGTCGACAGCGTCATCGGACCCGGAGCCGAGATCGGTGCCGGTGCATGTGTGACCGGTTCGGCACTCCTCGCCGGCGCGTTCGTCGCGGCGTCGGCCATGGTCGAGTCGTCGATCGTCGCCGGCCGCATCGGTGCGTCGGCGCAGGTCACGAACTGCGTGATCGGCGTCGAGCACGACGTGGCGGCCGGTGAGCGGATCGTGGACGCCCGGTTGCCGTCACCCGAGTGACCGTGGCAACCGACGCCAGCGGCCATGATGGTCGATCATGAACTTCGTCGTCGTCGGGGGTGCCGGCTTCATCGGTTCCCATCTCGTCGACCGGCTCGTCGCCGACGGTGACACGGTCGACGTCGTGGACGATCTGTCCCACGGCAGTCTCGCCAATCTCGCCGACGCCCGAGCGATGGACGGAGCGCTCAAGATCCACCATCTCGACGCGGGTTCCGCAGAGTTCACGTCACTCATCGGGATGCGTCGTCCCGACGTGATCTACCACCTGGCGGCGATCCCGCGTGCGTCGAAGGCCCCGGCGTCGCTCGCGACCGCCTTCGCGACGACGATCAACGTGCTCGGTGCCGCGCAGACCCATCGGGTCGACAAGGTCGTGGTCACGCTGCCGGCATCGGCACTGTACGGGCGGCCGGCGGCGCGTGACCTCCCGATCAAAGAGGTGCCCCTCGAGCCCCGGGGCGTGCGCGGCGTGGTGGCGCGCGCCACCGTCGACTTGCTGGCCGCCTCCCGCGAGCATGACGCCGTCGAGTTCACGGCGCTCGCGCTCGCAACGGTGTACGGGCCGCGCCAGCGCCACGACGGCGGTGTCGTCGCCGCCTTCCGAGCGGCAGCGGCCGAGCGGCGTGCGCCGACGATCACGGGCGACGGCCGTCACACGCGAGATTTCGTGTTCATCGACGACACGGTCGATGCGCTGGCCAAAGCCGGTACGCGCGGCAGCGGCCTCGTGATCAACATCGGAACCGGAGAGCAGACGCCGATCAATGCGCTCTGGGAACTGATCGGCGGACCCGGAGCTGTCGCTCCCGTCTACGAGCCGTCGGTGCTGACCGACGTGACTCGTTTCGCGGTGTCTCCTGTGCGGGCCAGAATCCACCTGTCGTGGTCTCCGTGGACCGAGCTCGCGGCCGGCCTCGTCCAGCAGCGCTGAACGCGCAATTCAGACGAGTAGCTCAGACGGACAGCTCAGACGGGTAACTCAGACGGGCAGCCCGGACGGGCAGCTCAGACGGGCAGCTCAGACAGCGGCGAGGCAGCGACGTGCGAGCGTTTCGGCGTGCTGCGGCGTCGACATGATCGACGGCTCGACGACACACCGCAGACCGACCCGCTCCACGGCGTCCGCCAGGTCGGCGTCGACGGGGTCGATGACGAGTACGCCGGCGACCGGCGCGTAGAGGCGGGCGATGCCGACGACCGACGGCTCCAGCCCGAGTTCGTGCAGCATTCGATCGGCTGGGCCCTTGAGCGCAGCCCCCCCGACGATCGGACTGACGGCGACCACACTCGAGCGCCTCGCCGTCAGCAGTTCGTCGACGCCGGGGAGTGCCCGGATCGGCCCGATCGACACCAGCGGGTTGGACGGCGCGATCACGACCACGTCGGCATCCTGGAGCGCCGAGCGCGCCTCGGAGGTCAGTTCGGCGTCGTGCTCGAATCGGACCCGCTCGACCGGCACCGAATGCGCGAGGCGGACGAAGTAGTCCTGGAAGGCGACTTCGTCACCGGTGACCGCGAGCGTGATCACGGTTCGGAACCGATCGTTCGTCATCGGCAGGATGCGCATCGTCAGATCCCACGCCTGCGTGATCTCGGCGGTCACCGCGGTCAGGTCGGCGCCCTCGGCCAACCGGGCCGTGCGGTAGAAATGGGTCGCGAGGTCGCGGTCGCCGAGGTTGAACCACGTCGGCGCCGCCGTCGACCCCTCGGGTCTGACGTCGACATACCGTTGGAGCGCTTCCATTGCGCGCCACGTCTCGTCGGCGAGACCCCACCCGCGGTCCGGATCGATCGCTTCGGCGAGGGTGTAGGTGACCGTGTCGAGGTCGGGCGACACCGCAAGGCCGTGCACGATGGTGTCGTCACCGGTGTTGACGACGACGGCGACGTCGCTGGGCGGGACGGCGCGGATCAGGCCCTGCAGGAAGCGGGCGGCCCCGACCCCTCCCGCCAGCACCGCGACGCTCACCGGGCCTCCTCGACGGCGTGGCGGTACAGGTCGATCAGACGGTCGGCCGTGGTGTCCCATCGGAAGCGGGCAACGTTGCGGTAACCGGCCTCGATCAGGCCGAGTCGACTGGTGCCACCGGTGACGACCCGCTGGAGCGCCTCCGCGAAGCTGATCGGGTCGCGGTCGGTCACGAGTTCTGCCGCGTCACCGGCGATCTCGGTGATGGACCCAACGCCCGTTGCCACGACCGGTGTCCCGAGTGCGTGCGCTTCGAGGACCGGGAACCCGAACCCCTCGTCGATCGACGGGTACGCGAGGAGTGCGGCGTGGCGGACGAGCCACTGCTTGGCGGTGTCGTCGACCATGCCGAGCCGGTGGATGCGACCGCGCGTCTGTGTTCCGGCGGCGGCGATCGCCTGCACGACCGCCGGCGTGTCGTCGCCGGTCGCGCCCACGAGCACCAGGTGCAGATCGGGGTGATCGCCGGCGAGGTGCTCGAATGCCGCAACGAGCAGCGGGAGGCCCTTGCGCCGTTCTTCGGTGGCGACGCAGATGACGAACGGGCGACCGTCGGCCACGCCCGGGACGTCCGGTCGACGTTCCGACGCTTCGTCCAGGAGCGACGGAGCGCCGAGGAAGATCGTGCGCACACGATCCGTCCCGAGCAACTGGCCGACGAGGTCGGCGGTCGCCTCAGAACTGGCGTGGACCCATGCCCCGTCACGGACACGGCGCCGCAACGTCTCCCCGGCGCGGCGCACGAGCGGGGATGCGGCATGCGGGTTCTCGAGGAACCAGCAGTCGTACACGGAGACGATCGTCGGCTTTCGGGTCGGTGGGGCGACGTAATTCGTGCCGTGGATGACGTCGGCTCGGGCCAGCCATCGGTCGCCTGCGATCCGGTTGCTCCGAGACCAGAGATGCGATGCGAGGATCCCCGGGACCGGCAGACGCGTGTGGCCCGACTCGAGACTGGACCGGTAGCTCACCAGATACGGGTCGAGTTCGACGTCCTCGCGTTCCCCGAGCGTGCGAACCATGCCCTCGACGGCGACGCCGACGCCCGTGCGATGGCCGTACAGCGGGCCGATGTCGATCGCAAGGTGCAGCGGAGGCGGGGTCATCGTTCGGGCACCGGGTCGGGCATCGTGCACGCTACCGGCCTGCTTCGTCCTCCGGTTGGAACGGGAAGGCACGACCTATACTCGGGCCGTTCGTCGAGCAAGGAGTCACAGTGCCACGCGCATTCATCACGGGTATCACCGGTCAGGACGGTCAGCATCTGGCCAAGTTCCTCCACGGCAAGGGTTACGACGTCTACGGCATGGTCAAGGGGCAGAGCAACCCCCGAATCGAGGCGGTGCTGGAGGAAATGCCGTTCATCGAGACCGTTCCGGGGGATCTGGCCGATCTCCCGTCTCTGGTCGCAGCGCTGAACATGGCCCAGCCGAACGAGGTGTACAACCTCGGCGCGATCAGCTTTGTAGCGCTCAGCTTCAACCAGGCGGAGTTGACGGCCAACATCACCGGGCTCGGCGTGCTCCGGATGCTCGAGGCGATTCGCATGGTGGGCGGTGCGCAGAACAACCCGATCCGCTTCTATCAGGCGTCGTCGTCCGAGATGTTCGGCGAGGTGCGCGAGACGCCCCAGACCGAGCTGACCCCGTTCCATCCCCGCAGCCCGTACGGATGCGCGAAGGTGTTCGGTCACGACATCGTCGTGAATTACCGCGAGAGCTACGACATGTTCGCCTGCTCGGGGATCCTGTTCAATCACGAGGGTCCGAAGCGCGGGATCGAGTTCGTCACCCGCAAGGTGACCAATGCCGTCGCCCGGATCAAGCTCGGCCTCCAGCACGAACTGGTCCTCGGCAACCTCGACGCCAAACGGGACTGGGGCTACGCCGGTGACTACGTCACGGCGATGTGGCTGATGCTGCAGCAGGACGAGCCCGACGACTTCGTGATCTCGACGGGTGAGACGCATTCGATCGGCGAACTGGTGGAACGCTCGTTCGCCGAGGTCGGCATCGAGAACTGGAACGACTACGTGCGCCAAGATCCGAAGTTCTTCCGCCCTGCGGAGGTCGATCTGCTGATCGGCGACTCCCGCAAAGCCAGAGAGAAGCTGGGCTGGGAACCGGAGGTCGACTTCCCGACCCTCGTCAGCATGATGGTGGAGAACGATCTGCAGCTCGAGGCACGCAAGGCCGGCATCCAGCTCTGACGCCCGCACGCGACCCAATCGTCCGGACAGCGGTCGGCAGGCTCAGTGCTCCATCGGCATGTCGGTGATCGCATCCATCACCGAGTCCGGCGTGGGCGTCGCCCCGAGCCGGAGCTTGTGACGCAGCGCCGCCGAGAAGCACGCCAGCGCAGCGATGCTCGACAGGAGCAGGCCGATCTCGATGCGACGGAAGAGCAGGTCGCTCGAGAGCCATGTGCCGAGCAGGAACGCGATCACGCCGACACCCCAGCCGGCCGCCACGTAGGCGTGCCCGCGGAGTGCGATCACGGCTTGCGCCGTGGCCAGGCCAGCCATGTAGGTGGCGCTCGACAGCGCCAGCATGGCGAGCGTCCCGCGGCTCAGTTCGGCGTCGTAGACCGTTTCGAGGACGAACGGGCCGAGCAAGAACGCGCCGACGGTGCCGACGACCCCCACGGCAGCGACGAGCACCATCAACTTCCTCAATCCGCTGCGGAACTCGTCGAGTTCGTTCCGGGCGGCCAGCCCGGACAATCGTGGGAGCAGGGAGGCCTGGACCGCCTGGAAGAGGAACAGCGGGATCCGCGCCAGCAACACGCCGTATCCGAACCGTGTGACCGCGTCCTTCTGGTCGCCGTCCGTCAGCAACGTGGCGGTCACGGGACCGGCATTGAGCAGCGCCGCGGCGAACACGGTGCCGAGCAGGAGCCAGCCCAGGTTCTGGGTGACCTCGTTCCACGGTGCTTCCGGGCCGGGATCCGTGCGCAGGTCGCCGCGCAGGCCGACCACGACGACCGCGATCAGGGGAGACAGGGCAACCGCGAACGCGTACGGCGCAACCGCCGTGATCCCCACGACGGCGAGCAGGATGCAGGCGAGAATCCGGATCACGCCGTCGGAACCGAGGATGAACGCGTACGAGCGGAATCGTCCCGAACCGGCGCAGATGCCGCGGGCGATGTGCGCCGGTGCGTAGGCGACGAACGCGGTGGCGAGTGCGGCGAGCATCCACCAGTTGCCGCTGAAGTACTGCGACGTGATGATCGGGCTCGCGAGGACGATGATGAGCAGGACGGTTCCGGTGACGGCTCCGCCGAGCCGCAGCACCCGACCGACGACGGGCTGGCCACCCTGGTCGATCGCCCGCCGATGCGACAGCGCTCTTCCGAGTTCCTGCTCGAGGGGGAGGAAGAAACCGGGGGCCAGCGTGAACACCGCGAACCACATCGAGACGATGGGGGCGAATGCATCCTTGCTACCGAGCGCAATGGTGCCGATTTTGAAGAATGCGTACGTCGCCGTACCGGCGATCAGGAGCGCAGCACCGACCGGGAGGGTGCCGTCGGGGAGGGGGACGCGCCGGGGCGCGGATGTGGTGGCGGTGCTCACAAGAGACCCGAGGCTACCGTCGAACCCTCGCCGGTGCGGGACGTGACGCAGCGATGACCGCCCGTCGGCGACGGCCGCCGCTAGCCTCGATCCATCGTGGAGACGGAGAAACAACTCGCGCCGTCGGTCGTTGCCGTGATGGTCGTACACGAGCCCGGAGATTGGTTCGACGAGACGCTGCAGTCACTTGCTGCGCAGGATTATCCGAATCTCCGCACGTTGTTCCTGGTGGTCGAAGACCGTGACGACGACCCGATCGACACCGACGGCGATGCCGCCGCCCGGATCCGGGACGTGATTCCGAGTGCGTTCGTACGCAGCGTGAGCGGGAATGCCGGCTTCGGGCCGACGATCAACGAAGTGCTGCGGCTCGTCGAGGGCGACAACGGCTTCTTCCTGCTCTGCCACGACGACGTCGCCCTGCAGCCCGATGTCGTCCGTCTTCTGGTGGCCGAGCTGTTCCGGTCCAACGCCGGGGTGGTCGGTCCCAAACTCACCGAGTGGCATCAGCCGCGGATGCTGCAGCACGTCGGTCTCGGCCTCGACCGGTTCGGTGAAGTCGACCCGATCGTCGACCCCGGTGAGGCGGATCAGGAACAGCACGATGCGGTTCGCGACGTGTTCGTGCTCCCGTCGGCGTGCATCCTGATCCGTGCCGATCTGTTCCGGACGCTGGGCGGCTACGACCCGGCGATCGATTTCCACGGCGACGACGTCGACCTCTGCTGGCGCGCCCACCTCACCGGAGCACGCGTGATCGTGGCCCCCGACGCTCGTGTCCGGCACCTCGAGCAGCTCGTCGTCCGCCGCCCCGACCTCCATCACGGCCGACTCCGCGCCCGCCACCGGATGCGGTCGGTCGCGACCCTCACCGGTGGATCCAGGCTGCTCGGCCGATCAATCCAACTCGTGCTGCTCACCATGGTCGAGTTGGTCGTCGGATTGTTCACGGGTCGTCTCGGGGAGGCGCTGTCGTCGTTCCGGGCGCTCGGCGGTCTGATCCCGCGAACCGGCGCGCTCTTGGCTCGTCGCCGCGCCGTCCGCGGTCAGCGGGTCGTCCCCGAACGCGAAGTCCTGGGCCTCCAGGACCGTGGCAGTTCTCGTCTGACCTCGTACCTGCGCGGCAAGGACACCGAGACCTACGTCGGTGCGGACAGCACGGTGCGACGGTGGCGTGAGGCCTCGTTCGGGCCGCTCCTGGCGTGGGTACTGGTGATCGTCGCAATCGTGATCGGGAGCAGGGACTTCATCCAGGGTCGGGTCCCGGCGGTCGGCGAGTTCCTGCCGTTTCCCGAGAGCCCCGGCGATCTGTGGACGACCTACCGCGGCAGTTTCGACAGTCGGGGGTTCGGTGCGACCACCTCGCTGCCGACGGGGTACGCGATCATCGCCGTCACGAGCGTGCTCGCCCTGTTCCACATGAGCCTCCTGCTCACGATGTCGGTGATCGGCTCCTATCTCCTGGGCGCTCTCGGCGCCTGGCGGCTGGCCACGGTGTTTCCGATGAACCGGGCTCGCGTCGCGTGCATGGTGATCTACGTCGGGACCCCGCTCGTGCCCGGCCTCCTCAGCCGTGGGGACTGGTCGGCCCTCGTCTGGTTCGCAGCCCTACCGTGGCTCGTGCATCTGCTTCGCCGTGCTGCGGGTCTCGAGACCGCGGACCCCGACGCCGGCGTGCTCGATCTCGCCGATGGCGTCGCGATGGTGAGCGTTCGGCATCGTGCCCGCGCAATCGCATTCCTCTCGCTGGTGCTCGCCGTCGCAACCGCATTCGTACCCGTGGTGATCGCGCTGTGGGCCGTCGTCGGCCTGATGCTCGCCGTCGGGACGGTGCTCGCCGGCAGCTCGTTCCGGGTCGCCGCCTGGTTCGTGGGGTGCACTGCAGTGTCCGTCGTCGTGGCGCTGGCGCTCAACCTCCCGTGGGCGCTCGACTGGTCCTGGGAACGGGTTGTCGGCGCTCGACCGGCCACGCCGACCGGCCGTGACCTCGTCGAGATCGCCACCCTCGCTCCGACAACGGATCGGTTCGCGATCCTGGCAGTGGTGTTGTACCTGCCGTTACTGGCGGCGGTGGCGATCAGTCGGGCCTGGCGTCTGACCTGGAGCGTCCGGGCCGCTGTCATGGTGCTGGGATTCTTGTCGATCGCGATCTTTGCCGAGCGAGGTTCGCTCGGGGTCGATGTGCCTGCGACGTCGCTGCTGTCGGTGCCGATCGCGTTGGGGTTGGCGCTGGCCGGCGCAGCGGTGGCCGGCGGGTTCGGTTCCGACGTGCTCAGTCGTGGATTCGGTTGGAGGCAGCCGATCGCCTTGCTGGCGAACGGTGCACTCGTGCTGGGTGTCGTGCCGGCGGTGTTGGCGATCGGTCAGGGTGCGTGGCACACGCCCGACACGCCGATGGTGCGGCTGCTCGAGGCGCAGCTCCCTGCCGACCCGGCGGCGGGTGACTACCGCGTGCTGTACGTCGGCGACCCGCGTGTGATCCCGGTGGTATCTGCCGGGTATGCCGACGGGATCGCGTACGGGGTCACCGACGCCGGTGCGTTCGATTTCACCGACCGGTTCCTGACGCCCGTGACCGAGGCCGACGCAGCGGTGGTGAGGGCGCTGGACCTGATCGCCGACGGTTCGACGCTGCGCGCCGGCCGAATTCTCGCTCCGTTGGGAATTCGCTATGTGGTGGTGCCCAAGACCGACGGCGTGGTGTCGACCGTCGATGATCCGATCCCGCTCGCGGGTGGGTTGGTGCCTGCACTCCAGAACCAGCTCGACCTCGGGTCGGTGTACGGCCCGCCCACGTTGGAGATCTTCGTCAATCAGGCCTGGATCCCGGCCGGCGCCCAGCTCACCGGGGCGACGGCGGCGGCGTCGCAGCTCGCCGGCGAGGACACGCTGGCGCGCGCCGATCTGTCCGAAGCCGTGCCCTCGATGGTCGGCTTCGACCGCTCGGCGCCGACCGGTGTCAACGACGTCGTCCCCGGGGTCCTTCATGTCGCGGTTCCGTTCGACGACGCGATCTCGCTCACGGTCGACGGCGTGGAGCTCAGCCCGCGTCCCGGTTTTGGGGTGACCACTGCGTTCGACGTCGAGGTGGGCGGACGCAGCGAACTGGGATACGCACGTGACGCGAACCGCGGATGGTGGCGGGTCGCCCAAATGTTGCTCTGGCTCGCCGTGCTCGCGGTGGCTGCAGGGGCCCGGTCGCCGTTCGGCCGTCGTCGCAGCGGCGAGCTCCACGACGAGACGCTGATCGACCTGTCAGACGCGCCGCCGCTCGGCGGTGTGATCGTGGGCGAAGCACTGCCGGCCGCCGGCTGGGACACAGATGAGCCGTGGGAAGGCGCCGCAACCGCGTCGGCCGGATCGTCGGACCTGCTGGTCCGCAACGTGCCGGACCTGGCCGACCCGAGCGATGTGCCGATCGTTGCTGCGCCCGAACCGGACGATGGCGTCGACCTCGCGGCACTGGTCGCGAGCGTCGACGACGAGGAGCCGGGCGGTGCCCCGACATGAGGCGTCGAATCCCAGCCGTCGTCGTGGTGCTGGCCGCGATCGTTGCGGTGATCGTCGGGACGCGGTCGCCGCGCGAGCTCGTTGCGCCGACGTTCAGCGTGTCGGCCAACGGATGGATGCCGACCGCACCGCCGTTCGGCGGCCTCACCGAAACCTGGTTCTGCCCCGGTGTGCCGGCGACCGGCGTCGACGACGTCGGTGGCGAGATCGTGATCGCGAACCGCACCGGCAATCAGATGATCGGCACGATCCTGCTGGTGAACACGACCGGAACCGTCCAGCGGCTCGCGGTCGACGTCGACGGTTGGGCGTCGGCGACGGTCGACCTGGACGAGTTGATGCCCGACCGGCTCGTCGGTGCGGTGATCGAGATCGAGCGGGGCGGTGCGATCGTCGAGCAGCGCTCGCTCAACCCGTCCGGCGACAGCGTGGCCGCCTGCGCGAACGCCACATCGGACAGCTGGTACCTGGCAGACGGTTTCACCGTGGACGGCAGTCTCGACGAGGTCGTGCTGACGAACCCGTTCGAGCAGACTGTCGTCGTCAATCTCGAATTCGCAACCCGCGACGGTTCGCGCCGGCCGGCGTCGTATCGGGGGCTCACGGTGCCGCCGCGCAGCGTCCGCGTCATCGATCTCGGCGCCCCCGGAGCCGGGGCCCAGAGCGAACCGATCCTGGCCGTGGCCGTCGAGGCGACGCGCGGCCGGCTCGTGGTCGGGAGATCCCAGACGTTCCTCGGCGGTGGCCGCGCGGGCAGTCAGGTGACGCTGGCCCAGCCGGCCGTGCGCGAGCAGTGGTGGTTCGCGGACGGCGCCAAAGGTGACGGTGTCACCGAACGCTTCTCGATCTACAACCCGACCGACGATCAGGTCGAGGTCGACGTGATCTTCCTCGGGATCGAGACGCCCGTCGTGATCGACCCGCTCGTAGTTCCCGCGAGGGAAGCGATCACCTTCGAACCCGACTCGGTCGACGATCTGCCCGACGGCTCCCACGCGGTTGTCCTGGCCACCAGCACGAACGAACCGGCGGTCGTCGTCGAGCAGGCAATCACCCGAACCGACGGCGAGACCAATGCGACCTCGGTGATCGCGGGTGCGCCGCCTCGCCAGGATGGGTATCTCGCGTCGACCTGGTACATCGGCCGGAGCCCCTCCGAACCCACGCCAGGCGCGATCGTGATCCACAACGGGGACCTCACCGAAGGCACCGTGTCGGTCTCGGCGATCGGTGCGTCCGGGCCGGTTCCCGTCCCCGGTCTGCAAGACCTCCCGATCCCCGGTTCGTCGTTCATCTCGGTCGATCTCACCGACGACGTCGCGCTGGGACGGCTCCTCGTGATCGAGAGCACGGCGAGAGTGTTCGTCGAGCGGTCGATCCCGACCGGGCGCGGAGGCACGCGCACGTCGGCTTGGGCGATCCCGGCCAGCTGACCGCCGAAATCGATGCCGGTGACCGCCGAAATCGATGATAGACAGCAGCGATGGGACGCCTCCTGCTCGCCGTCGCCGTGGTCGCCGTGGTGGCGGTCGCGGCGCAGGTCGTGCGGCGGCGCCGTGACAGCGATCCGCCCACGCAACCGCGGCGGGAGCTGCCCGCCCAGGTCGACCGCTCCGATTTCGACGGCGACGGGTGGCTCGTGGCGGTGTTCACCTCCGAGACCTGCACCACCTGTGCCGACGTCGTGCGCAAGGCAGAAGTGCTGCGCAGTGGCGAAGTCACCGTCGTCCCCGTGCCGTTCCAGCATCGGCGTGACCTGCACGAGCGGTACGCGATCGATGCGGTCCCGGGTCTGATCGTCGCCGACGGCGAAGGGGTCGTGCATGCAGCCTTCCTCGGCCCGGTCACCGCCACCGACCTGTGGGCAGCAATTGCGAACGCCCGGTCGCCCGGTTCGATCGACGCCGGAGCCTGCGACCGCCACGAGCATCACTGATCCGTCGAGCGGGGACGGTCGGCATCGGGCGTTCGAGGCGCCGTGGTCTCGTCAGTCGGGAATGCCGAGCACGTTGGCGTGGACCTGTTCGTCGCTGCCCTCGTCGACGAGACCCTGCTGGATCAGCTTGCCGACGGCGGGGCCGTCGATCGTCTCGTGTTCCAGCAGCGCTTCCGCGATCAGCTCGAGGCCGCGGCGATGCTTGGTCAGCGTGTCGTGGGCGCGGTGCTCCTGGTTCAGGAGGATCTTCGCGATCTCCTCGTCCAGCATCTTGGCGGTGTCCTCGCTGTACTCACGGCCTGACGACATCAGGTCCTCACCGAGGAACACCTGCTGCTGGCCCGCACCCCACGCCATCGGGCCGACCTCGTCGCTCATGCCCCACTCGCGGACCATCCGACGGGCGATCCCGGTCGCCTGCTCGAGATCGTTGGCGGCACCGGAGTTCAGGTGGCCGAAGATGATCTTCTCGGCGACGCGGCCGCCCATCGCCTTGCAGATCGTGTCCTCGAAGTACTCGCGTGAGTAGGTGTGGCGTTCCTGCGGGAGGCTCCACGTGACGCCGAGCGCCATACCGCGCGGGAGGATCGTGACCTTGTGCAGTGGGTCGCCGTTCGGGAGCACGGTCGCGAGCAACGCGTGGCCACCCTCGTGATACGCCGTGGCCTTGCGCTCTTCGGCGTTCATGATCACCGACTCGCGCTGGGCGCCGAGGACGACCCGGTCACGGGCGTTCTCGAAGTCGATCCGCTCGATCTGCTTCGAGCCACGGCGCACGGCGATCAGTGCCGCCTCGTTGACCAGGTTGGCGAGGTCGGCGCCGGCCATGCCGGGCGTCGCCCGCGCCATCGTGTCCAGGTCGACGTCAGGGCCCATCCGCTTGTCGCGGCTGTGCACCTCGAGGATCAGCCTGCGTTCCTCGTGCTCGGGCAGCGGGACCACGATCGTGCGGTCGAATCGGCCAGGGCGCAGCAGCGCCGGATCGAGGATGTCGGGCCGGTTCGTGGCGGCCATGATGACGATGCCTTCGCTCGTCTCGAAACCGTCCATCTCGGAGAGCATCTGGTTGAGCGTCTGCTCGCGTTCGTCGTGCCCGCCACCCAGGCCGGCACCGCGCTTGCGGCCGATGGAATCGATCTCGTCGATGAAGATGATCGCCTTGCCCATCCGGCGCGCCTGCTGGAACAGGTCGCGGACGCGGCTCGCGCCGACTCCGACGAACATTTCCATGAAGTCGGATCCGGTGACCGACAAGAACCCGACGCCGGCCTCGCCGGCCACGGCTCGGGCGAACAGCGTCTTGCCGGTACCGGGAGGGCCGACGAGCAGGATGCCCTTGGGGATTCGGGCTCCGATCTCCTTGAACCGCTCTGGCATTCGAAGAAAGTCGACGACCTCGTTGATCTCGGTCTTCACGCCCTCGTAGCCGGCGATGTCGGAGAACGTCGTGGACGGGTTGTCGGTCGAGTAGGCCTTCGCCCGACTCCGACCGATCGACATGACGTTGCCCATCTGGCCCTGCGCGCGACGCTGCATCCACACGAAGAATCCGATGATGAGGATGACGGGCAGCATCAGGCCGAGGATGTTGAGCAGGAAGTTCGAACTCGGGTTCTCGAACGTGAAGTCCTCGACCTGGCCTCGCAGCAGTGTGGTCTCGGAGTCGTTCGGGCCATCGGCGCTGCCGATCGTCGTGAATTCGGTGCCGTCGGTGAGTTGACCGGTGATCTTGCCGGTGCCGTTCTCCCACTGCGCCGAGGCGACGTCGCCCGTCGAGACATTGGCGATGAAGTCGCTGAAGCTGACCTCTTCGCCCTTGCTCCCGGAGAACAGGGATGAACTCGCGAAGACTGCGATGAACACGCCGAGCGCGATCCAGGGGAGCCAACGGCGCCACGACGGAGGTGAGGCACCCTCGTCGCCGCTACCGCCCATCAGGTTGGGCTTGCGGTCTTTGGTGGGCTTGTTGGGCGGGGGGCCGGACGCACGGCCGCGCCCCGGCGGTGGGGGAGGGGGCGGAGGGGGCAACTTGTCCATGCAAGTATCCTACGGCCGCGCAAGCCGCTTGGCAGCCCGTCGCACCGCGACCGACCGGACTTCGGGGCGACTTCGGGGCGGACTTCGGGCGGGGCGTGGTACGGAACAGTGGACGGCGGTCGCAACACCCCTGGAAGCGTCATGTGCAAGGCGGGCAGAACGGTGTCGTCCAGCCAGATCGAAAACGAATCGAAACACGGTGGTCCGCCGACGCCTGGGCCCCACCTCCTACGGTGGGGGCGTGATCAGGCAGTGCTCCCGGACGGGCTGCAGCGACCGCGCCGCGGTGACACTCACCTACCGGTACGCGCACGCGCAGGTCTGGCTCGACGGGCTCTCGGCCGAGCGCGACCCGCATGCGTACGACCTGTGCGGGCGCCACGCCGGTCGCCTGACCGCCCCGCAGGGTTGGCAGGTACTCGACCGGCGAGAGCCGGCTCGCCCCGAACTGATCGCGGTCTGACCGCCTTCGATCCCGTCGCGCTACCCTGCGCGCCCGTGACCGTGCCAGGCCGACTCCACCGGTCGACCGATGATGCCGTGATTCCGGTCGGCCCGGCATCGGCGGCGTGGGCGATCGGCTGGGTACTCGGCACGGTCGCTGTGGCGCCAGTCGTGGTCGCTGCCTTCGGTGCGTCCCTCGGCGATGACCTCACGGTCCCGCAGCTCGCCGCAGTGGTGTCCGGGGGGTGGCTGGTATTCGTCGTGGCCCTCTTCGTCGTCAGCCGTCGGCGGGGAACCGGATCGTTCGTCGCCGACTATGCGATCCGGTTTCGGTGGATCGATCTGCTCGGTGTCCCGCTCGGCGTGGTGACCCAGCTCGCGCTCGTACCGCTGCTGTACGTGCCGCTGCGATGGGCGTGGCCGGAGACGTTCACGACCGACGAGATCGAGCAGCGCGCACGCGACCTCGCCGACCGTGCCGGCGGTTGGCTGACCGTCCTGCTCGTCGTCGTGGTCGTGATCGGTGCCCCGATCGTGGAGGAGATCGTGTACCGGGGTCTGCTGCAACGCTCCCTGTCCGGCGCCACCGGCCCCGTCATCGGCCTCGTCGGGACGTCGGTGTGGTTCGCATTGATCCACCTCAGCCCGATCGAGTATCCCGGGCTGTTCCTCGCAGGGTTGGTGTTCGGAGCGTGCGTCGCGCTCACGGGGCGGATCGGCCCGTCGATCGTCACCCACGCCGCGTTCAACGCAACCGGTCTCCTGCTGGTCTTGCACCCGAGCGGGTGACGTGAGGCCCGACGACCAGGATGGCAAGATGAACACTGCTCATGAGTGAAGACACCGATATCAAGACGCGCGACGAACCGCTCCAGCGCCCCGGCGACGTGACCGTGGACGAGCGTGCATCGGTCGACGAACTCGTCGTCGACGCCGACCACCGGTCCGACGAACGATCCGAGACGCCGTTGGTCGAACGGATCTGGAGCCGGGTGATCCGCCGACCGGTGGAGTGGGCGTCCAAGCCGTGGCCGACCGAGCGGGTCGTGAAGTACGTGGTCACCGTACTGTCGCTCACCATCACGACCGGCATCATGATGAATGTCGTCCACCTCAACCCGCTCCGCGCCGGGCAGGACCTGATCTTCGACGACACGACCCCGACCGGCGGCGATTTCGGCGCCCACGTCTGGGGGCCTGCATTCCTGCGCGATCACCTCCTCGGATCGCTCCGCCTCAACGGCTGGACGATGGACTGGTACAGCGGCATGCCCGCCTACCGGTTCTACATGGTGCTTCCTGCCATCGCGATCCTGTTCGTCAACATCGTGCTGCCGTACGGCGTCGCCATCAAACTCGTGAGCGTCCTCGGCCTGATCACCCTGCCGGCCGCGTGCTGGGCCTTCGGTCGCCTCGCCGGGTTCAAGCATCCGATCCCCGAGATGTTCGCGTTCGGCGGGCTGGCGTTCGCACTCGACGAGAGCTTCAGCATCTACGGCGGCAATCTCAAGTCGACGATGGCTGGCGAGTTCTCGTTCTCGATCGCGCTCTCACTCGGTGTGCTCGCGCTCGGTCTGCTCGCGGCCGGCCTGCGGACCGGCAAGTACCGGGTGTGGGCCGCGGTGATGATCGCCGCCGCATGTGTGTCCCACGGGATCGTGCTGATCTTCGTCGCCGGTGCGGCGCTCATCTTCTCGCTGGTGTGGATCGACCGCACCCGGCTCTGGTACTCGTTGACGGTTGGTGTGACGAGCGTGCTGCTGATCATGTGGTGGGCCGGCCCGTTCCTGCTCGACCACGAATACATGACCGACATGAAGTACGGCGCCCGCACCGATTGGTGGGAGATGTACTTCCCGCTCACCGCGCCGCTCGACATCCTCATCACGACCCTCGCCGTGATCGGGTTCGGCATGTGCATCGTGCGCCGTCAGCTCAACGGGGCTGCGCTCGGTGTCACCGGCCTGGTCCTCGTGGCCGGGGTGTATCTGGCACAGGACAGCCTGCCCGTGATCGGCCTGCTCTGGAACCCGCGGCTCCTGCCCTTCCTGTACCTCGTGCGGTACCTGCTCATGATGATCGGGATCTTCGAGGTGCTCACCCTCGCCTGGAACGTCGTGCGAGATCGTCGTGCTGCCGAGACGCCGACCGTCGTCGAGGGTGCGACGTTCGCCGGCGTCGCCTCGCTCGGCGTGCTGATCGTGCTCGGGTTCATGTTCCAGTCGCTTCCGTTCGACGGCACCACCACCGTCGACGATGCAAGCCGTTACGCGTGGGGCCCGATCACGGCGACGGCCGACAACGCCGACGCTCAGGGTGACGGCTGGTCGAGTTACAACTTCAAGGGCTACGAGGGTCGCGATCAGTACTACACGGAGTACTACGGCATCGTCAGCACGATGGAACGGCTCGGCGCGAGCCCCGACCTCGGGTGCGGGCGAGCACTCTGGGAGAACAGCGGTGACAACGGTCAGTACGGCACGACCATGGCGTTGATGCTGCTTCCGCACTGGTCCGACGGGTGCATCGGATCGATGGAGGGCCTGTTCTTCGAAGCATCGGGGACGACGCCGTACCACTTCCTGACCACGGCCGCGATGTCGAAGCAGTCGTCGAACCCGGTCCGCGAGTTGCGGTACACCGACAACGACGCCGCCGTCGGCGTTCCCGAACTCCAGGCGTTGGGCGTGCGGTACGTGATGGTGCGGACCCCGGAGGCGAAAGCCGAAGCGGCGGGGCAAGCCGAGTTGACCCTCGTCGCGAACTCCGGTCCGTGGGATGTCTACCTGGTCGGCGGGAGTGACATCGTCGTGCCGCTGGACACGCAACCCGTGGTGGTCGCGCATCGACCGGGGGACGCTCGCGAGCGAAACCTCGAGCTCGGGACGAGCTGGTTCCAGCATCGCGACGAGTGGGCGGCGATGCCGGCCGACGACGGGCCGGACAGCTGGCAGCGGATTTCCGTGCAACCCGACATCACCAGGCGCGAAGGCGAGCCGGGCGAGCCGGGTCGACGGGTCGACATCGTGGTGCCGACCGAGCCGATCGCCCCGGTGCCGCTGCCCGACGTCGCGATCACCAACGTCGACATCGGGCAGGAGTCGGTGGCGTTCGACGTGGACCAGGTCGGGGTGCCGGTACTCGTGCGTGTCAGCTACTTCCCGAACTGGAACGTGGACGGCGCCGATGGTCCGTACCGCGTCGGCCCCAACATGATGGCGGTCGTCCCGACCGACAGTCACATCGAGCTGTCGTACGGCCGCAGCCTGATCGACTACGTGACGGTCCTGCTCACACTCGTCGGCATCGGGATGTGCGTGTTCTGGCGACGTCGGGGTGACGTGGTCCACGACGGTGACACGCCGGGGGGCCTCTTCCCGCCCCCGTCACACCGCGATCAGGCACATCGCGATCAGGCACATCGCGATCAGGCACACCGCGATCAGGCACATCGCGATCAGGCGATCGCCGCGGCCGACGCCGCTCCGGGCGCAGCGACCGAATCCTGGACGTTCCGCGCCGATCCGCCCGTCGTCGACGAATTCGTTCCGCGCCACGATGCGCGCCACGGTGACCGGCATGATGACCGGCACGACGCCCCGTCCCCCCGGTTCGAGCGAGCACCGGGGGCAGACGACCGCGAACGTCCGGACCAGGCTGTCGACTGAGGGCACCGGACCTTCGGGGCGCCGGTAGCATGGAGACCCGCATATGTCAGTACTGGATGAAATCGTCAAGGCGTACGACATTCGGGGAACGGTGCCCGATCAACTCCACGGTGAGATCGCGTATGCCCTCGGTGTCGGATTCGCCAAACTGGTCGACGCCGACCGGGTCCTCGTCGCACGCGATATGCGTGAGTCCGGCGTCGAGCTCGTCGAAGAGTTCACGCGCGGGGTGATGGAGCAGGGGCTCGACGTCGTCGATCTCGGCCTCGCATCGACCGACATGGTCTATTACGCCGCCGGCGTCCTCGACTCGCCCGGTGCGATCTTCACGGCCTCCCACAACCCGGCGCAGTACAACGGCGTGAAGTTCTGCCTCGCCGGAGCGAAACCGGTGGGCATCGACAGCGGCCTCGCCGAGGTGCGGGCGACATCGTCGACCGTGCTCGACGGCGTCGGCCCCCGACCTGCGGAACGGGCGGGTTCGCGGACCCGGCGCGACGTCCTGCCCGACTTCGTCGAGCACGTGCTGTCCTTCGTCGACGTCGACGCGATCGCACCGATGCGCGTGGTCGCCGACACCGCGAACGGCATGGGTGGTCTGGTCGTGCCGGCGGTGTTCGAACGGTTGGCGATGATCGACCTGGAGGTCATGTACGGCGAGCTCGACGGGACCTTCCCGAACCATCCGGCCGACCCGCTCCAGCCCGCCAACCAGCGCGACCTGCGGGCTCGCGTCGTCACGGGCAGTTACGACGTCGGGCTGGCGTTCGACGGCGATGCCGACCGGGTGTTCGTCGTGGACGAGGAGGGCGTCGGCCTCAGCGGTTCGACCACGACGGCCCTGCTCGCCGCCGCGATCCTGCGAAACCACCCGGGTGCCACGGTGCTGCACAACCTGATCTGTTCGCGCGCGGTCCCCGAGGTCGTCCTCGAGCACGGCGGCGTGCCGGTGCGGACCAAAGTCGGACACTCGTACATCAAAGAGCAGATGCTCGAGACCGGTGCCGTGTTCGGTGGAGAACACTCGGCGCACTACTACTTCGCCGAGAATTACCGTGCCGACAGTGGCCTGATCGCGTCGATGCTCGTGATCGCCGAACTCAGTCGCACCGATCAACCGCTGTCGATCCTGCGCAAGCCGTTCGAGCGGTATGCCGCGAGTGGGGAGATCAACACCGAGGTGGCCGACCAGGCGGCAGTGATCGAGCTCGTGAGCGCACGGTTCGCCGACTGGTCGCAGGATCGGCTCGACGGCCTCAGCGTCGACTGCGGCCGATTCTGGTTCAACCTGCGGCCGTCGAACACCGAACCGCTCCTGCGTCTGAATCTCGAAGCCGTCGACCGCGACGAGTGCGACGACCGGGTCGCCGATCTACTCTCGATGATCACCCAAGCCTGACAGGAGCCAACCATGAGTCTCGACACGTCGCTGCTCGCGATCCTCGCGTGCCCAGAAGACAAGGGCCCCCTCTACTACCTCGAGGCCGAAGCCGTGCTGTTCAACCCGAGACTGCGGCGCACGTACGAGGTTCGTGACGGCATCCCGGTGATGCTGGTCGAGGAGGCCACGTCCGTGTCCGACGACGAGTTCGCGCGATTGAACGGCATCGTGGCCGAGCGTCAGATCGCTCCGACCTTCGAATCGTGACCCGTGGTGGTCACCTGACCGCTCATCCAATGTCGGTTCGATTACGCTTCCCGTCCGTGAGTCGCCGCCCGAGAATCGCCCGTTCGCTGTCGCAGGGAGGCCTGACGGTGGCCGCGGTCGCGGTCACCGCCCTTCTCGTGTCGGCCGTCACGGCGGGTCCGGGACGGATGGTCGAGGCGATCGGCGACACGCTGGGCTCCGGCGGTGAGTTCCACCGGATCGAACCGGCCCGCATCTTCGACTCACGCGAGCCCGCTCCGCTCGACGTCGCCCCGTTCGGCCGCAAGCCGATGACGGTCGGCGCCGCGAGCCAGACGATCGACATCGCGACCGTCGGTCGGGGAGGGCTCCCCGCGTTCGTCGACGCCGATGCCGACCGTCAGGACGACAACGTGCTCGCCGTCGTCGTCAACATCACCGTCATCGGGCCCTCCCGCATCGGGTTCCTGCGGGCATTCGGCACGGGTGCCGCCGAGGGCCAGACCTCGGTCGTCAACTTCGGCGCTGGCGAGGTCCGCGCGAACACGGCGATCCTCCGCCCGGGGCTCGACGGCAAGATCTCGCTCCGCCTCGTCAGCCCGACGGCCCCCGGCCAGAGCGACGTCGCGGTCGACGTGCTCGGCTGGTTCTCGACCACGACGTTCGGTACCAACGGCGGCCGGCTCGTCCCGATCACGCCGATCCGCGTCTACGACAGCGAACTCGCCCAGTTCGGTGCGAGGAACGCCGGCCAGCACGCCCAGGTATCGGTCCCGATTCGAGGCGCAGCCGACGTCAAAGCGCCGGGCACACCGGTCATCCCGAACGATCCGAGCGTGATCGGAGCCGTCGTGAACGTCACCGGTGTGAACGCGTTCGCCGGCAGCAAGCCGACGTTCATCGCCGCGCTCCCCGAGCGCCTCCCGGCCAATACCTCGCCCTCGACGAGCACCGTCAACATGCTCCCCGGTCAGGTTCGGGCGAACGTCGCGATCGTGCCCGTCGGCGCCGACGGATCGATCACGCTCTATCACTATCAGGGTGAGGCCCGCATGGTCCTCGATGTGGTCGCCTACGTCCGCACGAGCCCCGGCGACGACAGCCGTGCCGGGAGGGTCGTGCCGCTCGTCGCTCCGTTCCGCGCCTTCGACACCCGCGAAGCCGAGTTCCAGAGCCAGCCGCTCGGCCCGGCCAACGCCGAGGACTTCAGCTTCGAGCGTTTCGTCGCGGACGTCAAGATCGGTGGCGAACCGGTCGGGGGCCAGTCGGCCCTGATCGGCAACCTCACGGCGACCGGCCTGCAGCGGCAGTATTCGTACGCGCCCGCAGCCACGTTCATGACGGCGTTCCCGACGCCCTCGTCGGGGAATGCGGTGCCGTCGGTCTCGAACATCAACCTCGGCGAGAACGACACCGTGCCGAACCTGGCGTTGCTGACGTACGGCGCGCGCCCGGCACCCGCCGGTGACGGCCGCTGCCAGCAGGCGCACTGCGTGCGGTTCTACAACCTCGCCGGCTACGTCGACTATCTGCTCGACGTCTATGCCGTCATCCTCTCCGACTGAGGGCCGGATCGCGGGATCGCTTCGCTCGATTCGCCTGGTCCGGTTGCGATGGTTCCGGTCGCGATGGTTCCGGCCGGTGGGCGGGGTGAGGCCGGTAGTCTGGTCGGTCCCCAGCGCGGGCTGTCCAGAACGGTGCCAGGAGGCCCCGGCTCGCTCCATCCGACATCGATCTGATCCCGACGCCGGGATCCCGGAGGAGAACCCATGACATCCACGATTTCCGCGCGGCAGGACTTTCGAGTCGCCGATCTGAGCCTCGCCCCGTTCGGGCGCAAGGAGATGCTCCTGGCCGAGCACGAGATGCCGGGCTTGTTGGCGATCCGCAAGGAGTACGGCCCCGCGCAGCCGCTCGCCGGTGCCCGGATCTCCGGTTCGCTCCACATGACGATTCAGACCGCCGTGCTGATCGAGACGCTGACCGCGCTCGGCGCCGAGGTCAGGTGGGCGAGCTGCAACATCTTCTCGACCCAGGACCACGCCGCCGCCGCCGTCGTCGTCGGCCCCGACGGTACCGAGGACGACCCCAAGGGCGTTCCGGTGTTCGCATGGAAGGGCGAGACGCTCGAGGAGTATTGGTGGTGCACCGAGCAGATGATGACGTGGCCGGATGCGGTCGACGGGTCTGTCTACGACGGTCCGAACATGATCCTCGACGACGGCGGTGATGCGACGCTGCTGCTCCACAAAGGCGTGCAGTACGAGCACGAGGGCAAGGTCCCGGATCCGACCGAAGCCGGAAACGCCGAACTCGCGATCATCCTCGGCCTGCTGAACCGCACCCTCAAGGACGACCCGCAGAAGTGGACCCGGATGGGCGCCGAGATCAAGGGCGTCACCGAGGAGACGACGACGGGGGTCAAGCGGCTCTACAAGATGTTCGCCGACGGGGATCTGCTGTTTCCGGCGGTCAACGTCAACGACTCGGTGACGAAGTCGAAGTTCGACAATCTCTACGGTTGCCGCCACTCGCTCGTCGATGCGATCAGTCGTGCCACCGACGTGATGCTCGGTGGAAAGCTCGCCGTCGTGCTCGGATACGGCGACGTGGGCAAAGGGTGCGTGCAGTCGCTGCGCGGCCAGGGGGCGCGTGTGGTCGTCACCGAGATCGACCCGATCAACGCGCTGCAGGCCGCGATGGAGGGTCTGCAGGTCGTCCGCCTCGAAGACGTTGTCGCGGAAGCCGACGTGTTCGTCACGGCGAGCGGCAACATGTCGTTGATCACCGCCGACGACATGACGAAGATGAAGCACAACGCGATCGTCTGCAACATCGGCCACTTCGACAACGAGATCGACATGGAAGGCCTCGCCCGGACCGGAGCGACCCGCGACGAACTGAAGCCTGGCACCGACGTCTGGAAGTTCGACGACGGCCACCAGATCATCGTGCTCGCCGAGGGCCGCCTCGTGAACCTGGGGTGCGCCACGGGTCACCCGAGCTTCGTGATGAGCTGCTCGTTCAGCAATCAGGTCCTCGCCCAGATCGAGTTGTGGACCAACACCGACGACTACCCGCTCGGCGTGTATGTGTTGCCCAAGCACCTCGACGAGAAAGTCGCCCGGTTCCACCTCGATGCCCTCGGTGTGCGTCTCACGGAGCTCACCGACGAGCAGGCCGAGTACCTCGACACCGACCCGTCCGGCCCGTTCAAGCCCGAGCACTACCGCTACTAGCGAGACCGGCAGGCCTTGACCTCGGTCTGAGGTCGAGGCCTGCGCCATCGCCGACACGCGCAGTGGGATCGACCCCCATGATGTGCAAGGGCGTCGTGACAACGTCATCTCGACGCCGTTGTTCAGACACCGTCAAATCGCTTGCAGAGATCCGTCGAGAGGACGAGTGTTCTCTCAGAGTCGTGCCGTCATCGACGGGCGACCATGAGCGAGCGGATTTCGGGGTTGTGGGCCCCGGGACTGATTCACGACTGGGGGTCGGCGATGGGGATATCAAGTGTGTCGATGTCGATCTCGACGTCTGGAAGTCTGAGGCGACGGTCTCTGTTCGCCAGGGCGACGGTCGCGATGTTGACGCTGTCGATGATCTCGGTGGGTTCGCTCCCACTCGGACCGACGGTCGAAGCGGCCAACCCCGCCAGCGACGCGCTGGCGCCCGTGCTCTCCGAACTGGGCGCGCTGGTTGCCACGGCGAGTTCGATCCAGGAGCTGGCCGACGCATTGCCGTTGACGCCGATCGCACCTGCGACGGCCGGGGGGCTCAACCTGCTCACCTCGTTGAACGAGGCCATGTTGGGCGTCCAGACCGCGATCGGGGCGACTTCGGACTCGCCGGCCGAACTCGGCGACGATCTGGAGGCCGCCGACGTGACGCTGCTCAGCGGATTGAAGTTCGTCATCGGCTGCGACCTCGAGCCGTGTGACGGGTCGGGGGAAGTCGGCGTCGGTGTCGTCGACGACGCTGGCGTGATCACCTACACGATTCCGATCTCGATCTCCGGCACCGTGTCGACGCCGCTGACGTTCGAGAGCTCGGTGTTCGACATGGCCGGCTCCAACATCAACGTTGCCCTGGTCGCCAGCACGACGTTGTCGCTCCGCTACGACACGACCGACTTCGGCACACCCAGCTTCGACCCGGACAATGCGTTCGTCCTCACGACGCCACCAGTCGTGTCCGTCAGCGCCGAAGTCACCGCGCCGGGTTCGATCGTGGCACAGACACGGATCGGGGTCGCCGATGCGATGGCGACCGTGTCCGGTCTCGCGATCTCCGTCGGTTTCGCGGTGCCGCTGGTCGATCCGGACGGAACCGGTGGCATCACGCGCGAGGAGTGGATGAACACGCTCGTCTCCGACCTCGTCGGCGACGTCACCCGCACCGGCACCGTGGTCGGGAATCTGAGTTTCGACACCTCGCTGATCGCAGGATCGCCCGATGCCGGGCCGTTCCCGATCAACGACCCGAATCTGTCGGATGGCTACTCGTTCTCGCTGCCGGCACTCGGCAGCCTCGCCGACTTCGGCCTGATCTCGCCGGCCGCCATCATCGCCGGTATCGGGCAGGCGGCGGCCGGTCTCGGTGGGGCACAGTCGATCGGTGACGTGGAGATCCCGTTCATCGGCGGCTCCGTACGGCGAATCGCCCAGGCCTCACGTCCGATTCTCGACGTCGTCGACGCGCTCGGCATCTCGTGCGGTATCGAAGGTGCAGGGAACGTGGTGCCGTCCGGATCGGTCGAGGATCTGGCGATCGGCACCACGGTGTACTGCCGTGGGCTCGTGACGACGGGTGTCGAGGCCGGTTCGATCGTGTGGGCGGCCCCCGGGGCGACCGAGGGTGCGAACACGTCGGGTGCTGCCGCTGACGGCACGGTCGGGTTGGCCGCGACCAAAAACGCCGTGTTCGTCACGACGGTTGCCGGCGACTTCGGCGTCGATGCGACGTACAAGGCGACGTTCGACGACGACAACAACCCGGCGACACCACCCCGGGTCGAGAACCGTACGACGAAGTTGCCCCCACGGTCGATCCAGGGGTTGGCGGCAGCCATGACCCAACTGGGTGGGTTCGAGGTGCCGGCTGCGGACTTGTTCGCCTACAACTCGGCGACGCACGCGCTCACGGCGGACCTGTCGATGACGTTCAACCCTGGCCAGGTCACGCTGCCGATCAACGTCGGGAGCCAGCTCGAATCCAAGACGGGCGTGGCCGGTCTGCAAACGACCTCGGGCGACCTTACGGCCGACGCCGGCAACATATCGATCGACCTCAAGGCCGGCGTGTTCCTTCTTCCCGAGAGCCAATGGGGCACGGTGCAGCGGGCGGGCGGCGGATGCCCCGACCCGAGCATCACCGATCTCACCCTGTGCGACGATGCGCTGAACCTGTTCTTCGTGAGCGTCGACACAGCGCCGGGCGCGCACGAGTTCGCGGTCTCCGACGCGAGCTTCGCGGTGAGCGCGCCGGGCACGGCGAACGCCCCGACGTTGTCGGGCCGACTCGGCTTCCTCGAAGTGACGGCGTCGGTGCCGACGTTCGAGCTGGTTCGGGCCGACAACACGAAGCCGGTGATCAGCGTCGACCTCACCCCGGCGGGCGTGATGTCGGTCGGGGGAACTCCCGTGCCGGGTGCGATCCCACTTCGTGAACTGCTCTTCGACATCACCGGACGGACGACGGTCAGCCCGCTCAACCTCAAGTTCACCGGTGACTTCGATGTCACCGCCGAACTGAACGGCGCCGACATCGCGAGCGCCGGTGTGGGTGTCACTTGGAACCCGGTACTCGTCGGCGCACCGACGGTGACGCCAGATACGAACTTCGACGCGCTGTTCCGGAACTTCAACCCGGTGCCGAACCTGTTCGGGTCGGCGACCAACGGCACCCCGAGCACGACCCTGCTCGAGGCGAGCGGGGCGAGTTTCAGCGACTCGGCGATCGGAGCCCGTCTGGTCAACATGAGCGACGGGTCATCGTGCGAGGTTGCCTCACGGACACTGACGTCGTTGACGTGTGCCGCCGCGCTCGGCGGCGTCGCCGACAGCGAGTGGAACAGCGGAGACATGTATCGGCTCGAAATCGGTAGCCCTCTGGCGCTGCTCGAAACCCTGCTCGACAACCTCGATCAGATCATCGCGGTGATCGACAACGCCAGTGGGGACGCGCTCGGCGATGCGCTCGACACAGAGCTCCCGATCGTCGGGATATCGCCCCGGACCTTGCTCAGCCAGATCACCGAGATTCGTCGTACGATCGAGGAGATCCGCCAACCGTCCGCGAACGTGTCATGCGGGTCGGCTCACACCGGCGGCACCGTGTCGGGTGACCCGAACTCCCTGACCTTCGACGGTGGGGGTCACGCCACGCTGTATTGCCGTGCGACGCACAACAAGCCGGCGACGGGCGTCGTGTGGAGTGTGACCAACGGGACGGGCGCCGCCACACCACCTGCCGATCCATCGACAACCCTCGGTGTGAGCCCGAGTGATGCCGTGACCATCGTGCTGGACGGCGCCCCGGGCACCCCGGTCACCGAGCGGAGCGCGGCGGCTGCGGGCGGCTTCCAGGTCAGCGTCAACTTCACCGACAACGACGGCCCTCACGAGTCCGAGTACCCGAGCCTGAGTCAGCCGTCGTCGGTCCAGAAGCTCGAGGATGTGATCAAGGAGAAGCTCGGTATCACGGAGGGGTTCGATTTGTCGACCGGCGTGGTCAACGACGGCGTCAGTGATGTCGATGTCATCGTGCTCGACCTCGCAGTCGGGCGCTGCAACGACGCAACCCTCTGCCCCGACCCAGGCGCGGTCAACATGCTCGCGCGATCGTCGTCGATCAACGCTGACATCGACGGTCTCGGTGGTCTGGTGTCCGCGAGCAGCGACGGTGACGTCTCGGTCGGATACAACGCCGGTGCGCGCCTGAAGCTGGCGTTCGCGCCCTCGTTGAGCTCGCCCCAAGTGTTCGTGATGCCCGGAACAGGGATAGACCTGTCCGGCCGGTTCTCGGCCGACGACCTGAACTTCGCAGCTGCGCTCGGCCCCTTCTCGATCGTCGCCGGTACCCATGTCGTCAAGGACGACATGGGTACGCCGGAGACGGACGATGACGTACCGGGTGTCGGTTCGGTCCACCTCGGGGCACAGCTCACGATCGGCGACGCGATCACCGCCCCGAAGCCGATCGGTGAGTTCGTCGCCCACCTCGACACGTACCTGGCGCCCACGTTCAGCGCTCTCGGCAGCAACGAGTGCGGGACGATCGAGGATGCCCCGAACCTGGGGGACTCGGCAGAGCTGACGGGCCTCGGTTGTGCGGCGATCTCGGTTGGGATCGCGGTCAAGGACGGTACCGGTGCCATCATCGGGTCGAACTATGTCGCCGACCTCGGCCTCGTGGTCGAGCCCGACTTCACCATCACCCCGTACATTCCTGCTGATCTGCTCGCTCAGTTCGCCACCGCTGCGCTCGACTGGGAGCTGTTGCTCAAGGCGCTCCCCGAGATCATCGGGAGCGTCGAGCAAGGCCTCAGGGCGACGGCGGCCGGAGCAGCCGGGAACAACAAGATCCCGATCGTCGGTGACGCGCTCGACGCCGGGGCCGATGTCGCCGGGGAGCTGCGCGACGTCGCCCAGCAGGTCGTCGACAGCATTCCTCAAGGGGCCTACGACGCCACCGATGTGGCAGGACTGCGCACGGTGGTGCAGGACTTCATCTACAACACGTTGTCGCCGAGCGGTCTGCTGCGCACGGCGAGTGGTACCGAGGCGGCCGACGCGGCAACCGACATCGTGGTACTCGCCACGTGCGGTGGGTCGCCTTGCGGCGACTTGGACTCGCCACTCGCCATCGACGACCTCCGGGTGATCTTCGGGCTCGGCCAGGAGGCCGACTACGAGCTGCCGTTCGACCTCGGGATGGACGGCGTACCGCTCAGTCTGTCGGGCAGCCTCGCCCCGCATGTGGCGTGGAACTTCGTCGTCGACCTCGGGCTCAGCCGGACCGAAGGCCCGTACATCGGTGTGAAGGATCCGGGCGGCAACGTCCGACCCGACGTGGAACTCAGCCTGACGGCAGGCGTCGGCCTCGGAACGGCCCCGAACCCGACGCAGGCCTGCCCGGGCCTGACGGGTTCGCCGATCACCGGGGACTGGTCGTCCGACCGGTGCATCGCCGGGCAGATCGCGTTCTTGGAGGTCAAGGTCGCCGACAACATCGACAACCCGACGTCGCTCGACATCACGACCGGACTCGACATCACCAACGGCGCGAGCGGGACGCTCGGTTTCAACAACGCAGGTGACGTGAGTCTCGAACCGGTGCTGTCGGTCGACGCCAACGTCGATCTTGCCTTCCGCACGGGCATCGTCGGTGGTCAGGCGGCCGGGTTCCCGAGCGTCGTCGGTCACTTCGGCCTCGAATGGGGCTTTGGGCTAGGTGGCGGTGGCGACACCGACCTGGCGGTCGAGTTCGATCAACTCCATCTCGACGTCGGCCCGCTGATCGACAACTTCCTGAATCCGATCCTCAAGGAAGTGCGAAGGTTCACGGGCCCGTTCCAACCCGTGATCGACACGCTGACCGCGCCGATTCCGGTCGTCAGCGACCTCGCCGAACTCGTTGGCCAGGATCCCGTCACCTTGCTCGGGCTGATGGAGCTGATCTCGGGGAACGACCTGTCGCTGATCCAGAGCATCGCGGCCTTCATCACGTTCGTGAACAACGCACCCACCGGCGGTGGGTATTATGCGCTCGGCGGATCGGGCGGCGGTTCGTTCGACGTCGACCCTTCCGGGAGCCGCGCTGCCCACGGCCCGACCAACGCCGCATCACTCGTGAAGAACGCCGACGCCGCGGCCCAGTCGTTGCTCAGCCAGAACCTACCCGACAGCAATCTCGACCAGAAGGCCGAGACGTCGACCGCGTCGACGAAGGCGAATCTGCCCGGCACCTTCGGCGTGCCCGGCCTCACGTTCCCGTTCCTCGACAATCCGAGCCAGATCTTCGGACTGTTGATGGGCCAGGACATCACGCTCGTGCGGTACGACTTCGGCCCGCTCGAGGCGTCGGCGGGCTTCAGCTACAACTTCCCGCCGATCATGGTGGGCCCGGTGCCGATTGCGATCGGCGTCGGCGGCTCGGTCACGGTCCGCGGCCGGTTCGCGGTCGGGTACGACACGAGTGGTCTCCGCAAGGTGCTGTCAGGTGCGTCCGGCATCTACCTGTTCGACGGGATCTTCATCGACGACCTTGATGCAAACGGCGTCGACGTCCCCGAGATCAGCTTCATCGGTGAGGTGTACGCCCAGGCCGGCGTGTCGGTCGTGATCGCGACGGCCGGCATCGTGGCCGGATTGCGCATTACGGTCGACCTCAACCTCAACGACTCGCCCGAACCGGACGGCAAACTGCGGATCGAGGAGATCTTCAACAAGCTGCAGAACCCACTCTGCCTGTTCGACGTGTCCGGCAAGCTGGAAGCGTTCATCAAGGCTTTCGTCGAGATCAACCTGTTCATCACGAGCATCCGGTTCGACTTCACGCTGCTCGAGATCGAGCTCCTCAACTTCGAGGGCAAGTGTCAGCCACCCAAGCCCGTGCTGGCACGGGTCGACGGCTCGACGCTGGTGCTCCACATGGGTTCGCAGACCGAGCGGAACAAGCGGAACATCTCGACCGAGGTGATCGACGAGGAGTTCACGGTCCGCCCGATCAACACCCTGGGTGGGTTCTCGGTCAGCGCGTTCGGCGTGTACCAGACCTACGGCAAGGGCGGTGAGTTCTACTCCGATGTGGCGATCAACGCTGTGTCGGCCAACGCCGCCGACGGCGACGACACCCTGTCGATGCTGCCAGGTGCCGATCAGCAGCTCGCGCCCACCGACAAAACAGGAGCACCCGTCGACTCGTCGATCCCATTCTCGAACAACGTGACGTTGAGCGGCGGCCCTGGCAACGACGTGATCCAGTCGGGCGCCGGCACCGACACGCTCAACGGCAACGACGGGAACGATCGTTTGCAGGGCGGCTCGGGCAGCGACCATCTCTACGGTGGCGCAGACGCGGACACCCTCAATGGCGAAGCCGGCAACGACTTCCTGTACGGCGAAGGCGGCACCGACCAGCTGCAGGGTGGCCCCGGCGATGACTTCGGCGACGGCGGCCCGGACGCCGATCTCGTGCAGGGCGGACCCGGCAACGCCAACGGCACCACGACCGACGGGGACGACAGGTTGCTTGGCGGAACCGGCCCCGACACCGTCGAGGGTGGCACCGGTGACGACAAGGTGTACGGCGACGAAGAGGTCGCGGATCTCAACCTGTGCGCCGACGACATCGCCAACGGTGACGCCGACCCGGCGCTCGCAGCCGACAAGGTCAGCGGCGGCGACGGCAACGACATCGTGTGGGGCGGTCAGGGCAACGACGAAATGTTCGGCGGCTCCGGCAACGACACGATGTGCGGTAACCAGGGCAATGACCTCGTCGAGGCCGATTCGGGCGCAGCGACCACGGAGACCGACACGAACCCGGACGTCCGGGTCGACACGTCGGGCGGCAACGACACGGCAATGGGCGGATCCGGCAATGACACGGTGACAGGGAACTTCGGGCATGACTTCGTGTCGGGCAACGGTGGGAGCGACCTGGTATCGGGCGGCGCCGGCAACGACGACGTCTCGGGCGGGCTCGGGAGCGATCGCGTGAACGGTGACGCCGGCATCGACATCCTGGTCGGCGACGACGCGACCATCTCACAGTCGGGCGACAAGTCGACCCGTGCCGATCCGGCACTGCTGACGTCCAAGGTGACGAACATCGGAACCGGAGTCGGTGGTACCGCCGTGTGCGGTGGCTTCGGCGATGGCGCCGGCACCGCCCGGGCGGACTGCATGCGCGGCGGCGATGGTCGCGACCTGATCTACGGCGAGGGCGGTGCCGATGACATCGACGCCGGCGGCGGCGGCGACCTCGTGTTCGCAGGCACCGGCGCCGACAACCCGGTCCGGGGCAACAGCGGAGCCGATGTGATGTACGGCGACGACGACGACGACGTGATGTTCGGCGACAGCGGTGCCGACCGAATGTTCGGCAATGCCGGCAACGACAACATGCGCGGCGGCATCGACGACGACTACATGCAGGGCAACGAGGACTCCGACGTGATGCGCGGCGAGGCGGGTGAGGACGATCTGATCGGTGGGTCGTCGGCGGCGGGCACGGCGGACGGCATCGACCTGATCTATGGCGGAGCGCTCGCCGACGTGATGGTGGGAGACAACGGCGAGATCACGCGTCCCGGCGGTGCGGCGCCCGACGATCCGTCGGTCACCGCACGGGCGGTGACCGTTTTCGATGTCGGATCGCCACTTGTCGGCGCCGGCGACTACATCTTCGGCGAGCTCGCGAACGACCTCGTGTTCGGCGGCAACGGCGGTGACCACGTCTTCGGCGGTTCCGGCCGCGACCTGCTCGAGGGCAATGACGGGAGCGACTCGATCCACGGCGGGGACGGCGACGATCGGATCGTCGGCGGTTCGAGCAACCGTTCAACCCTCGTAGGCCCCGATGGCAACGTCAGCTACGACGCCGCCCCTGACGCCGGCGACACGCTGAACGGGAACGACGACGGCGATGTGATCGCGGGCGACAACGCCCGGATCGACGTGAACGGCACCGTGCTGATGACGGCCGCCAACGACGCGGGGACCTTCGGCGCCGACCTCATCCACGGCAATGACGGCCAGGACCGGCTGTACGGGCAACTGGGTGGTGACGCAATGTTCGGTGACGACGGCGAGGACTACCTGGTTGGCGACCTCGGCTTCATCACACCTGGATTGCCGGCAGGGTTCTGGCCTGGTGGCGCACCGAAGTATGAGGTCAACCTCAACGTACCGGGCCCAGATGTCGTCGGTTTCGGCGATCCGCTGTCCGGCGCAGACACGATGCAGGGCAACGCGGCCGACGACCACATGTTCGGCGGGGTCGGCGACGACGTCATGCAGGGCAATGAGAACGACGACTACATGGAGGGCAACGGCGGACGCGACTCGATGTACGGGTTCGCACCCGAAGCCGTCAACACCGGGCCCGACCAGGACGACATGATCGGCGGCTCGTCGAACTGGACCCGCGCCAACCAACTGATTCGTTCCGATGTGGGCGAGTTGCTGATGCAGGGCAACGGCGACCGTGACGTGATGGCAGGCGACAACGCCGACATCGTCAGGGTGACCGCTCACGGCGGGACCGACTGGGCGATCGACGAAGTCATCCCGGGCGCGCGAAAGCGTGAGGTCACACTGCTCGACCGCGAGAAAGCCGACCTCACGCCGGTGAGTGGGCCCGATTACATGCAGGGCAACGACGGCAGCGACCGGATGTTCGGCGAGGGCGGGGCCGACCTCGTCAAGGGTGGGAACGGCGACGATCTGATCCAAGGCAACCAGGCGGGCGACTGGCTCGAGGGCAATGCTGGAGAGGACGACATCATCGGCGGATCCGAATTCCTGGCCTCGGCCGGCGGTCCCGCGCTCGCTGGGGCCGGTTCGGACCTGGGTGACCCCGACGGTGGTGACTCGATCTTCGGTGGTGCCGGTGCTGACGTGATCACGGGCGACAATGCGGTCGTGATCCGCAAGACGGACGCCAACTACTCAACTGTCTACGCCCCCGCGTTGAGTTCGGCCTACTTCACGACCGATCCCACCGACGCCCCGATCGGGTGGTGGCTGGATGTCACCACGGACCGACTCGTCCAACTGCGCGACCGGTCGACGCTCAACGCCGGCCGGTTTGGCAACGACGTCATCAGCGGCGGGTCCGGCGCGGACGTCGTGTTCGGTCAAGACGGCAACGACGTGGCGAGCGGCGGATCCGACGACGACATGGTCGAAGGCAACGGCGGCGCCGACCAGGTATACGGCGACCGTCCGCCCGAGAGCGCCGTTCCCGCCCCGATCGTTGACCTCGGTCTCGCTCAGTGGGCCACTGACGTGAGTGTGGGCACGGTACGTGACGGGTTGGGGACGGCGGCCGGCGAAGACGACCTCGTCGGTGGCTCGAACGTGATGCACCGTGACGGAGACGACCTGATCGAGGGTGATGGCGAGGACGACTTCATCCTCGGCGACAACGGCTATCTCCGGCGGCAGATCGATTCTGGGAATTACGTCGATGCGATCGGGGACGGTCCGCACACGCGCATCTTCCGGACCGCGACCCGACTCGGCATCGGCCTCACCGACGCGGCACGGTTCGGCAACGATCGTCTGTACGGCAACTCGGGCGACGACGCGATCTGGGGCCAGGAGGGCAACGATGACATCCGTGGCCACGCCGGCGACGACGATCTGATCGGCGAGCTGGGGAACGACACGATCCTGGGTGGCCTCGGCGAGGACGCGATCGTCGGCGACCGGGGCAGCATCCTGAACTCGACGCTCGGCGATCAGGACGCGCTCTTCACGAACGCTCCGATGACCGAGTCGTACTCGGGGCCGCCGTTCCTGACCGACGTAACCTACTTCCAGAACGGTCGATATGACCGTCGCGTCGACTTGCGGATCGAGCGTCCCGGCTCGGTCGGCGGGCCGGTGCCGGGTGCGGCTGCGAACAATCTGGCATCGCCGGGAACGACGACCGGTGGGGACGACACGATGCGCGGTGGCCCCGGCCACGACTCCATGCACGGCGCGGCCGGTGACGACGTCATGAACGGTGACAGCGGGGGTGACTTCATGTTCGGGGCACGCGGCTCGGACGTCATGTGGGGAGGGCGCGGCGATGCGGCCGGCACGTCCGACGTGGGTGGCGCCGACCGGACCCTCGTCGACCATTTGTTCGGGGGACGTGGTGGTGCATCGAACACGCCGACGGGGTTCATCACCGGCGGGTCCGACATCCTCGACTACAAGCCACGGGTCGGTGTCGACCCTCAGGCCTGGCACAACGCCATCGGGGTCTACGACGATGGCGACGGTGGCGGCGAGGCCCTTCTGCAGCATCACCATGGCACGGACTGGATCTACGGTGGCTGGGACCGGGACGTGCTCGAGGCCAACGTGGCCACGACGGGGCCGAACGACGGTGACCGGTTGTGGGACTGGACAGGGTCGTTCAACCTCTACACGCACTGCACCCCGGACTACGGCGGCTACAACGACATCCGGACCCCGTCCCCGCAGATCGAGGCCTTCATGGAACTCCTGGCCTGGGACGCCGGCGTCGGCATCAGCATGGCCGATGTCCAGGACGGCAATTCGTCTGCCTACGAGGAACTGGCGTTCGTCTACAAGAAGGACATCAAGAGCAACAACGGTAAGGCGTATCCGACCACCCCGGGGCATTTCGACCAGCCGGCGGCGTGCAACGACGACTGATCGACTCCGGCCGGAGCAGCCGGCTTTGCCCGCGGCCTCCGGGGTTCCGGGATACTCCGTGACACCCCTTCGTCAGGCTGGTGGCATGATCTTCCAGACTCGTTGTGCAGGGTGCGACCGGGTTGGGGCGGTGCTGTGCCGGCCGTGCCGATTCGCGTTGGCGGCGCCGGCGGCGATGCCAACCGGCGGCGACGTCGTCGCCGCGGTCCCGTTCACCGGGCGAGCGCGCGACGTGCTGCTCGGCTTCAAGTACCGCAACCGCCGCCAATTGGCCCACCACTTCGCCGGGCTGCTGGTCAACCGGCTGCTCGCCGAGGGCGTCCAGCCCGACCATCTCGACGTCGTCACCTGGGCGCCGACCAGTCGACAGCGTCGACATCGGCGCGGGTTCGACCAGGCCGAGATGGTGGCTCGACGGGTCGCATTGCAGATGGGCGTGCCGTGTCGGCGGTTGCTCGAACGTGAAGGTGATGCTGCGGCGCAGACGGGGCTCGATCGGGCCGCCCGCCTCCACGGGCCCACGTTCCGGGCGTCGCCGCGAGCGGCCGGGCA
>JBDSBE010000008.1:0-7193 GCA_039921745.1 Ilumatobacteraceae bacterium | reverse complement strand
GGTCGTCAGCGAGAGGCGGCGGGCGACGGCGTGAACGACGTCGGAGAATTCTGTCCCGTCTTGAGGAGACGCCCGCCTTTACATCGGCAATGGGACTTCGTCGCCTGCCGCCCGATTGCGCCTGCCGTTCTGCGTGTGGATCATCGTCGCGGCCCGTCTGCGGGCGCGTCTCGCCAGAGCGTCTCGGCCGGGTTGCGGCAGTTCGCTGCCCGTCGCCGGGTTCCGCAGTCCGGTCGGCTCCGGCCGGTTGTGCTGTTTCGGTTCGGATCTTCCTGTCGGCGCCTGCGTGGCGGTGCGCTCGCCCGGCTCCTCGCCCGGCGCCCCCGGCGGTCGCCCGCCGGGTTGGTGGGGGAGAGCATTTCAGACACTTGCGCCAGGGTGGCCGTGCGGGGGTCGTGTCCTGTTGACGGTGGGCAAGGTGGGCCCCGGGAACGCCGGCTACTACCAGTTGGCGGTCGTTGCGGGCGTCGAGGACTACTACGCGGGTGCCGGCGATGCGCCGGGTCGCTGGATCGGTCAGTGCAATCTGGTTGGTGCTGTCGCCGGCAGTCTGGCGACTGCCGTTGACTCCAAGCTGTTGCTCGAAGCGAAGTGGGCACCCGACGGCTCGCGGCTCGGCAAGACAACGGTGACCGAGCGTTCGGTGACGGCGTTCGATCTGACGTTCTCTGCTCCGAAGTCGGCGAGCGTGCTCTATGCGGTCGGCGAGCCCGCCGTGTCGGCAGCGGTCGAGGCGGCGTTCATGGCAGCGGTCGCGCAGGCGATCGCTTCGTTGTCACCACGTATCGCGTACACGCGCACAGGCCATGCGGGAGCAGGGGTCGTAGACGCCGAGGGTGTGTTCGGCATCAGCGATCGGCGTCGCACGAGCCGAGCCCTCGATCCGCCGGGGTCGAATTCCAGACGTACTTCCGATCGGCAATGGGGGCGTCGTTGGGTGTCGAGTTCGGTGACGTCGATGCGAATGGCCAGGCAGACATTGTCGGCATCGATCAGGCGGTGCTCGATGAGTTCTCGACACGCAATGTGGAAATTGTAACAGCGCTGGGTGGGTGGACGGCCGGGTTCGTAGAGCGTGAGGGCCGCTACCCGACGTCGGCCGAAGTGGGCAAGGCGCACAAGACGATCACGCTGGCCCACCCGACCCGCCAAACCTGACGAAGCCGGCCTACCGACGCGACGTTGCGAGCGGGCTGGCGCGCTCGCGCCGCCGAACTCGTTGACGTCGACCGAATGATCGCATCGGCGCTCGGAAATACGGTCACGAGTCGGTCGGTACCACTCGGACGCTGCGCCATCATTCGACCAGCAGGCCGTAGAAGATGAACTCGGTGCGTCGGTTGAGTGCAAGCGCCACCTCATCCTCCTCGATCGTCAAGAGATCACTCTCACCGGCGGCCCGTGAGGACAACCTGGTCGGCGAGATGCCCCGATAGCGCAAGTAGTTGACGACGGCGCGCGCACGCTCGTCCGACCTTGTGAAGTTGCCGGTCTCGTCACCGCGCTGATCGGCGTGACCGATGACGAGGACGGTGATGTTGGGGAGAGCGTTCATGATGTTGACGACCCGGTCGAGCTCTCTAGCGTGGTCCGGCAGGATCTCCGCCGAGCCCGTGGGGAATCGCGCCGAGTTGAGCTCGAGGACACGGACACCGACGGAGATCGGTACGGTCGGGTTCACCACCATGTTGTCGACCACCTGGGCGTCAGGGAACTGGCTGTTGGCGATGGCGAGCATGTGGAGTCGTTCTCTCGCGGCCTCCGACGGAACCTCGCCTGCGAGCGTGATTGTCTCGGTGTCGAAGATCGCGATCAGTGGCAAGGGAGTGCCGTCCGCGTTGGTCGGATACCCGGGCGAACCGTCCGACACCGGCGGTTCGCTCGCAAGCAAGCTGCTCTCCGTGCTCCCGGGCGACGCTGCGATGGTGCTCTCGGCGGTGGTCGTCGTCGCGACGGTGATCGTCGTGGTATCGGGAGCGCTCGTGGTCCGCCTGGGGGTGGTCGTGGTGGTTCCGGTGGTTGTCGAGGTAGGAGCGGTGGTGGCTACGGTCGTGACATTGATGTCACTCGCCGTCGCAATGCTGTCGCCGCCGGCCGCTGACGGTATGGGACCGGGCGCGGCCCCGTCGGCGTTCGACGTAGCAACCAGGGCGTCCTGTCGTTGGGATTCCGAGTCGGGCAGCAGCAAGAACGCATTCGCGACCGCGAGGGCGACGACGATGAGCAATCCCACTGCCTTCCATCGCCTCGACAGGTCGAAGAACCACCAGTCGTGCACGGCGTTGAACCAGTCGGCCACGGCGTCGACCACTCGCATCCCGGACTCCTCCCCAGCTGTACGTCGCTGCGTGAACACCCTCGCACACCTCGAACACTACGTCCGACGTGGCGCAACCTCAATGCCCCCTGATTCACGTGCACCTTCCGTGCCGACCATCGCGGACGCGATGTGCAGCATCGGTGGCGACCCGACGCCGAACATGTGGTCCCCGACCTTATGACCGGTCGCGCACCCCTCGGTCACAGTCGACGTCATGGACGAGGACGACCGAATCCCGCCCCACGAGCTCGAGCAGCTCGCCCGCTCACTGTCGATCGACGGTTCGCTCGGCCGGCACGACGCGCAGCAGGTGGCGCAGGCGTTGCGACGGTTGGCGAGGCTCGAGGGGCAGCGCTGATCGCCCGGCTGGGTGATTTCGGAGAAATCAGTAACGCTCGTGTGCTTCGGAGGCCTAATGTGGGTAAATAGGGCGGTAGAGCGACCGGCCGTCTCGAGCAAGGTAGGGCGGGATACCTGCGAGACGGTCTGGCCGCTCACGACGAACACCAGGACGTCGCAGCACCCCGCCCCTCCGCGTCACATTTGGGCGCATGGCGGCTGTTTGCGAGGTTCGACGCGATCGCTGATCTGAGAAAACGCTAACGATCGTCGCTCAGACCGCCGATGCATACAACGGTGAGCAGCCAGCCACTCGAGCAAGGTAGGCGGGTACCCGCGAGACGGCTGGCCGCTCATCTCGAACCGTAGACCGAACGACCATGCGGCGTCGAGAGATTCCCGGTGCCGGGCGTATCGCCCCGACCTGGCCGGTCTCCACGACGACCAGATCGGGACGCGGAGTTCGGCGACCTGCGACCGAACCTCGGCCTCGGTGGCTCCGCTGGCGCTGCGCCGTTGCTGCTTGCCGTTGACATAGCCGGTCGTGACCGATCCGTACCATCGGCCGGCCTTCGATCCCTGCCCTTGAGGTGAGCCCTCCGTAGTGGTCCAGTTGTTGTGCGACTCTTGATGCCCGTTGTTCGGGCAGGAAGAATCAGCAACGACATGACATCGAACAAGCGCCGGCGACACACGCCGGATCAGATCATCCGCAAGCTCGCCGAGGGCCACAAGCTCCTCGCCGGCGGCCAAGAACTCGACGAGGTGTGCCGACATCTCGAGATCGCCGAGTCGACGTGGCATCGCTGGCTCGCCCAGTACGGCGGCATGAAGGCCTCAGATGCGAAACGCCTCAAAGAGCTCGAGGGCGAGAACGCCCGACTGAAGCGGCTGCTGGCCGACGCCGAGTTGGACAAGGACATGTTGAGGGAGATCTTGTCGGGAAACTTCTGACCCCGAACCGCAAGCGAGCAGCAGCGATCATGCTGCTCGCCCGGTTCGGGGTGTCCCAGCGACGAGCGTGCACCGTGGTCGGCCTCCATCGTTCGACGATGCGCCTCGCCCCGCCACCGATCAGCGACGACGAAGCCGAGCTGCGCTCGTGGCTCCGCAAGTTCTCGACCGAGCGGCCCCGCTGGGGTTGGCGCCGTGCAGCGAAGATGGCTCGCCGGGCGGGCTGGAAGGTCAACAACAAACGTGTCCGCCGCCTGTGGCGCGACGAAGGGCTCCGGGTGCCGCAGCGGCGACGCAAGAAGCGGCTCCTCGGGATCGGGATCCAGGTCGGCGCGATGTCACCGATCCAACCGAACGTGATCTGGGCGATGGACTTCCAGTTCGACACCACCGCCGACGGCCGCACCATCAAGATGCTCAACGTGATCGACGAGTACACCCGTGAAGCCCTGGCCATCGAAATCGACCGCTCCATCGACGCCGACCACGTCGTCAAGGTGCTCGACCGGCTCGCTGCTCTACGCGGCGCACCGGTCTATGTGCGGTTCGACAATGGTCCCGAGTTCGTTGCTCACGCCGTCAACGATTGGTGCCGGTTCAACGACACCGGGGCGATGTTCATCGACCCCGGCTCACCCTGGCAGAACGCCTGGATCGAGTCCTTCAACGGCCGCCTCCGCGACGAGCTCCTCAACTCGTGGCGCTTCGACAGCCTCCTCGAAGCACGCGTCATCATCGAGGACTGGCGCCACGACTACAACGCCAACCGACCCCACACCGCCCACGACGAACTCACCCCCACCGAGTTCGCCCTACAGTGGACCACGACCCACCAACCCCAAGCCGCATAGCGACTGGACCACCAAACGGGTCCCCCTCACCCTCGGTAGACGCTCCCGTCGCCGTTCGATCGCCGGCGGCGGCGGGAGCTCGGCGGGGTGGAGTCGGTCATCTGCGCCGCAGCATCGAACGGCGTCGAGCTCCCGGCCGAAAACCTCAGCGTCGCGACATTCCTCGAGCGTTGGTTGGCCGACGTCCTCGCCGGCACCGTCCGAGCGAGCACCTTCCAGCAGTACTCCGACGTTGTCCGCCTCTACCTCGTCCCCACGATCGGCCACAATCGGCTCCGCACGCTCGGCCCTCGCGACGTCGCGAAGATGCAACGCCACCTGTCGGCCGAGTTCGTCCGCTCGAACGGCGCCATCGGCCTCGCGCCGCACACCGTGCGAATCTGCCGATCGGTGCTCCGCCGCGCACTGCGCGACTCCGAGCGAGAGGGGCAGCTCGGCCGCAACGTCGCCTCGCTGGCGCGAGGGGTCACCATCGGCGACAGCGACGGACGCACGCTCACGACCGAACAGGCCCGCCACCTGATCGCGCAGCTCGACGGCCACCGAGTCGAGGCCGCCTTCGTCGTGGCGCTCGGCGTCGGCCTCCGCCTCGGCGAGCTCCTCGGCCTCGTGTGGTCCGACGTCGAGCTCGACGAACGTCCGCGCCTCGTCGTCCGCCGCGGTGAAGCGCATTCCCGGCGCCGGCCTCGTGCTCGAAGACGTGAAGACCGCTGGCTCGCGCCGAACCGTGTACCTGCCCGACAACGTCGGGGGCGCGCTCCGGGCCCACCGTGCACGCCAGGCCGCCGAACGTCTGCTGGCCGGCCCCGAGTGGGAGGCGAAGCCGCTCGGCGTCGACCTTGTGTTCCGCACGCCGTTCGGGACCGCGATGGACCCGGCCAACTTCCGGCATGCGTGCTACGCGGTGACCGAGGCCGCCGGTCTCGGTCAGTGGTCGCCGCACGAGCTCCGACACAGCGCGGCGTCGTTGCTGATCGCAATGGGCGTTCCGCTCAAAGTCGTGAGCGAGACCCTCGGCCACAGCAGCATCCGCGTCACCGCCGACGTGTACGGCCATCTCCTCGAACCGGCCCGACAGGAGGCCGCCGAAGCGATGAACCGCGCCCTGTGGGCTTAGCCTGGATCCACCGTGTAGGTGATTGGTGGGCATGCTGCGCGTCCACCAATAGTGCCTCCTGAGCTGGGATGATGTTGATGTTCGACGTCAACTCAGCACAAGCAACAGGAGGCACTTTCAGTGTTCCCAGTATCGCGCACCATCGACCGCTACGAAACGACCTTTGATCATGACGGCCTGATCGCCAACGCCGGTCTGATCGTGGTCGCGACGCTGATGTCGCGGTTGGGTCTCGAACGCCTCGCGAATACGTGGGTGAAGACAGGTTCGTTCGCTCCGGGTCGCAAGCTCTGCACGCTGATCGCAGCGATGCTCGCCGGTGCGACCCACATCGATCACACCGACATCCTGCGTGCGGGTGCGACCCAGCAGGTGTTGCCGTTTCGGGTGATGGCACCGTCGACGATCGGCACGTTCCTGCGCACGTTCACGTTCGGGTTCGTCCGACAACTCGACGCCGTCGCGGCTCGGCTGTTGGCGAACGCGTGGGCCGCAGGCGCCGGCCCCGGTGACGGCGACATGGTGATCGACTTGGACTCCACGATCTGCGAGGTGCACGGTCACGCCAAGCAGGGCGCCGGATACGGCTACACGAAGTGTCTCGGCTATCACCCTCTCGTCGCGACACGGGCGGGGACCGGTGAGATCTTGTTCTCCAGGATGCGGAAAGGCTCGGCTGGATCGTCACGTGGGATCAACCGGTTCGTCGATGAACTCGCCGGCGTCCTACGCCGCGCGAAGGCAACCGGAGCGAAGTGTGTCCGGGCCGATTCAGGATTCTGGTCGTGGGAACTGTTGCGCACCCTCGATCGTCACAAGATGACCTGGTCGATCACCGTCACCAACCACGCCAAGGTCAAAGCCGCCATCGCGAGTATTCCTGATACTGCGTGGGTCGATATCGACTACACGCTTGGCGGGTTCGCCCAGGTCGCCGAGACCACCTACGACGGTGGCGGACAACGCAAGAAGCACCGACGCACCGTGCGCCTCGTCGTGCGCCGGACACGACTGGCCGACACTGCCCAAGCACGCCTGTTCCCCGAGTGGCGACACCACAGCTTCATCACGAACCGGACCGATCTCGACACTGTCGCTGCGGACCGGTTCCACCGCGAACACGCCGTTGTCGAACTCGCCATCCGCGACCTGAAAGACGGAGGCGCTGCTCACATCCCATCCGGTCACTACCCGGCCAACGCTGCATGGTTCGCCTGCGCTGTCATCGCGCACAACCTCGGACGGTGGACCATCACACTCGGCAGACAGGACCCGATCAACACCCGCACACTGCGCGTCCGCATCATGTCGGTCCCGGCAGTCAAGGTGAACCGATCCGGACGATCCACCCTCAGGTTCCCGACCCGCTGGCCCTGGCAAGAAGCGTTCACCATCACGCTCACGAACCTGCGCGCCCTTCCCGGCCCAGCCGGCTGACCCCCAACCCAGCGGTCCGACGCGCCGCAGAACCCGACCCAGCGCCACGAACCCGCCAGCGCCCACCAAACCCGATTCAACACGCCCCAACACGAACACAGCTCACACGACTCCACACCCTCATCGGCCACCATCGCCCACAACAGCTGAAGACCTCACGCGGTGGATTCAGGCT
>JBDSBE010000007.1:0-21071 GCA_039921745.1 Ilumatobacteraceae bacterium | reverse complement strand
GTGACCTTCGCCTGTCCGGCGGGGCAGGAGCGGTCTTCCTCCTCGGGGTGGTGAGCGCCACCGCTGTCGGAGTGATCCTGCTCCGGTCTCGACCCTCACACCCCGTCGGATGGTGTTTTGTCGGTCTTGGCGTCTCCGTCGCCGTGGCGGGAGCGGCGCAGGGCTACGGATCATGGGCCCTGTTCGTGGATGGAGGCGCTCCGTTGGGGGAGGCCGCAGCGGTCGTTGCGAGCATCGGCTTCATCGTCTGGGAGGTTCTGCTGGGTCTCGTCTGCGCACTCACCCCGGACGGGCGCGCGCTCAACAAGCGTTGGCGATGGGCCATGAAGGGACTGGTCGGTACCGGTCTTCTGTGGCTGCTATCGGCTGCCCTGATGAGCGGGCCACTCGACCAGGCCCCGTTCGCCGAGGTCGAGAATCCATGGGGCGTCACCTGGCCCGGTCTCGGGCTGCTGCGAATCGTCGGGTCGCTCGGCATGACCGTGCTGCTCATCGCCTGTGCGGGCTCGCTCCTGCTGCGGTTCCGGCGCTCCAGAGGCGACGAGCGTCGACGCCTGCTGTGGATGGCAGTGGGCGTCGTACCCGTGCCTGCGTTCGTCGTGGTGATGTTCGCTGCTGCGGTGAGCGGCGCAGACGTGCTGCTCGACGTGACAGCCGGACTGTTCGTGGCGATCCTTCCGGTGTCGGCCGCGCTCGCGATCACACGCTTCCACCTCTACGACGTGGAACGCGTCCTGAGCCGAGCAGTCACGTATTTGCTCCTCAGCCTCAGCCTTGCTGCGACGTACGTCGGTGTCGTCATCGTGGTGGGTGACGGCATCGGGGGTCTCGCCGGCAGCTCGACGGTGTCGGTGGCGGCCGCCACCCTCGCGGCTGCGATGGTGGCGCGTCCGCTGCACGGGTTGCTGCAGGACGCCGTGGATCGACGGTTCGCGCGCCGGCGTTACGACGCTCTACGCACCGTGCGAGCGCACGTCGCTGCGCCTCAGCCCGGTGACGACATCGAGCGGGTCCTGCACGAGGCGTTACAGGACCCCACCCTGTCGGTCGCTTACTGGGTCGCTGAACGGGGCCAGTGGGTCAGTGCCGAAGGCAGGCAGATCGAGCCGGGTGAGGGTGCGGTCACAGTCGAGCGCGCAGGCCGCATGGTTGCTGCAGTGACCGCAGCGCCATCGAGCGAGCTGCTCCGCACGGTGCTCCGTGAGGCCGAGCCGGCGTTGGAGAGCACGGGCCTGCGGGCGGCGGTCGCGCTCCAACTGCAAGAGGTGCGGGCGTCGCGCGCCCGCATTGCGACGGCGCAGCTCCGAGAGCGGCGGCGGATCGAGCGAGACCTCCACGACGGCGCCCAACAACGCCTCCTGGCCATGGCCGCCCAGCTCCAAGCCGCGCTGCTCAACGGTGAAGCGGAGCGCCAGCGCGAAGCGCTGCGTGTCGGAGTCGAGCAGTGCCGGGCAGCGGTCTCTGATCTGCGTTCGCTCGCCAACGGGCTGCACCCTGCAGTGCTCACCGAGGGCGGACTGAGCGCTGCTCTCGACGACTTGGCGACACGGCTGCCAGTTCGGGTGCACCTGGATGACGCAGACCGGCGCTGGCCGCCCGAGGTGGAGGCGACGGCGTGGTTCGTCGCGTGCGAGGCCGTCACCAATGCCGTCAAGCACGCGGATGCGTCATCGGTGCGAGTCCACGTGTCCACCGACGCGCGAGGTCTCGTGCTTGCCGTGGCGGACGACGGCAACGGCGGCGCCGACGCCAACGGTCGCGGTCTGCGTGGCCTTGCGGATCGCGTCGAGGCCGTCGGAGGCCAGCTCCATGTCACTGCGAATGGCTCGTGCGGTACGCGTGTCGAGGCGGTGCTGCCGTGCGGGTCGTGATCGCCGACGATTCTGCGCTCTGGCGCGCGGGTTTGGCCCGACTGCTCGAGGAAGCTGGAGTCGATGTGGTCGCGCTCGTCGGTGACGCCGCTGCCCTGGAGGAGGCGGTGGAACGGTGGCGTCCCGACGTTGCCGTGGTCGACGTGCGGATGCCGCCGACCTGGACTCATGAGGGAGCCCAGGCAGCCGGACGACTGCGGGAGCAGTGGCCCGACATGGGATTGCTGCTCCTGTCCCAGTCGATCGAGGGACGATCCGCCGCGGCAGTTGCACGAGCGCACCCTCGCGGGTTCGGCTACCTGCTCAAGGACAGCGTGCTCGATGTGCCTGCTCTTCTGGAGGCGCTTGCCACCATCGGCAACGGCGGGACGGTCCTCGACCCGGATGTCGTCTCCACGCTGCTCGGCCGGACTGCGACTCGAGACCGCTTGGCACCTCTGACCGTCCGAGAACGGGAAGTGCTGGGCCTCGTCGCGCAAGGCCGATCCAACGCCGCGATCGCCAGAGCCCTGGTGCTCGCGAACAAGACGGTCGAACGCCACATCAGCAACATCCTCAGCAAACTCGACCTGCCCGAGACGACCGAAAGTCATCGTCGCGTGCTCATGGTCCTGGTCTGGCTCGACGACGACCCATCCTGACTTCGACCCGGCCTGACGACGGGCCGGCCTTGCTCGTTGCGAGTGATGCGTTCAGATCGCGGGTTGCCGGATCGGTCGGCTGTGACCGGTCGGGAACGAGTTCGACGACTCGTGACGACGATCGACGCTGGGCATCTTCGGCGGGCGCTCGGACGCGAGCGACGGGGGCGCCGGCGTGAACATCGAGAGCGACGAGAGTGCGTCGAGTGCCACCATCGTCGACCGCATCGCGTCCGCCGGTACCGGGTGGCTGATCAGGAAGCCCTGCGCCTTGCCGCACTTGAGGTCGGCCAGGGTTTGGAGCTGCTGCACGGTTTCGACGCCCTCGGCGACGAGATCGAGCCCCATCGATCGGGCCATCGCGATGATCGTGCGCACGAGCGAGCGGTCGTTGCCCAGTTCGGCGATGCCCTGGACGAAGGCGCGGTCGATCTTGATGCGCTGGATCGGGAACTGCTGCAGCAGTGAGAGTGATGAGTAGCCGGTGCCGAAATCGTCCAGCGCCAGACGGACACCCATCTCACGGATGGCACGCAGCGTGCTCTGGGCGAGTTCTGGTTCTTCGAGCATCATCGACTCGGTCATCTCGAGCCAGAGGAGGTCGGGGGACATCTGGTTCGAAACCAGTGCATCTCGGACGATCTCGGCGAAGCCGGGGTCTGCGATCTGTCGGGGCGAGACGTTGACCGACACGGTGGTGTCCGGGCCGACGACGCCGTCGGCGATCCAGCCGCGAAGTTCGCGCAACGCGTCGTTCAGCGCCCATGCGCCGAGTTCGTTGATGATCCCGGTGTCTTCGGCGATGGGGATGAAGTCGAGCGGTGACATGATCGTGCCGTCGCGCTGCCAGCGGATCAGCGCTTCGAAACCGCACAGCGCGCCTGTGTTCACGTCGACGATCGGCTGGTGGTACAGCCGCATCTCCTTGCGCCCGATCGCACCGTGGAGTGCGTGCTCCACGTCCATTCGGTGCGCCAGGTGGGCTTGCATCGAGTCGTCGAAGAACGCCAGCCCGTTGCGGCCGCCGGCTTTCGCCCGGTGCGTCGCGATGTCGGCGCGCCGCATGAACTCCTCCGACGTCAACGTCCGGTTGCGCGGTGCGACGGCCACGCCGAAGCTGGCGGTGACGAACACGTGCTCGTCGTCGACGGTGATTGCCGTCGCGAGCGCAGCCCGGATCGATTCGACGCGGGTCATCGCCTCGGCCGACGATCGCGTCGTCGAGTCGATGATCACGAAGTCGTCACCACCGGACCGGGCGACCTCGCCGTCGAACGCAGCTGCGGCTTCGGTCAGGCGCTCGCTGACGGCGACGAGGACGCGGTTCGCCTCGTAGTGGCCGAGGCTGTCGTTGATGTTCTTGAATCGATCGAGATTCAGCTGGATGATCGTCGGTCTGAATTCGGACCGCCACGTGGTGTCGAGGACCTCGCCGACGAGATCGACGAAGCGAGCGCGCGTCGGCAGACCCGTCAACTCGTCACGGTCCAGCCGTCGGACGAGGGCGAGTCGAGCGTGCTCGTGTTGCTCGACGGCGATGTGCAGTCTGGCGACCACCGTCGCGACGAGCACGATCACGGCGATCACCCGGATGAACGTGTCAACCGAGCCGGACGGCGAGATCGCTCCCACCAGCACGCCGGGCACGATCAGACAGGCTGCAGTCACGACCAGGCGGAACGGCGTGTACGCAATCGAGTGCTCGGACGAGTCGATCCGCTGCATCGTGGCGGGCGCGTGCGGATGCGAGATCGAAGCGGCGATCAGGAGGAATGCAACCACGAACGGCAACACCGCGACGCCCCGTGGGACATCGATCGCGCCGAGCAGTGACAGGCACATCGTCACGGCACCGACGGCATTGACGAGCGCGGAGACGACGATCAACTGCATCGCCCGGTTGCGAAGCAGGCCCGTGAACAGGAGGTCGACGACGAAGGTCGACAGCACGATCGAGATCGGGACCTGGACGGCGCAGAGGATGGCGAGCGCTGGCGCCATGTCGACGGCGTTCATCAGGTGCGAGGTCAGGAGGATCCACGTGCTCAGCGATGCGCCGATCGTCACCGTGGCGAGGTCGATCGCGTCCCGCTGGTCGAGGTTGCCGCGCCGCCGGTGGATGGCGAATGCGGTCGCCACGACCATGGTGATGCCGATCACCGGCATGCCGATGATGGTCGACAGCCGCAGATCGCTGCCGGCGGAGAGCCGCTCGGCGGTCAGCGCGGTGACGGTCAACCCACCGATCCCGATCACGGAGACGAACATCAGCGGCATTCGATTGATCCGGTAGCCGATCAGGCATGCGGCGACGCCCACGACCGCCAGGATGAGCCTCGTCAGTGTCGTGTCGATCGGCCCGATTGCAAACCCGGCGATGGCGATCGCGAGCGCGCCGGCTGCGAACAGCGATGGTGCTCTCCGAACGACTGGATTCATCGGGAATTCCTTGACGGTTGCTACGGCGGTGGTCGACGGCATCGGTGTACGCTGTCGCTCGTGTTGATGTATCGGTGGGTTCATCAAGGTTCCGTAGGATCTTTTCAAAAATTTCTCCTTGCCCTGCGCCGTCGGCCCACCGCCTTGGGTTCCGGGTGCGGCCGCGAGGCGCTACCGTAGGCCCCGATGAACGCCGCCGGCGTCTGCCGCACGCATGACGATTCCTGACCCACTGACGACCGTCGTCGTTCCCGGTGCGCACCTGATGGCGGCGCTGCTCGGCCCTCGTGATCAATATTTGCGACGGATCGAAGATCAGTTCCCCGACACCTCGGTGACCGTGCGGGGCAACGAGATCGTCGTTCGAGGCGTCGACAGCGAGCAGATCGGGCGCCTGTTCGAAGAGCTCGTCGGTCTGCTCGAGCGGGGTCATGAACTGGACGACCGCACGATCGACCGGTCGATCGGGATGGTGCGATCCGACGAGCGTCCGACCGAGGTCTTGACGCACCAGGTTCTCCGAGGTGCCAAGGGTCGCAACGTCCGGCCCAAGACAGCCGGCCAGAAGCGCTACGTCGATGCGATCCGCAACAACATCGTGACATTCGGCATCGGCCCGGCCGGTACCGGAAAGTCATGGTTGGCCGTCGCGATGGCCGTTCAGGCGTTACAGGCCAAGCAGGTCCAGCGCATCATCCTGACCCGTCCTGCAGTCGAGGCCGGCGAGCGGCTCGGCTTCCTGCCCGGTGACCTCATGGCGAAGATCGACCCGTACCTGCGCCCGCTCTACGACGCCCTCTACGACATGGTCGACCCCGAAGGCGTCGCCAAGCTGATCGAGCGGGGCACGATCGAGGTCGCACCACTCGCATTCATGCGGGGGCGCACGCTGAACGACAGTTTCATCATCCTCGACGAGGCGCAGAACACGACACCCGAACAGATGAAGATGTTCCTCACCCGGATCGGCTTCGGGTCCAAGGTCGTCGTGACGGGCGATGCGACCCAGGTCGACGTTCCCGACGGGCGCTCGGGTGTCAAGGGGTTGGAGCGCATCATCGGCGACGTCGAAGGGCTCGAGTTCGTCCACCTCACCGGGGCCGACGTCGTCCGTCACCAGATCGTCGCCGACATCGTTGCGGCTTACGAACAGACGACCGAGAACGACGCCCGCCGGCGCCGACCCAAACCCGGGGCGGTCGCCGGTGGCTGACTCCCCGAGTCCCACCGGCGTCGAGGCGCCCGTCGCAGTGTCGGTCATCGCGTCCGACGAACAGCGCGACGTCCCCCTCGATGCCGATCGCTGGGCGTCATTGGCGTCCGACGCACTGAGCAGCCTTCACCGCTCGGGCGAATTGACGTTGACGTTCGTCGACCGTGACGAGATCGCATCGCTGAACGCCGAGCACATGGGTCACGAGGGCCCGACCGACGTGCTCTCGTTCCCGCTCGACGACGATCACGATCTCGTCCCGATCGGTCCGGTGCTGCTGGGCGACATCGTGATCTGTCCGGCAGTGGCGGCCGAAGCGGCTGCGACTCACGCCGGGACCCTGGACGACGAACTCGCGCTCTTGACGGTGCACGGTGTGTTGCACATCGTCGGGCACGACCACGCCGACCCGCACGAAGGCGCCGAGATGCGGGCGCTCGAGCTCGCGCTGCTGGTCGAACATCACTGGCGCGGGCCGGCCCCGGCGGGTTTCCGTCACGTTCAGGACGAATCGTCATGATCGCCGCCGCGCTCCGCAGCATCGATGTGCTCATGCTCGTCGTGATCTTCGTGCTCCTGCTGGTCCTGATCTTCTTCGCCGTGGCCGAGATGGGCCTGTCGAAGATGACCAAGCCGAAAGCCGCTGCCTTGGCGGAGGCAGGTCGCAAATCGGGTCCGGCGCTGATCCGTCTCGTCGAGCAGCCCGAACGTTGGATCAACCCGCTGCTGCTCACGGTGAACGTCTGCCAGACGGTGCAGGCAACCCTCACCGGAATCGTCGCGGCGCATCTCTTCGGCGCATGGGGTGTCGCGATCGGCGTGACGCTCAACGTGCTCGTGTTCTTCGTCCTCGCCGAGGCGGTGCCCAAGACGTACGCGGTGATCCACTCCGAACGCGCCGCGCAGCTGACGGCCCGCCCGATCAACACCCTCGTCTCGTTCTCCGTGCTGCGACTCGTGTCGCACGGTTTGATCGGGCTGACGAACATCATCGTGCGCGGCAAGGGCCTCAAGCAGGGCCCGTTCGTGAGCGAGCAGGAATTTCTCGGGATCGTCGAAGCTGCCGCGCAGGACGAGGTGATCGAGCACGAGGAACGTGAGCTGATCGAGAGCATCATCGAGTTCGGTGACACCATCGCCCGTGAGGTGATGCTGCCCCGCCCCGACATGGTGATCATCCCGAACGAAGCGACCGTGTCGTCGTCACTCGACCTGGCGATCGCCAACGGTTTCAGTCGGCTGCCCGTCTTCGGGCCGAATGACGACGATGTGATCGGCCTCGCCTACACCAAGGATCTGATCAGGGCCGAACGTGAAGGGCGGGGCGATCTGTCGGTCCTCGATCTGGTCCGCCCCGTGAGGTTCATCCCCGAGAACAAGCCGGTGAGCCGTCTGATGCGAGAGATGCAGGCCGGCAAGTTCCACCTCGCGATCGTCGCCGACGAGTACGGCGATGTCGCCGGGCTGATCACGCTCGAAGACTGCCTGGAGGAACTCGTCGGCGAAATCGTCGACGAATACGACACCGAGGACGCCGGCGTGCAACACCTGGCGAACGGCGATCTGCTGGTCGACGGCGGGATCTCGATCGACGAGCTCAACGACCTGATCGACGGCGACCTCCCGAACGACGATTGGGACACGCTCGGCGGTCTCGTGTTCAGCACGCTCGAGCACGTTCCGGTGATCGGCGAGGAACTAGAGTTCGAGGGCTATCACTTCACGGCCGAAGAGGTCGAGGGGCGTCGAGTGAGACTCGTCCGGGTGCGTCGGTTGGAGCCCATCGACGCTGATGCGCTCGACTCGCAGGACGCCAACGCCGCCAACTGATGGGCGATGCCGGGGTCGGGCTACCTTGCCCGCATGCAGATATCGATGGAGGGCAAGGTCGCACTGGTCACCGGCGCGTCGAAGGGGATCGGTAAGGCGATCGCGGCCGGCCTGGTCGAGGCCGGAGCGAGTGTGATGCTGTCGTCGCGCAAGATCGACCAGCTCGAACTGGCCGCCGAGGAGATGGGCGGCGACACGGGGGTGTTCGCCGCGAACGCCGGCGACATCGACTCGGCGCACGCCTGTGTCGCCGCCACAATCGAGCGCTTCGGCGGGCTCGACATCCTCGTCAACAACGCTGCGACCAACCCGTACTACGGCGCCACCCTCGGCGTGGAGCCCGGTCAGTTCGACAAGACGTTCCAGGTCAACCTCAAGGGCCCCCTGTACTGGTCGCAGGCGGCACACCAGCAGGCGCTGGCCGAACGACCCGGCGTGATCATCAACATCGCGTCGGTCGGTGGGCTGCGGACCGAGTTCGGTCTGGGCGTCTACAACCTCTCCAAGGCTGCGCTGATCCACCTCACCCGGCAGCTCGCCCACGAACTCGGTCCGAGCCGGGTCGTCGGGATCGCTCCGGGGCTGGTCGACACCGATTTTGCCGCCGTCCTGGTTGACAGCTTCGGCGAGAGCCTCGCCAAGGCGATGCCCCTCAAACGTCTCGGCCGGCCGGAGGACATCGCGAACCTCGCAGTTTTCCTCGCCTCCGACCGGGCGTCGTGGATCACCGGAGACACCTACGTCATCGACGGCGGTGCGGGCGTGCGGAGCGCGGGCTGACCGCTCAGTCGGCGGTCAATCCGGCAAGTACCGGTCGGGCGAACAGCAGGGCCGCCAGCAGGGTGATCGCCCCGCCGATCAGGAAGGGCATCCGCAGGTCGGTCGCGAATGCGACGAAGCCGCCGGCTGCGACGCCGGTTGCGCTCGCAGCAGCGCCGAGCCAGCGGTAGACCGCGTTGACGCGACCGAAGCGGTCCGCGGGGATCTCCCGCTGCCGGATGGTCACCGTGACCACGTTCCACACGGTGATCGCTGCGCCGAGCAGGAATCCGGCCGCAGCCACCAGCCATGCGGCCTGGGCGATGCCGATCACGACCTGGGCCACCCCGAACACGATGTAGGGGACGATGACCGTCGTTTTCAACCCGAACGCGTCGATCACCCGGTATCCGATGAGGCCGCCGGACGCGGCACCCATCGCGGTGATCGCGAGCAGGATCCCGAACTCGATGCCGTCGAGGCCGAGTTCCTCGACGGCGTACTTGACGAAGATGCCTTGACCGAACATGAGCCCCACGTTCGTGATCGTGAACATCGCGGCCAAGGTCTTGAGGAGCCGGTGGTCGAGCAGCCATCGGAAGCCGGAACGCAGCCGGCGATCGAGGGGAGGCGCGGCGGTGTCGGGGGGCGGCCGCCGCCGTGGTCGAATCGTCAGCACGAGGACCGCCGCGATCAGGAACGACAGGGCATTCACCGAGAACGGGAGCCCGACGGATGCGTCGAACAGCACGGCACCGATCGCCAATCCGGCCAGGCTCCCGGCGACGACTTCGGCGGCGAAGAGCAGGCCGTTGGCACGGGGGAGCTGATCCGGTTCGACGATCATGGGCAGAAACGCCTGAGCCGAGCTGTCGAACAGCACTTCGCACGACCCGACCAGGATCAGGAGCGCGATCAGCGCCCAGATGTCGAGCCGTTCGGCCATCGCCGCCACCCCGATGCCGATGAACAACCCGATTCGCACGGTGTTCGACGCGATCATCAACATCTTGCGGTCGAGACGGTCGACGATCGATCCGACGGGCAGCGCCAGGACGAGCCAGGGCACGAACGTCGCGAACACGGTCAGCGAGAGCAGCCGCTCATCGTCGGTGAGCGAGAGCGCCAGCAGCGGCATCGCCACGAAGTTGATGCCATCGCCCAGATTGGAGATCGCGCTGGAGGTCCACTGCTTCCAGTAGGCGACCGGGAGCGGGCTGGGCGTCGACATGAGATGGGATGTGCCCACCTGCGGGCGGGTGGCATCGGGGCAACCTAGCGGTCGAGTCGTGCCAAGTCCGAACGTCTCAGCTTGCCGAGCGTCGTCCGTGGTAGTTGCGCGCAGAACACCACGCGGCGTGGCGCGAAGAAAGCGGGGAGCTCGATTTTCACGTGATCGCGCAACGACTCGAGCGTCGGTGCCGGGCGACCGGGCTCGGCCACGACGAGCGCGGTCACGACCTGCCCCCATTCGACGTCATCGACACCGATCACCGCCACGTCTGCGACGTCCGGGTGCGTCCGCAGCACGGCCTCGGCTGGTTCGGGCCAGACGTTCTCACCGCCGGTGATGATCAGGTCACCGCGCCGGCCGCTGACGCTCAGGAGGCCGTCATCGTCGATGTCGCCGACGTCGCCGGTCGGATACCACCCGCCCGACGTGCGCGGGTCGACGCCGTCGCGGTAGCACCGCAGCAGCATCGGGCAGCGGAGCTGCACCTCGTCGTCGACGATCCGCATCTCCACCCCGTCGAGGGGAAGACGGTCGTAGACGACGCCGCTGCCGGTCTCGGTCATGCCGTAGGTGGCGACGGCGTTCGCAGGACGTTCCGCAGGCGGACGCGAGCCCCCGAGGACGATCGTGCGGAACCGCGTCGGGTCGACGCGGCCGAGGGCGGTGCCCACGAGCGACACGAGGGTCGCCCCGCTGGACTCGACGGCCTCCGGATCGAAGGCCGGCTGGACGGTCAGCGCCGTGCCGGCGTGGAGTGCGCGAAACACGACAGAGAGTCCACCGACGTGCGACAGGGGGAGGCACGCCAGCCAGTGGTCGGCCGGTGTGACGCCGAGCCGGCCCGACGTGGCCGCAGCCGAAGCGGCGATTGCGTCGTGGGTGAGGACTACGCCTTTGGGACGCCCCGTCGAGCCGCTCGTGGCGACGACTGCGGCGTCACCCGGCTCGACGGGGCGACCATCTCCCAGCGCCGTCCGATCGTCGGACGTCACGATCCGCCCGGCACCCATCTGACGGACGAGGTCGCGTTTCGCGTCGGCCGGGAGCCGCTGGTCGACCGGCAGGACCGCGTCACCCGACTCCCAGGCCCGTTCGAGTTCGGCCACGAACTGCGGTCCACCCGGAAGGTCGAGCGCGACGAGGTCAGCCACGGCCGGTGCGCGCAAGGTCGTCCGGTGGGGTCAGGCGCAGATGGTGGCCGCCGCCATCGGCCCGGGCATGATGTCCGTCCGGGCCATCGCTCATCAACCCATCATGACGCACACATGACGACCGCTCCATCACCCCGCTTGACCGACTGGATTGCCGGCGCCCGCCCGCGCACGCTGCCTGCGGCCGTCGTGCCCGTTGCCGTCGGTGCCGGTGTCGCCGCCGGCGCAGGGGCGGGGTTCGGCGACGACGTCGTCTGGTGGCGGATCGCGGCGGCGCTGGCCGTGTCGCTGCTGCTGCAGATCGGCGTGAACTATGCGAACGACTACAGCGACGGGGTCCGTGGGACGGATGACGTCCGGGTCGGGCCGATGCGTCTGGTCGCATCCGGAGCGGCATCGCCCGCTGCCGTCAAGCGAGCCGCACTCGCCACGTTCCTGCTGGCGGCCGTCATCGGTCTGGCGCTCGCCGCGGTGACGACGTGGTGGCTCCTGGCGGTGGGCGGGGCGGCGATCCTGGCGGCGTGGGGCTACACCGGCGGCCCGAAGCCGTACGGCTACCTCGGGCTGGGCGAACTGTTCGTGTTCGTGTTCTTCGGTCTGGTCGCCACGGTCGGCACGACCTACGTGGCGATCGAGCGGATTCCGGGCGTCACCTGGGTCGCGTCGACCGGCGTCGGTTTCCTGGCATGCGCACTCCTGGTGATCAACAATCTCCGCGATATTCCCACCGACGCCGCCGTCGGGAAGCGCACGCTCGCCGTCCGGCTGGGGGACCGGGGTGCGAGAGTCCTGTACGCGCTCCTCGTCGTCGGTGCCTTTCTCGCGGTGGCCGTCGCGGCCGGGATGCGGAGCTGGTCGCTGATCGCGCTGGCCGGTCTCGCGAGCGCACGCGAGCCGATCCAGCAGGTGATGGGCGGCGCGGACGGTCGCGAACTGATCCCAATTCTCGGTGAGACCGGCAAGACGCAGATGATCTACGGTCTGCTGTTCGCAATCGGACTCGCGCTCGGCTGACCGGAACCGGCGGTGGTCCCGAACCACTCCATGATCGCAGCGGTCACCAGGTCGGGCCGCTCCGTGTGCGCAGCGTGGCCGGCGCCGTCGATCGACACCAAGGTGCCGTGCTCCAGATGTTCGAGCAGCCGACAGCCGATCTCGGTGAACTTGTGATCGAGTTCACCGGCGATGACCAGGACGGGAATCGTGATCTGATCGAGGCGGTGCCAGAGCGAGGGTTGGTTGCCGGTGCCGCATGATCGCAGGCTGTGGCCGAGGCCGGGCGCGCTGTTGCGCAGCCTGTGGGCACGAGCGTCCTGGTCGGTCGGCAGACCGGCGAACATCGGTGCTGTGAGCCACTGGTCGACGAAGGCGGCCACCCCGTCGCGTTCGACTCGGTCTGCGAGTTCTCCATCGGCACGGGCGCGGCGAGAGCGCTCGTCGTCGTCGTCGATCCCCGCGGTCGCGCCGACGAGGACGAGTCGCTCGATCGCCGGGTGGCCACTCACTGCTGCGAGGAGCGCGATGCGGCCACCCATCGAGTAGCCGATGTACGTGCCGGCCCCGGCGATGTCGGGCAAACATGTTGCCGTGGCGTCGATCGCGGAGCGATCACCGTCGCTGAGACCGTGGCCGGGCAGGTCGACGAGCGCCGCCGACCGGGTGCCGTTCCCGGATTCGAGAATGGCCGACGCGACCGGATGCCAGTGGTGGTGGGTCTGGGTGAAACCGTGGAGGAAGATCAGCCGGGCCGTGAACCGGTCGTCAGGGGGTGGGGGCATCGGTGTCGGCCGCGAGCTGGTCGTTGAGCCGCCGGAGCAGGTTGACGAACGTCTCGGAGTCCTGCGCGCCCGGGATCGCCCACTGTCCGTTGATGACGAACGTCGGCACGGCGGTGATCCCGAGTTCGGCCGCCTCGTGGATGAATGCCGCGACTTCGACCCGACCACGCTCCGACTCGAGGAACGTGATGATCTCGTCGCGTTCGAAACCGACTTCGGCTGCTCGGTCGGCGAGCGCATCCGGGTCGCCGATGTCGGTGCCGTCGATGAAGTACGCCTGGAGAAGCCGCTCCTTCATCACCGTCTGGTCGACCGGTGAGTCGGGCTGCTCGGCGAGCCAGAGCAGGCGGTGGGCGAGCAGGGAGTTGGCGCGCAGCGCACGGTCCATCCGAAACTCGAGACCCTCGCCGGCGGCGTTCTCGGTGACCCGATCGATGATCTCCTGGGCCTGCTCGGGGCCGCCGAACTTCTTGGTGTAGGCCTCGAACACCGGCTGTGACTGACCGGGCGACGCGGTCGGGTCGAGCTGGTACGGCCGATAGGACACGTCGAGTCTGACTTCGTCTCCGAGTTCGGCCACCGCGGCCTCGAATCGGCGTTTGCCGATGTAGCACCAGGGGCAGACGACGTCCGACCAGATCTCGACCTGAATCGCAGGAGCGCTCATGGGTTCGACGATACGCCGCGTATCGTCGGGTCACATGAGCGGATCGACCGTCGGGAACGCCAACGCCACCGCGTGCGCAACGCTGGTCGACGAGTGGGTCCGGTGCGGTGTGCGCCACGCCGTGATCGCCCCCGGTTCCCGCAGCACCCCGATCGCGATCGCGATCGCGTCACGCGCAGAGTTGATGGTGCACGTCGTCCATGACGAGCGGGTGGCGGCGTTCGTCGCGCTCGGGATCGGGTTGGGCGACGTTCCTGCGGTGCTCGTGTGCACGAGTGGGACGGCGGCCGTGAACTTCCACCCGGCGGTCGTGGAGGCCGGGCTGTCCGACGTGCCGATGATCGTCGCCACGGCCGACCGCCCACCGGAGCGGCGGGGCATCGGGTCACCGCAGACCATCGACCAGATCGAGCTCTACGGCCGATCCGTGCGCTGGTTCCACGATGCCGTGGTCCCTGACGAAGCCGATCCGCTGGGGTGGCGGCCACTCGCGCAGCGGGTGTACTCGACCGCCGAGACCGGGCCCGTCCACCTCAATCTGCCGTTCCGAGAGCCCCTCGTCGGTCGCGCAGGCGATCTGCCGGAACCGATCGGCCCGCCGTTGCCGATCCCGAGGGGCTACTCAGTGAACGGCCCGCTGGCTGCCGAGCTCGATCGGCAGCGCGGCGTGATCGTGGCCGGAGGCCGGCACGGCTATGCGGTCGCCGACATCGAGGCGCTCGCCAGCCGGCTCGGTTGGCCGGTGTTGGCATCACCCGAGTCTGGTTGTCGAGGGCTCGACCACGCCGTCACCGCGTTCGACGCACTGCTCCGTCACGAAGCATTCGCTGACGCTCACGCGCCCGAGATCGTGGTCCGGTTCGGCCGGGCCCCGGCGTCGAAGGTGCTCTCGCAGTGGATCGTGCGGACCGGGGCTCCGGTCCTTCAACTCGGCGGCCCGGGCGTCGTCGACCCCGATCTCAACGTCGTCGCACGGTGCACTCTCGACGAGTTGGCGCCCCTTGCGGGTGCTGCGGGCACGCCGTGGTTGGCGCGGTGGCGTCATGCCGACGAACGTGCCGAATCGGCGATCGATGCCGCCCTGGACGAGCTCCCGCTCAACGAGCCCTGCGTCGCCCGCACGGTCGCCGGTGCGTTACCGCCCGACGCCGAGTTGGTGGTCTCCTCGTCGATGCCGGTGCGTGACCTCGAGTGGTTCGGCGGTCCTCGTGCGCGGGCGCACGCCAATCGCGGGGCCAACGGCATCGATGGTGTGATGTCGACCGCGCTCGGTCGGGCGTTGACGGGGAGCCCGACGATCGTGCTGGTCGGCGACATCGCGTTCGTGCACGACAGCAACGTGCTGGTTGCGCTCCGGGAGCGGGACGCCGATCTGCGGATCGTCGTGATCGACAACGGTGGCGGAGGGATCTTCAGCTTCCTGCCCCAGGCCAACGAGTTGTCGGGGGAGCAGTTCGAGCAGCTGTTCGGCACCCCTCACGGCACCGACATCGAGATGCTGGCGCGAGCTCACGGGCTCGAGGCCCGTACCGTGACGACGGCTGTCGAGTTGGAGGCCGCGATCGTCGCCCCCGGCCCGTCGGTGACGCGGATCGTGACCGACCGCGCCGACAACGTCAAGATCCACAACCTCCTCAACGAAGCCGTCGCCCTCGTCCAACGCTGACCCCACAGGCAGAAATTCTGGGCCGTGTCGCGTTTCTTGGCGTATGGCACTCAGAATCGCGACACGGTTGGAGGATTCTCAGGGTCGCACGATGGCGCTGAGCATGGCTTGGAACTTTGCTTGGGTTTCGGCCAGCTCGGCCAAGGGTTCGCTTCCCGCGACGATGCCGCCGCCGGCGACGAGGCGGGCGCTGCGGCGATCCTGGGACAACTCAGCACACCGGAGCGTGACGGCCCACCGCCCGTTCCCGTGGCCGTCACACCATCCGACGGTGCCGCCGTACCGGCCGCGCTCGAACCCCTCCACTCTGGTGATCAGGTCGATCGCCTGTGCGCGGGGAAACCCGCCGACGGCCGGCGTCGGCTGCAGCGCCCGCACCAACTCGATCACGGTTGGCGCCGGCCGGGACAGCATCCCCTCGGCCTGCGAACCGAGGTGTTGCACGTTCGCGACCTTCACGATCTGCGGCTCCGGCGACCAGTCGAGATAGCTGCAGAACGGCAGCAACGTGTCGCGGACCATCTCGATCGCGACCCGGTGCTCGACCTGGTTCTTCTCACTCGCCTGCAGCTCTGCTGCGAGTTGCTGATCGAGCAGTGGATCACCCGTCGTTCTGGTCGTCCCTGCCAGCGGGAACGACGTCACCTCGTCACCGTCCACGGCGACGAGCAACTCGGGTGAGGCGCCGATCAATCCATCGATCGAGAATCGGTAGCTCGACCCGAACGTCGCCTTCAGGCGCCGCAGCACTGCATGGACATCGATCGGCCGGTCGGCCGTCACGGTGATCGGGCGCGCGATCACCGCTTTGGCCATCAGTCCTTCACGGACGGCATCACGAGCGGCCGTCACCGCCGCGAGGTAGTCCTCGGTTTCCACACCCGGCGTGATCGTGTAGGAGGCCGCCGCCGGCTCCGGTTCCACTGCCGCGAACAGGTCGACATCGGCATCGTCGATCGTGGTGATCCATCGGCGGCCGTCCTGGCCTTTGCCCACCACGACCTGGGGGACGGACAGCTCGCCGGGTGCATCGGGGAGGAACGGGATCGCTCCGAGCGCGATCGGGCCGTTGGTGTGGCCGACCCGGTCGTCGTGCTCGATCGCGGCGAGGAACGCGACCGCCTCATCGACCGGGATGCGGGCTGCGACGCCGCGACCGGCGAAGCCCACGCCGTCGCGCACGAACAGGAACCCGTCGCCGCGAGCGACGTCGTTGAGGTCGAGATCGGTGTCGAGAGGGACCGTGATCGCTCGCATCGGACGGCGCGTCAGTCGCGTGTGGCGAGGAGCTGCTGCGTCAGACCTCCGGACAGCAGGTGGTGCGACGCGTCGGAGAAACCGGCAGCCTGCAACATCGCCACCATCTCGTCGGGCTCGGGCAGGTAGGCGACGCTGCGGGGCAGGTACCGGTATGCAGCACCGTCGGACAGCAGCGCCCCGATCCTCGGCACGATCTTGCCGAAGTAGATCCCGTTACCGAATCGGATCACGGGGTTCTTCGGGATCCCGACATCGAGCAGGGCGATGCGGCCGCCCGGGTGGACCACGCGAGCGAGCTCGCTGAAGAAGGCCGGGAGTTCGAGCAGGTTGCGCAACGCGAACCCGCACGTGACACCGTCGACCGCTTCGTCGCGGACCGGCAGGTTCAGGATGTCCGCCTGCGCCCGGGTCGCGCCCGAGCGGTCGGCGGCGAGCATCCCGTACGAGAGGTCCATCGAGATCGGCACCAGGCCGGCCTCGCGCAAGTCGATGCACAGGTCGCCGGTCCCCGACGCCAGGTCGAGCACCAGCGAGCCGACCGGCAGCGCGAGGTCACGGACGGTCTTGCGCCGCCACCGCACGTCCAGACGGAACGTCATGATCCGATTGACGAGGTCGTATCGCGGTGCAATCGCGTCGAACATCTCGCGGACTGCCTGCTTCTTCTCCTCACCCTCCGGCAGGGTGGCGCGGTCCCAGGACGCGTCGGAGGAGTGGACATTCGGTTTCGACATCGACTCCGAGGCTACCGACGACGATGCGCTCGGTTCACCAGTCCGTCGATACGAAGTCCTTGAGGAACCGGCCCCACACGTGGATGCCGGTGTTGAAGCCACCGATGATCGGATCGACGATCCGAGCGGCACCGTCGATGATGTCGAGCGGTGGATGGAATGCCTGCTCGGCGCGTTTGCGTTCGGCGATCGCAATCGGGTCCTCGTCGCTGACCCAGCCGGTGTCGACGCTGTTCATGTGGATGCCGTCGGCGTGATAGTCGGCCGCCGACGTGCGCGTCATCATGTTGAGCGCGGCCTTCGCCATGTTGGTGTGTGGGTGACGAGTCGTCTTCAGGCGCCGGTAGAACTGGCCCTCGACGGCGGACACGTTGACGATGTGCTTGTCGCGCTCGGGTGTCGCCAGCATCAGCGGCTTGAGGCGCGCATTGAGGACGAACGGTGCGGTCGCATTGACCAGCTGCGTTTCGAGCAACTCCACCGTCGGTACCTCGTCGAGCTGCATCCTCCACGAGTTCCGCTCGCGCAGGTCGACCTGTTGGAGATCGGCGTCGAGTCGAGCGTGCGGGAACAACCCGCTGTCTCCGTCCTCATGGAGCAACGCAGCCTGCGACAGTTCCGCAGCCCGGCTCAGCCCCACGAGCCGCTCGGGGGCGTCGAGCGTCGCCGAGCCGGCTTCCAGCATGTCGTGCCGACGCAACCCCTCGTACGGCCCGATCAGGCGTGCCACCTCGTCGTCGAGCGTCCCGAGCGACGCAGCTTCGAGCTCCATCATGTGACGGTAGAACTCCGGCGGACGGCGCACGGTCTGACAGGCGTTGCTCACGATGAAATCGAGCCGGCCCAGCGACATCAGCAGATGCCCGCAGAATGCCTCGACGCTCGGTGTGTGGCGCAGGTCGAGCCCGTAGATCTCCAGCCGATCCGACCAGTCGTCGAAGTCGGCCTCGGCGGCATATCGCTGGGCTGCATCACGGGCGAACCGCGTCGTCACGACGAGTCGCGCACCGCACCGCAGGAGCTTGATGCCGGCCTGGTAGCCGATCTTGACCCGGCCACCGGTCAGCAAGGCGACGCGGCCGCTCAGGTCGGCGAGCTCAGATCGTTTCTCCATGCTCACAGCGCCACACGTGCGACACAGCTGGTCGTAGAACGGATGGATCGTGGTGTACCGCCGCTTGCACACGTAGCAGTGCTGCGACTCCGTCGTACGGCGCTCGTCGGCTGCGTCCTCGATCCGGTCGTCCGGCGTCCCGGTGGGAGCAAAGGCATCCGGCGTCGTGAACACCGGCTTGCTGCGCAGCGACCGGATCCCCGTCTCGTCGAGCACCTGCTGATCGAGCGCTGCCCGATCGCGTTTGCGCGCCCGGCGTTCGGCCTTGATCTGGCGTCGACGTGCATCGACATCGGGTTCGTAGACGTCACCGGCAGCGCTCAGCAGACGGGTGCGCTCATCGACGGGCAACGCATCCAGCAGTGAGCGATCGGCCACAACAGCCTCCAACGCTGAGATCGCGGCACGCAGACGCCGGGCGGGTTCGTCTGACACGTCGGCAATCTACCGATCTGCGTCGACGGTGACCGTGTACGACTGGATGCGCGCCGGGCTCGGTGGGGCAAGCAGGAACGTCACCGTCACGGCGGTCTCTGACGCGCCCGTGCACCGAATCGTCGCTCGCGCCGCCGTGTGCGCTTCGATCGACGTCACCGTCAGCGGGCCGACGTCGGCCGCCAGCCGCTCGGCCGCGGCCCGTTGTCGGTCGCACGATTCGTCCTGCAGGAACGACCAGGTGCACAGCCCGGAGGCGAGTTGGTCGTCCCAGTCGTTGATGAGCGCGATCAGCCGTGGCGCGGTCGCTTCGACGTGCTCGGAGACGGGGACGACCTCGTCCGGGACCAGCCCCTGGGCGTGGAGTTCGTCGAACAGGCGCGCCGTGAGCTCGGCCATCGGCGCGTACGTCACGTTCGCGAGCGCGATCGCGCCCGTCCGGCGCCCGGGGAGCCAGCGCATGTTCGAGCCGTATCCGGGCAGACCGCCCGAATGTGCGACGACGGTACCGAGCTGCGCCTCGGCGACGACCTGCAGACCGAACCCGTAACTACCCGGCGACGTGATGCCCCGCGTCGCCCGCAGGCCCGCGAACCGCTGCGGCGATTGCATCGCACGGCGGGACGAACGACGGAGCGGCCCGTCGTCGTCGCCGAGACGCGAGGGAAACGCGTCGTCGAGCCAACTCACCCAAGTCGCCAGGTCCGCGACCGTCGTCCAGATCCCGCCCATCGGTGCGATCAACCCGTCCGCGAGCGGCGCCAGTTCCTCGACGTGCCCGTCCTCGAGCCAGCGCATGGGGCGCGCCCAATCGTCGTGGCCCGGTCGCACCCAGGTCGTGCGGGTCATGGCGAGCGGTTCGAGAAGGCGATCGGTCACGACCTGCTGGATCCGCTGGCCCGTCGCACGGTGGACGACGCGGCCGAGCACGGCGAACCCGAAATTCGAGTATTCCCACGCATCTCCGGTAGCGCCGGCGAGCAGCGGGCCGTCGGTGACGATCCGGTCGAACTCGTCGTCGGTCAAATCGAGATGGCGGTCGGCCCAGGGGTCGTCGGTCGGCAGGCCGCTCGTCATGGTGAGCAGATCGCGGATGGTGATCGGCGCCGCGTCTCCCCGGGCGAGCCCCACGAGTTCCGGGGCATGATCGGTGACCGCGTCGTCGAGCCGGAGCAGGCCGTCGTCACGCAGCAGCAGGGTCGCCGCCGCGGAAAAACTCTTCGTCATCGACGCAATCCGGTAGACCGTCCGGTCGGACACGTCGCCGATCTGGTCGGTGATCGCCAGCGAGCCGTCGAGCACGATGCCCCACGCGACCGTCGGGCAGTGGTGCGCCGCCGCGGCCTGCGCCACGAGCTCTCCGAGCGGTGCTGGATCGAGTCGGTCGACGCGGTCGGACATCGGCTCAGTGTGGTCGACCGGGCGTACCATGCACCACATGGCCGACCAACGGATCGTGTTCGGAGCGTTCATCCCCCAGGGGTGGAAGATGGAGCTCGCATCGATCGAAGGAGCCGCTGCGAAATGGCAGCGATCGGTCGAGATCGCACAGCTCGCCGAGCAACTCGGCTACGACTCGCTCTGGGTCTACGACCATTTCCACAACGTGCCGCGCCCCGCCCACGAGGCGGTGTTCGAATGCTGGACGGTCATGGCCGCGATCAGCCAGCTCACGACCACGATCCGGCTCGGCCAGATGGTGGGATGCAACAGCTATCGCAATCCGGCCGTCCTGGCGAAGATCACGTCCAGCATCGACGTGATCTCCGGCGGCCGTCTCGACTGGGGGATCGGCGCGGGCTGGTACGAGAACGAGTACCGCGCCTACGGCTTCGAGTTCCCCAAGCCAAAGGACCGGATCGGCATGCTCGAAGAGACCGTCAAGATCGTCCGGTCGATGTGGACCGAACCGGAGACCACGTTCTCCGGGCGCTACTACGACGTCAAGCGTGCCAACTGCGACCCGAAGCCGATCCAGCAGCCGACACCGCCGATCTGGATCGGTGGCGGCGGCGAGCAGCTCACGCTGCGTGTGGTGGCCGAGCAGGCGGACTGTTCGAACTTCGGCGGGCCGCCCGAGATGTGGGCCCACAAGCGCGACGTGCTGCGTGGGCACTGCGAGACGGTCGGCCGCGACGCCGACGAGATCAGGATGACCTGGTCGCCGGAGGTGTTCATCCGCGAGACCGAGGCCGAGATCGTCGACGCCGGCACCCGGGCGGTGTGGGGGCAGCCGGCCGAGGACTGGCAGGCGAACAATCTCGTCGGTACGGTCGAGC
>JBDSBE010000006.1:0-30822 GCA_039921745.1 Ilumatobacteraceae bacterium | reverse complement strand
AACCGTTTGGCCTCGGCGACCGCACGTGGCGCGCCGGCCAGAATGCCTTGGATGAGCGCCGCGACCGTCGACTCGACATCGTCGGTGACGTGGGTGACGAGACCCATCTCCCGTGCCTCGTCGGCAGTGAAGATCTCACCGGTGAGCATTGCTGCTGCGATCTTGCCGGAGGGAACACGCCGCAGGATCGGGACGCAGATGATCGCCGGTGCGACTCCGATCCGGACCTCGGTGAGCGCGAAGGTGACGGCAGTATCCACGACGACGAGATCGCAGGACGCCATCAGCCCGATCCCTCCGGCACGAACCGCCCCGTGGACCGCTGCGAGCGTCGGACGTGGCGTCGTCATCAGCCGGCGCATGACCGACACCATTGGGCCCGATGCGGGAGTCGAACCGGACTGCGTGGTCTCGGCCGCCCGTTCCTTGAGATCGGCGCCGGCACAGAACGCCGGGCCGGCGTGGCGCAGCACGATTGCGCGGACGTCTGCCCCCTCGGCATCGTCGAGGCACGCCGACAGTTCGGCCACGAGCTGGCGTGACAGCGCATTGCGGTTGTGCTGCGAGTCGAGCGTGATCGTGGCGACCCCGTCGACGATGCCGATCCGAACCAGTTCACCCATCCCAGCGAACCTACGACAACCAGGCGATCTCGTGAGGATCTTGCGCACCTGCCACGCAAGATCCTCACGAGATCGGGGTTTTCCTGGGGTGGTCAGGGGGTGCGGATGGCGCGGAGGAACGAGGTGACCTCGTCGATGTCCTTCGTGCGCTTCATCGGGGGAAGCGCCTTGATGATGTCCCACCGGTAGCGCGCGCTGCCGAGGCGGGAGTCGAGCACGGCGACCACACCCCGATCCGTCGACGTGCGGATCAGGCGGCCCGACGCCTGGGCGAGGAGGGTGGCAGCGCGCGGGACGTCGATCTCCGAGAACGCGCTCGCACCCAGCTGCTCGCGGCGCGCCGACAGCAACGGATCATCCGGCCGCGGAAACGGCAGTTTGTCGATCACCACCAGCGAAAGGGTGTCGCCGGGCACGTCCACGCCCTGGAACAACCCCGTGGTCGCGAACAGGCAGGTTTCGTGCGATGCCGTGAACGCACGGATCAGTGCCGGCTTCGGGAGGTCGCGCTGCGTGAGGATCGGTACCTTCACGCGGTCGCGGACGACCTCCACGGCTGCGTCCATCGCGGCCCAGCTGGTGAACAGGGCGAGCGTGCGCCCGCCAGCCGCATCGATCAGCCGGATCAGCTCCTCGGCGACCGCGGGGCGGAACGCCGGCGATTTCGGCACTGGGAGGTGCATGGCGCAGTACAGCATTGCCTGTGACTCGTAGTCGAATGGGCTCCCGACGTCGACCTCGGTACTCGTGGCGGGGTCGAGACCGATGCGTCGGCGCAGCGACGTCGGGATCGTCGCGCTCGTGAGGATCGCCGTGTGCTGTGCCCAGACCCCCTCGGCGAGCGTCGGACCCACGTCGAGCGGGGCGACTTCCAACCGCGGCTGGTCCCGAGTGCCCGACACGAACGGCACCGTGTCGGATCCGGCGGCAAGTGCCGCCTCGACCGACTCCATCGACCGGGTGATGATCCGCTGGGCACGGAGCTTGCGCTGCTGGGCGTCCTCGACGGGCGTGTCGATCTTCTGGACGGCTTCGCCGACCCGGGTCAGTCGGATCTGCGCATCATGGAGTGCGTCGGCGATCGGCTGGGGGAGCGGCGTCGGTAGGCGCTGGTTGTGGAACGGCGTGAGCGCGTCGCGAACGACGGACGCCAGATCGGCGATCGAGCCGATCAGTTGCGGGTCGTCGAGGAATCGCCGCACGGTGGCGCTCACGGTGACGAACCGCCCTGGTGTGATCTGGACCCCGACCGTGTCGCTCATGATGTCCTCGAGCACGTGGGCCTCGTCGAAGACGACCACGTCGTGCTCGGGGAGGATCGCCCCTCCGCTGCCGACATGGAGTCCGTACAGGTGAGTGTTGACGACGATCACGTCGGCGACCTGCGCGCGCCGGCGGGCCTGCTCGGCAAAGCACTCCTGCCCCATCGGGCAGCGGTCGGCGCCGGGACACTCATCGGAGCCAACGCTCACCGCCCGCCACGTCTGGTCGGACGGGCTCCAGTCGAGCTCGGCCTGATCGCCCGTCGTCGAACGCGCAGCCCACTCGCCGACTTTCTTGATCTCGAGTTTCGTCACCGGCGACACGTCGTCGAGTTCCAGGGTCGCTTGGGCCGGATCGTTGGCCTCGCGGAGACGCTGGAGACACACGTAGTTGCTGCGGCCCTTGAGGACGGCGAACTCGACGTCCGTCCCGCGTGCGGCGAGCTGCTCGGCGACGAACGGAAGATCCTTCGAGGCGAGCTGATCCTGCAGCGCCTTGGTCGCGGTCACCACGATCGTTCGCTTGCCAGACATGATCGCCGGCACCAGGTAGGCGAGCGTCTTGCCCGTGCCGGTCCCCGCCTGGATCACGAGATGGCGACGCTGTTGGATGGCCGTGGCGACGTGTTCGGCCATCTCGCGTTGACCGGGGCGATCTTCGGTTCGGGGGAGCGCGTCGGTGACGGACTCGAGCGCGTCGAGCGCCCGTTCGGTGATCGAGGTCATCGAACCAGGGCGATCGCGGCGTCGAGATCAGCGGCGTCGAAGTCCGGCCATGCCGTGTCGGTGAAGTGGATCCGCGACCCTGCGCTCTGCCACAGCAGGAAGTTCGACACCCGCTGCTCACCACTCGTGCGGACCATCACGTCGACCGGGGGGACATCGGGGAGGTACAGGTGCTCGCTGATCGAGGTCGGCGTGACCTCTGCCCCGCCGGCCCGCACGGCTCGGACTGCGGCCATCAGCTCGGTCCGTCCGCCGTAGTCGAATGCGACGGTCAGCACCATGCCGGTGTTGTCGGCCGTGTCGGCGATTGCCTTGCGGATCGCGCGCTGGACGTACTTCGGGGTTCTAGCCGCCTGGCTGTCGAACGGTCGACCGATCCACTCGACACGGACGTTGAGCTGGTTCAGCTCGGCGACGCGACCGAACAGCTTTTCGTGGAGCCCGAGAATGTGTCGGACCTCGGATCGTGGCCGGATCCAGTTCTCGGTGGAGAACCCGAACACGGTGAGCCAGCCGACGTCCCGGGCGACCGCGATCCGCACGAGTCGAGCGAGGTTCTCCTCGCCTTCGTCGTGGCCGGCAGTGCGAGGGAGACCGCGATGAGCGGCCCACCGACCGTTGCCGTCCATGATGCAAGCCACGTGCAGAGGGCGGTTCGGGTGGGTCACAGAGCGTCCACGATAGCCATGGGCGACCTGCGACAATGGGGAGGTGGACCAGACCGCCCCCGCCGTTGCGAGCAACTCGTCGTTGCGGCACGTGCTCGTCGTCGGCGGAACGCTTCACGAGTGGTCGACCCTGACCGAGGAGCAGTGGGACCGGCGGGTCGCCGGGCTCGGCTCACTGTGCAGCACGATCGGCGTGCCGTGGCTGACGGTGCGGGCGTACGAGCCGGGCGACACTCCGACCGGTGACCATCTGGCGCCGTGGCGACGATCGATCGACGGATGCGAGGTCATCGTCGACCCGTGCGGCGACGGCCGTGTCAGATTCGCCGAGGCCATGCAACGTCTGGACCCGGACGACGAGGTCAACGAGGCGACCGTGGCGGCCATGCTGTACGAACCCGCCGACTGCGAACCGGACCTCGTGGTCGTGCTCGGGCCGCCGACCCAGCTGCCACCGTCGCTCGTGTGGGAACTCGCCTACGCCGAGCTCGTGTTCGTGCCCGTCGCCTGGGGTGATCTGAGCGTCGACGACCTGTCGAGTGCGATCTACGACTTCTCGAATCGCCGTCGACGCTTCGGCGGGCTCGACGAATGAAGGAGCTGTACCACGACGTCGGGATCGTGCTGCGCACGTACAAGCTCGGCGAAGCCGACCGCATCGTGGTGTTCATGACCGAGGAGAACGGCAAGGTGCGCGCCGTCGCCAAGGGCGTGCGCAAGACCAAGTCCAAGTTCGGCGCTCGGCTCGAGCCGCTCAGCCATGTTCGGCTCCTGCTGTACCGCGGCCGCGACCTCGACATCGTCAGTCAGGCCGAGTCGGTCGAGCCGTTGGCGCCGCTGCTGTCATCGCTGGATCGGGCGTCCCAGGCGATGGCTGCGCTGGAGGCGGTCGACCAGCTCGGACTCGAACGCGAACCCAACCCGCTGCTGTACCGAATGGCGGTCGGCGTGCTGCGAACCATCGCCGCGCGACCGGCACCGCTGAACGTGTCGGCGTTCTACTGGAAGCTGCTCGCCGCCGAGGGTCTCGAACCACAGCTCGATGCGTGTGTGCGCTGCGGCGAGTCTGGGCCCGACACGCAACTCGTCGCCTTCGACCTCAACGAGGGTGGCACGCTGTGTCGTTCGTGCCGCAGTGGCGGAGCGATCTCGCCCGCCGCCCTCGCGATCATGCGCGACATCCTCGGCGGGCGCCTCAACCAGGCACTCGCACTCGATGAGTCGCCTGCGACCCATGAAGTCAGCGCCCTGGCGACCAGGGCGTTGGAACACCACATCGAACGCCGGCTGAGAGCGGTCGCGATGTTCGAACGTCACTGACCGTCAGGCCCCCAGGATCCAGCCTTCCTGGCGCTCGACGGCTGCGACGTCCTCGATGCGCAGGTCGGGGTCGAACATCAGGCCGAGGCTGCCGGCCCGATCGGCCCTCGCCAGGAACTGGGCGGTGCTGATCGCACGAGCCGCGTCGGGAAGTTCGTGAGCTTTCGGATCATGTTCGAAACTCCACGGCCACACCTCACCGATGACGATCGCGTCCCCGGCCGCCCGGGTCGGCTCCGGCGTGCATCCGGTCTCGAACGGCCACAGGCGGATGCGTCGCGACAGACCGGAGCGCTCGGCGAGGTCACGGACCAGCGGCAGACCGAGGAGCATCCGCCCCCCGGTTGCACCGCGGCCTGCGAGTTGCCAGACGGCGGGGGCGGCCACGCCCCGGGCTGCCAGGCGAGATTCTGCGATCCGGAACTCCGACAGGCCGGCGAACGTCCCGGGTCGCGTCGGACGGACCGAACCGTGGTCGGCGTCCGGTGGGCACCCCCAGAACGGTCCGGGTGACATGCCGGCTCGGGCATTCAGCGCAGCGCCGGCATCGAACCGATTGTTCGAGTTGTCCTCGTCGTCGTCGACCGCCTCGTCGACAGCGGTCCAGACCGATCTCCACGTCGCCCCGGGTTGCAGGAGACGTTCTGCGTACCCGTCGGGGAACCCGAGCGGGAAGTCGAAGCCCAGGAACACCCGCATGCCCGCTGTCTCGGCGAGTTCCGCGATCAGCGCGCGAGTGGCCAGGTGGCGGGTGGCGTGGTTGACGCACGTGACCTCACCTGACCGTACGTCGATCGACGCCCGCCAGATCGAGTCGGCACCTCGAGTGGGCGCATCTGCGTCACTCCACGCGGCAACGACGATCCGATCGAAGAGCGTGGCCACCGCTGCGAGTGTGCCACGCGATCCGGGCGACAACGCATCCTGGCGGATTCGGGTTCACGCCCTAGCCTGACGATCATGCCGGCTACAGAGCTCGACCAGATCGTCAACCTGTGCAAACGCCGAGGCTTCGTGTACCCGTCAGCCGAGATCTACGGCGGCTTCCGCTCCACCTACGACTACGGCCCGCTCGGATCGCTCCTGCTGCGCAACGTCAAAGAGGCATGGGTCCGCTCGATGGTGCAGCAGCGCGACGATGTCGTCCTGATCGACGCGGCGGTGCTCGGCCCACCGCAGGTCTGGGAGGCGTCAGGGCACCTCGACAACTTCTCCGACCCACTCGTCGACTGCACCGAGTGCAAGATGCGACACCGCCTCGACAAGCTCGACGACCCCGACACCTGCCCGAACTGCGGTGCGGAGCACAGCTTCACCGAGGCCAGAGCGTTCAATCTGATGTTCAAGACCCAGGCCGGCCCGGTCGAGGGTGCCGGCTCGGACGCCTACCTGCGCCCGGAAACGGCGCAGGGCATGTTCACCAACTTCACTCAGGTACTCCAGACGTCGCGCAAGAAGCCGCCGTTCGGGATCGCGCAGGTCGGCAAGAGCTTCCGGAACGAGATCACCCCGCAGAACTGGATCTTCCGAACCCGCGAGTTCGAGCAGATGGAGATGGAATTCTTCGTTCCCCCGGCCGAGAGCGACCAGTGGTACGAGTACTGGTGCAACGAGCGGCTCAACTGGTACATCGACCTCGGGATCCCCGCCGACATGGTGATGCTCCGGCCTCACGACGCCGACGAACTCTCCCACTATTCGACCGGGACATCCGATGTCGAATTCAAGTTCCCGTGGGGGTTCGATGAGCTCGAAGGCATCGCGAAGCGCACCGATTTCGATTTGAAGGCCCACGCAGCGGCGTCCGGTGAGAAGCTCGACTACTTCGATCCGCAGACGAACGAGCGGTACACGCCGTTCGTGATCGAGCCCGCAGCGGGCGCCACACGCACCATGGCTGCGTTCCTGCTGGCCGCCTACGACGAAGAAACGCTCGACGGCGAGGGCAAGGACGACACCCGGACCGTGTTGCGCCTTCACCCCCGCCTCGCGCCGTACAAGGTGGCAATCCTCCCGCTGTCGAAGAAGGACACGCTGACTCCGTTGGCTCGCACGGTGCGTGCCCTCCTCGGCGAGCGGTACATGGTCGATTACGACGAGACGCAGGCGATCGGTAAGCGATATCGCCGCCAGGACGAGATCGGCACGCCGCTGTGCGTCACCGTCGACTTCGATTCACTGGACGACAATGCCGTGACCATCCGCGATCGCGACACCATGGAACAGACCCGGGTGGCGATCGACGACGTCGTGTCGGCCGTTTCCGACCGACTGGGTTTCTGACCACATGGGCGATCCGTCGGCGTCGTCGATCCGGTACGGTGCCCCGTCGTGGTGACCTATCTCGATGCGATCCTGGATCAGCATCGGGCCACGGCCGCTCGCGACGAACGGCCGATCGGTGGGCTGCTCGAGCGGGCCCGCGCGATGCCGGCCACCCGAGGATTCTGCGGTGCGCTGCAGCATCGTTCAGAGCTGGCCGTGATCAGCGAGATCAAGCGTCGTTCACCGTCTCGCGGCGACCTGTTCGCCGATCTCGACCCGGCGGTGCTGGCGCGTCAGTACGAGGCCGGCGGGGCGGCGTGTCTGTCGGTGCTCACCGATGCCGAGTTCTTCGGCGGATCGCCCGACGACCTGCGATCAGCTCGCGCCGCGTGCTCGTTGCCGGTGCTGCGCAAGGACTTCACCGTCTCGCCCCACGATGTCGCCGATGCCCGGCTGATGGGCGCCGACTGTCTCCTCCTGATTGCGGCCGCGCTCCGGTCGCGCGAGCTGATCGACCTGCATACCCTCGCAGTGGAGGTCGGGCTCGACGTCCTCGTCGAGATCCACGACGAGGACGAACTCGCCACGGCGCTGGCCGCCGGCGCGACGTTGATCGGCGTCAACCAGCGCGACCTGGTGACGTTCGAGGTCGACCATCAGCGCGCCATGCGGTTGGCCGAGGCAATCCCGGACCACGTTTTGAAAGTGGCGGAGTCCGGGGTCAGGGACGCCGCTGACGCCCGAGCCCTCCACGCCGCCGGGTACCAGGCCGTGCTGGTCGGCGAAACGCTGGTCACCGCCGACGACCCGTCGGCGGCGATTGCCGAACTGATCGGCTGAGACGGCGGATACGGTCGTACTGCATGTTCGTGAAGATCTGCGGCATCACCAACGAGGACGACGCGCTGTTCGCCGTCGCCATGGGCGCCGACGCCGTCGGCTTCATCTTCGCCCCGTCGACGCGCCAGGTCGCGGCGCAGACGGTGTACGACATCACCCGCCGGCTGCCGCCGGAGGTGTTGACGGTCGGTGTGTTCCGAGACGAGTTACCGGCGCGCGTGATCGAGGTCGCGAACAAGGCCAATGTCAAGGCCGTCCAGTTGAGTGGGCACGAGACCAAGGCACAGACGACCGAGATCGGCGCCAGTGTCCGCTGGGTCATCAAGGCGTTCGGTGCCGATTCACCCCACCTGAACGAGGCCGATCAGTACGGGACCGATCTGGTGATGATCGATGGGCCGAGCCCGGGTAGCGGCAAGCTGTTCGATTGGCGGCTCGCCGCCGACGTCCCGGACGGAGTCCGTCTGATCCTGGCCGGTGGGCTGGACCCGGACAACGTGGCCGACGCCGTCGAGATCGTCGGGCCGTGGGGTGTCGACGTCGCGTCGGGTGTCGAGGCGTCACCCGGACGCAAAGATCCCACCAAGGTCCGTCGCTTCATCGCCAACGCACGCGCCGCCGCTCCCACGCCGTACCTCGGCCCCGACGAGTTGCCCTACGACTGGGCAGACGAATGATGAGGACAGGATGATTCCAGCGTCGACCTCGCTCACCTCGCCCCCCGACGAAACCGGCCGGTTCGGCGAGTTCGGCGGCCGGTTCGTGCCCGAAACGCTCGTACCGGCCTGCCAGGAACTCGAGCGGGCGTTCGACGAGGCCTGGAACGACCCCGGGTTCCGGACCGAACTGGCCGACGTGCATCGCGACTACTCGGGCCGGCCGTCGATCCTCACCGAGTGCCGCAACCTCGGTGAACAGCTGGGGCTGCGGTTGATCCTGAAGCGCGAAGACCTCAATCACACGGGCTCACACAAGATCAACAACGTGATCGGCCAGACCCTGCTCGCGAAGCGGATGGGGAAGCGCCGGATCGTTGCCGACACCGGCGCCGGCCAGCACGGGGTGGCGAGTGCGACGGCGGCGGCGCTGATGGGGTTGGAGTGCAAGGTCTACATGGGTGCGGTCGACGTGGAACGTCAGGCGCTGAACGTGTTCCGGATGAAGCTGCTCGGCGCCGAGGTGGAATCGGTTCAGAGTGGGAGTCGGACCCTGAAGGACGCCGTGAACGAGGCGATGCGGCATTGGGTCGCCAACGTGTCCGACACGCATTTCTGCCTTGGCTCGGTCGTCGGGCCGCACCCGTATCCACACATGGTGCGCCAGTTCCAGCGCGTGATCGGTGAGGAGGCACATGCACAGTGCCGCGAACTGCTCGGCGGTCTGCCGGATGTCGTGGTCGCCTGCGTCGGAGGCGGCTCGAATGCGATGGGCATCTTCGCGGGCTTCGTCGACGAACCCGGCGTCCGGTTGGTTGGTGTCGAGCCCGCCGGCGGGGCAGCGATCGGCCATGGCTCGCCCGGGGTCGTCCACGGGATGCGCAGCAACCTCATGCAGGACGAGGTCGGTCAGGTCCAGGAGGCACTCTCGATCTCGGCGGGGCTCGACTACCCGGGCGTCGGCCCGGAGCATTCGTATCTGGCGGCGATCGGACGCGCCGAGTACCCGAACGTCACCGACGCCGAGGTCGTCGAGGCGTTCAGGATCCTGTCGGAAACCGAGGGGATCATCCCGGCGCTCGAGAGCGCTCACGCGATCGCCTGGATCCGACGCGACGCAGCATCGCTCGCCGGCCAGACGGTGCTCGTCAACCTGTCGGGTCGCGGCGACAAGGACGTCTCGCAGATGATGGACATCCTCGAAGGTCAGCTGTGACGGGCCGGATCGAGACCGAGTTCCGGGCGAAGCGAGATGCAGGGCGGAAACTCCTCGTCCCGTACATCACCGGCGGGTACCCGGGCTGGCAGGATGCGATCAGGGCAGCTGCGGCGAACGGTGCTGATGCGATCGAGATCGGCGTGCCGTTCTCGGACCCTGTCATGGACGGGCCCGTGATCCAGCAGGCGTCGAAGGCGGCGCTCGACGCCGGCGCGACGCCGGCGAGCGTGCTCGACGCCGTGCCGTCGCTCGACGTCGAGATCCCGCTGCTCGTCATGACCTACTACAACATCGTGCATCACGAGGGACATCGCCGGTTCGCCCATCGTCTGGTCGCAGCCGGTGTGTCGGGGTGCATCCTGCCCGATCTGCCGCTCGAAGAATCGGACCCGTGGTGTCGCGCCGCCGACCACGAGGGGGTCGAGACCGTCATGCTGGCATCGCCGACGGCGCCCGACGAGCGGCTGCCACGCGTGGCGGCGCGCGCTCGCGGTTTCCTGTATTCGGTCGGTCTGCTCGGCGTGACGGGGGAGCGTGAGACGTTGGCGAGCACGGCAACCGCGCTCGCGGCCCGACTCAAGGCGATCACGGACGTGCCGGTCCTGGTCGGCGTCGGGGTGTCGGACGCCGAGCAGGCGTATGAGGCGACCCGGGTGGCGGACGGCGTCATCCAGGGTGCCTCGATGGTGCGGCGGCTGATGGAATCTGGCCCGGACTCGGTCGGTACCTACGTGGCGCACGTGCGCGCTGCGATCGACGCCGCTTGACCGCTCCGGACGCGGAACGAGGGCCCGACGGGCCCTCGTTCGTGAATTGGTCATCTTGGTCGATCAGCACGGACGAACGTAATGCATAGTGCCTCCTTCCGACCTGGGACAAACGGTCTGTGGGGAGAGTAACACTCTGCGTGTCCAACTTGCAAGGATCGGGAGGATTCCTTGAGATCGCGGCCGGAATCACAGACTTTTGGCTGCTCATCGTGACTGTGCGACTACGCACGCCCTGCGTGGTTGTCTCGCCGAGCGCTGTTCGTCACCTACAGTCCGTGACATGCGACCAGAGGACTTCTTGCCACATCGCCCGCCGTTCCTGTTCGTCGACGAGATCCTCGACGTCGACCCGGGTCGCTCGGCGCGCGGGGTCTGGCGCCTCACCGGGGACGAGTGGTTCTTCGCCGGCCACTTCCCGGGCCGACCGACACTGCCGGGGGTACTGATGTGCGAGGCGATCGCCCAGGTCGGTGCGCTCGCAGTCCTCCACGATGAGCGGTTCGTCGGCAAACTTCCCCTGTTCGGAGGGATCGACAGGGCGCGTTTCCGACGTCAGGTCGAACCCGGCGACGAGCTCGTCCTCGAGTGCGAGATGGGCCGCATGTCGGCCCGCGCCGGACGCGGCAGCGGTCGTGCGACCGTCAATGGGGCGGTTGCAGCCGAATGCGACCTGATGTTCGTGGTGGTCGACGCCTAGGCCGGGGCGATGATGATCGAACCGTTGTGACCGCCGAAACCGAAGTTGTTCGACAGTGTCGGCCCGGGTTCCCACGCACGCGGCTCGTCCATCACGAGGTCGATCGTCATCTCATCGCTGAGCACCTTGGTGTTGGCGGTCGGCGGGATCTGTTCGTGCTCGAACGACAGCAGGACCGCTGCGGCTTCCAGGGCCCCGGCTGCGCCGAGCGCATGGCCGGTCACGCCCTTGGTCGACACCACCGGGACCGATCGGTCACCGAACACTGCGCTGACCGCAGCAGCCTCGGCGGCGTCGTTCAGGGGGGTGCTGGTGCCGTGGGCATTGATCTGGCGAATGTCTCCGACGGACAGGCCGGCGTCCTCGAGCGCCAGGTGCATGCATGCAATCGCACCCGTGCCCCCCGGCGCAGGGGCGGTGATGTGGTGGGCGTCGGCGTTGCTGCCACCGCCGAGCACCTCACCGAGGATCGTGGCACCGCGTGCCGTCGCCGATTCCCACTCCTCGAGGACGAATGCGGCTGCGCCCTCACCCATCACGAACCCATCGCGATCGGTGTCGAACGGACGACTCGTGCCCGTGTTCGACAGCGCAGTCATGTTGCCGAAGCCGGCCAGTGATGTGAGCGTGCCAGCGTGCTCGGTGCCGCCCGTGACGGCTGCATCGGCTTGGCCCCATGCGATCAGTCGTGCGGCGTAGACGAGTGCGTGTGTGCCGGCGGCGCAGGCGGTGACGATCGTCTCGTTCGGGCCGCGCAACCCGAACCGCATGGACACCGCAGCGCCCGGTGCGTTCGCCATCATCATCGGGACGAGGAACGGCGACACCCGCCGATCACCCTTCTCCAGTCGGATCGCGATCTGCTCCTCGAGGGTGTGGATCCCGCCGACCCCTGTGGCGAAAATCGTGGCGATCCGGGCCGGATCAGCCCCGATCTCACCGGCCTGCTCGACCGCTTCGGTCGCCGCTGCGATCGCGAACTGTTCGCTGACATCGGCGCGCCGTGACTCTTTCGGTGACGAATAGTACGGCGAAGGGTCCCAGTCGTCGATCTCGGCCGATCGGCCGGCATCGACGAGGCCCGGACCGAGCAGACCCTGCCAGAAGTTCGCCTTTCCGAGACCGCAGGGTGCAACCACACCGAGGCCGGTGATCGCAACGCGACGACTGAGACCCTTCATCGTCAGAGCTTGTTGGCGACGAGGTCGTAGGCCTGGCCGACGGTCTCGATCCCTTCGAGTTCCTCTTCCGGGACCTCGACCCCGAACTCCTCCTCGAGCGCCATGACGAGTTCGACGAGGTCGAGGCTGTCGGCGTCGAGGTCGTCACCGAACTTGGCCTCGGGAGTGACCTGGTCCTCGGACACCGAGAGCACCTCGACGGCGCACTTCTGGAAGCGGGCGAACAGTTGTTGATCCACGAATGTCTCCTTGTTACTTGGACGGTGCCAGAGTCTAGAGCGCGCCGACGTCAGTGTCCCATGCCCAGCCCGCCGTCGACGGGCAGCACGGCACCGGTGATGTACGCGGCGTCGGCGGAGGCGAGGAATGCCACCGCGCCGGCGATCTCGGCCGGCGTGGCCGCTCGACCGAGCGGTACCGCGGTGATGATCTCGGCGAGGCGATCGTCGCCGAGTGCTGCCGTCATGTCGGTCTCGACCGGGCCGGGCGCGACGACGTTGACCGTGATCCCACGGGAACCGAGTTCACGGGCCAGCGATCGGGCGAGGCCGACCAGCCCCGCCTTCGAGGCGGCGTAGTTGGCCTGGCCCGCGGCACCGAGCAGACCGACGACCGACGACATCAGCACGATCCGACCGCGCCGGGCCTTGAGCATGCCGCGCGCGGCGCGCTTGGTGACCCGGTACGACGCGGTCAGGTTGGCGTCGATCACGCTCGCGAAATCGTCCTCGCTCATCCGCAGCAGCAGGCCGTCGCGAGTGACACCCGCATTGGACACGAGAATCTCGACCGGCCCGCCGAACTCCTGCTCGACGGCCGCGAAGGCTGCGTCGACCTGCGCCGTGTCGGTGACGTCGCAGCGCACGCCGAAGAAGCCGTCGGGCGGCGCCGAGGAGTGGTAGGTGACGGCGACGTGATCTCCGAGTGTGCGGAACCGTTCGGCGCACGCCAGACCGATCCCGCGTGACCCGCCGGTGATCAGCACGATTCTGGGGTCGGCCGGCGCCGACGACGTCATACGTCCCCGCCCCACCGCAGGACGCAGCTGGCGGCGGTCATCCCGCCCCCGAAGCCCACCATCAGCAGGAGATCACCATGCTCGATGCGACCGTTGTCGAGTGCGTCGGCGAGCGCCAGCGGGATCGAGGCCGACGACGTGTTCCCTGTCCGCTGCAGCACGACGGCGGCGCGCTCGATCGGGATGCCGAGCCGATCGCACGCCGCCTGGATGATGCGGATGTTGGCCTGGTGCGGGACGATCAGGGTGATGTCGTCGATCGTGACGCCGGCGTGCGCGAGTGACTTCTCGGCCGAGTCGACCATCAGGCGAACCGCACGCCGGAAGACCTCCCTGCCTTCCATCTCGATGAACCCGCCGACCTCGGCCCGCAGGATCGACAGCGCCGACCCGTCGGCGTCGAGGTCCCAGCCGAGCAGCTGACCGCGGCCCTCCACGCTCTCGATGACCACGGCCCCCGACCCGTCAGCGAACAGCGGCGCGGTGCCCCGGTCGCTCCAGTCGGTGATTCGCGAGAGACTGTCCGTCCCGATCACGAGGATGCGGTCGGCGCCCATCGCGATCAGGCCGTGCCCGGTGATCAGGCCGTACATGAAGCCGGTGCACGCGGCGTTGACGTCGAACGCCCCGCAGCTGAGGCCGAGTTCAGACTGGACGGCCGCGGCATTGCCCCACTGCTGATCCGGTGAACACGTGGCGAGCACCACGGCGTCGATCCGGCTCGGGTCGAGGCCTGACATCTCGAGCGCCTGGCGCCCCGACTCGATCGACAAACCGATCGTCGTGCCGCCGACGCGCCGCTCCTCGATGCCGGTCCGGCTCCGGATCCACTCGTCGGTGGTGTCCATCGTCGCCGCGAGCTCTTCATTCGTCAGAACCTTCTCGGGCAGTGCGGTCCCCCAGCCGGAGATGACGGCACCACGGGCGCCTTCGCGGGTTGCAGGCATGATCGTTCCTCCTGTGTCGCCTCAGCTGGTTCGCAGCCAGGCGATCGGTTGCCGAGACGTGACTCGCTCGGTGTCGACGGCGATGAAACTCTGGAGCGCACCGCGGAACGGTGAGCGGACCTCATGGTCCCCGACGTGACCCAACACCGTACCCACCTCGATGACGGTGCCCGAGTCGAACGTCCGGGGCGTGAAGATCCCGGCGGCGGGCGACACGACGACGCGTTCGGCGACGAACAGGTGCTCGCCCTCCGGTTGCGGCGCCGGCGCCTCGGACCCCGGTTGGGCGCCAATCCAGGTGAGCAGCTTGTCGAGATCCTCGGGCGTCGCGACCGAGATCGTCCGCGCTCCCGAAACGCTCCGTTTCGCCATCCCGGTCAGCACCCCACCGGGGCCGAGTTCGGCGAAATCGGTCACGCCCAGCGACGACAGCTGCTGAAGGCAGTGCTTCCAGCGGACCGGGCTGGCGAGCTGCGCCGATAGCAGTGCCGTCCATTCGTTTCCCTGGTCGTGTGGCTTGGCGTCGACGTTGGACACCACCGGGATCTCGGCGTCGCGGATATCCGCCGCAGCGATCGCGTCACGGAGACGGTCGCGGGCGGGCGCCATGAACGACGTGTGGAACGCACCGGACACCTGGAGCGCCATGACGCGCTTCGCGCCCAGTTCCTTGGCGTGCGTCGAGGCTGCCTCGACACCCTTCGGCGAGCCGGCGATGACGACCTGGCCGGGGGCATTGAAGTTCGCGACCCAGACCTCGGCATCGGCGAGGTCGCACGCCACGGCAACCTGGTCGTCGTCGAGACCGAGCACTGCGGCCATCGTCCCCTCGTGCTCGTTGCCGGCGTCGTGCATCGCAGCAGCCCGCTCGGTGACGAGCGCGACCCCCTCTTCGAAGCCCAGCGCGCCGGTCGCGGCGAGTGCGGTGTACTCCCCGAGGCTGTGGCCGGCACAGAAGTTCGCCTCGATCCCGAGCCGTTCGACGGCATCGAGGACCATCAGGCTGGACACGAACGTCGTCAGCTGTGCGTTGCGGGTGTCGCGAAGTTCGTCCACGTCGGCGTCGAGCAGCAGCGCTCCGACATCCCGCCCGGTGACGACGCTGGCCTCGTCGACGAGTTCCCAACTTTCGTGGTCGACCCAGGGTCGGCCCATCCCGGGCCGCTGCGAACCCTGTCCGGGAAACATGAAAGCGAGCATTGCTGGGAGGCTAGACGGAATGCGTCGACGACCTCGCGCTACCGAATGGTAACCGCCCGGTGGCACCGCACATCCCCCCTCGACGGGCATCGTTGCGAATACGGTTGGGCCATGAGCAACACGCCACCACCACCCCCGGCACCACCCCCGGCACCACCTCCGCCCCCGCCGCCTCCTGCGCCGCCGCCGCCGATGAACGAGGTCGGTGCCGGGAACGGTCCGGGCGGTCGCACGCTGCCGGAGCAGTGGAAGCGGATCGTCGCCCGATTGCTCGATGGGATCATTCTGGGCCTCATCAACCTGGTCGTGGTCGGTGTCGTCGTCAGCGGTGACACCGGTGGGTTCGACGGCGTCGGATCCGATCTGAGCGCCGGCAAGGTCTTCCTGATCGGGCTGATCTCGCTCGCGATCGGTTTCGTCTGGGATCCGGTCGTCACCAAGGCCAAGGGCGGGACCCCGATGAAGTTGGTCTTCAAGATGCACGTGGTGCGCGCCGACACCGGGGACCCGGTCGAGTGGAGTCACGCGATCATCCGATGGGGCGTCCTCGCGATCTGGGGCATCATCCCCGTCCTGACCATTCTCGTGCCGCTCGTCATGGTGGTCGTGAGCCTCGTCTTCATCTTCACGAAGCCGCTGCGCCAGGCCGTCTGGGACCAAGTTGCCAAGACGGTGGTCGTCGACGTCAGCTGAGGCAGGGGCCGCTAGCCTCGTCCGCGCGCCCCGGTAGCCCAACGGCAGAGGCAGCGGTCTCAAACACCGTCAAGTGTGGGTTCGAATCCCACCCGGGGCACCATGGTCTCCTGGCTCATCCAACGTCGGCTCACCCAGACGTCGACGCGTCTGCGGGCGTTACGCGCCGAACTGTCGCAGGTCGACGAGCAACTCGACGTCGTTGCCGACGAGGCCGACAATCAGGCGATCAGGGCGCTGGTGTCGGAAACGCCCGGCGCCTCGTTCGAGGCGAACGACGCCCGCAAGCACGCGGACGCGATGCGCAAGCACCGACAGCATCTCGTCGACACGATCCGGGCGCTCGAGGTGCGCCAGGACGAGTTGCTGGACCAGATGACTGCCGGCCGTGGTTGAATGTCCCCCGTGTCACTGAGAGTCGTCATCGCCGAAGACGAAGCCATCATCAGGATGGACCTGCGCGAGACCCTCGAAGAGGAGGGATACGAGGTCGTCGGTGAAACCGGGCGCGGTGACGATGCCGTTCGCCTGGTCCGCGAGCTGCTGCCCGACCTCGCCGTGCTCGACGTCAAGATGCCGGGAATGGACGGCCTCGAGGCGGCCGGGATCATCACCGGCGAGAAGCTGTGCGGCGTCCTGATCCTGACTGCGTTCAGCCAACGCGAGGTGATCGAGCAAGCTCGTGACGCAGGAGCGCTCGCCTACCTGGTGAAGCCGTTCCAGAAGGGCGACCTGGTGCCGGCGATCGAGGTCGCGATCGGTCGCTTCCGCGAACTGCGCAATCTCACCGGCGAGATCGACGCCCTCGGCGAGCAGCTGGAAGCCCGCAAGACGATCGAGCGTGCCAAGGGGCTCCTGATCGACGAGTGCGCGATGAAGGAGGGCGACGCGTTCTCCTACATCCAACGCACGGCGATGAGCGAGCGCACCAAGATGCGTGATATCGCGCAACGGATTCTCGACGGAACGTTGCGGCCGTAGTGGCCAACCTGCTCCTCGTCGACGGCAACTCACTGACCTATCGAGCGTTCTTCGCGTTGCCGGCTGACATGGCGACCGCGAGCGGTCAGGTCACGAATGCCGTCTTCGGGTTCACGTCGATGTTGATCAACGTGATCAAGGACCAGGACTGCGACGGCATGGTCGTCGCCTTCGACCGCCCGGAACCGACCTTCCGGCACGAGGCGGCGCCGGAGTACAAGGCACAACGCGAAGCGGCACCGGACATCCTGCGCCAACAGATGGGGCTCGTGCGTGAAGTGCTCGATGCACTCGGGATCCAGCAGGTCGAGGCCGTGGGGTGGGAGGCCGACGATCTGATCGCGACCCTTGCGACGACGTTGGTGGCGCGCGGTGACTCGGTGCTGATCGTCACCGGGGATCGGGACAGTTACCAACTCGTCCAGGACCCGCACGTGCGCGTGCTCTACAACAAGCGCGGCGTCAGCGACTACGCGCTGTACGACGAGGCCGGGATCGAGGAACGAACGGGCGTGACGCCGGCGATGTACCCGCAGTACGCGGCGCTGCGCGGCGACAACTCGGACAACCTTCCCGGCGTGCCAGGCGTCGGCGAGAAGACGGCAGCCAAGCTCATCAACAAGTACGGCGGGCTCGACGGCATCTTCGAGCACGTGGCCGACCAGACCCCGAAGTTGCGCGAGAACCTGACCGAGCACGAAGCGCGCGTCCGCAAGAACCTCGACCTGATGATCCTGCACCACGACGCCCCGATCGACTCGCTCGATCTCGACGATCTCGCGATCACGCCCGACCCGGCCGAGGTGCAGCGCCTCTTCGACTTCCTCGAGTTCCGGGTCCTCGCCGATCGGCTCGCCGAGGCGCTGGGCCCGAGCTCGGGGATCGCGTCGAGCGAGCCCCGTGACGAGTTGGTGGCAGAGGTCGAGGATCTGCCCGATCCGGCATCGGCCGCCGCGGCGATCGCGCGGCGCGAGATCCTCGATCTCGCTGCGGTGTGGTCCGGCGAACCGGGGCGGAGCGACGTGGAGGGTCTGGCGTTCGTGATCGACGGTTCGACGTCGTCGGTGGCGTGGTTGCCGGGATCGTTCCTGCGCGACGACGCGGTCGCCACCGCACTCGGTGCGCATCCGCGCGTCCGTGGCCACAACGTGAAGCCACTGATGCGGTCGCTCCTCGCGGCCGACATCGACCTGACGGGGCTGGCGCTCGACGTGGCGATCGCGGCCTACCTCATCGACCCGGCCGAGGCGCGCTACGAACTCTCGGATCTGCTCGCCAAGCACACCGAGTTCGCGCCGCCGAGTGACGACGCGGCGTCGACGGGCAAGCTCGACCTCGACGGCACGGCGGTGACACCGGGTGAACTCGCCGGACGGAACGCGCTCGCGGTCCACCACATCGCCGGACCGATCGAAGCCAGCCTCGACGCACACGGCATGGCCGAGCTGTATCACACCGTCGAAAATCCGCTCGTGCGGGTGCTCGCCAAGATGGAGTTCGTCGGCGTGGGCGTCGACCGGGAAACCCTGCGCTCCATCAATCAGCGCCTGACAGGCGAGGTCGAGGCCCTGGGTGACGAACTGCGTCAGGTCGCCGACATGGACGATCTCAACCTGAATTCCCCGACCCAACTGCGGGCGCTGCTGTTCGACGACCGTGGGTTGAGCCCGGTCGGGGTGAAGAAGACGAAGTCGGGCTACTCGACCGACGCCCAGACGCTCGAGAAACTGAAAGACCAGTGGCCGGAGTTCATCGTGCCGCTCCTGCGGCACCGTGAGGTCGAAAAACTGCGCGGAACCTACGGCGAAGGGCTTCTCCACGAGGTCGCCGAGGACGGACGGATCCACGCCACGTTCAACCAGACGGTCGCCCGCACGGGGCGTCTGAGTTCGGATCAGCCGAACCTCCACAACATTCCCGTGCGCAGCGACGAGGGGCGGGTCTTCCGGACGGCGTTCGTCACGGCACCGGGGACCACGATGCTCGTCGCCGACTACAACCAGATCGAGCTGCGCTGCATCGCCCACCTCGCAGCCGACCCAGGGCTGATCGAGGCGTTCACCGGCGGTCAGGACATCCACAACGCGACGGCGTCACGGGTGTTCGGCGTCGAGCCCGGTGCCGTGACCCTCGAGCAGCGGTCGAAAGCGAAGATGGTGTCCTACGGCTTGGCCTACGGGATGGAGGCGTATGGCCTGGGTCAGCGGCTCAACATCCCGACCGACGAGGCCGCAGTGATCCTGGACGCCTACTTCGTCGCCTTCCCGAACGTGAAGGCGTACATGGACGCAACGGTGCTCGAAGCCCGGAAGAACGGATACACCGAGACGCTGTTCGGTCGACGGCGGCCGATCCCGGAGTTACTCAACTCGAACTGGCGGATCCGACAGGCAGGGGAGCGGCAGGCGATGAACGCCGGCATCCAGGGTTTGGCCGCCGACATCTTCAAGGTCGCGCTCGTGCGCATCGACGAGGCACTCGAGGCCGGCGGCCATCGCAGCGAACTGGTCCTCCAGGTCCATGACGAGGTGATCGTCGAGGTTCCCGACGACGAGCGCAGCGAGGTCGGTGACCTGATCATCGAGATCATGCGTCACGCCGCCGAACTCGACGTCCCGCTCGAAGTGAACGTCAGCTGGGGAACCACGTGGGCGGCCGCCAAGGGTTGATCGGCGGCTGACGAGGCGCCGGGCTCAAGTCGGCGCCACGCTCAACGACCAGGCGGTGATCGCCGCGGCGACGAGCGCCGCGATTGCGAGGACCAACCCGGACCCGGCCACGATCGCGACGGCGCCACCGATCGCGATCGCGATCGTCTGCGAGCCGTACTGGACGCCACCCGCCACCGACATCGCCGCGGCTCGGCCGTCGCGAGGGATCCGGGCACCGACGACCTGGTTGGTCGGAACCGAGATCGCATCGACCGAACCGGACGCCAGCAGCGCGAAGACGCCGACGGCCGGCAGCCACTCGACCGAGAGGACGAACAGCGCTGCGGTGGCGAGCGAGAGCACGAAACCTCGTCGAGCTGCGAGCCGCAGGAGCTGCACCGGGTCGTCGTCTGTCGGTGACATCGAAATCGCGATGACTGCGCCCAGGGCGATCGTTCCGGCGAGCAGCCCGACTGTGGACGGAGGTGCGCCGAGCTCATCGGCATACGGCACAACCAGCGCCTCGGGGAGGACCATCGCCGCGTTGACACCGACGAACAGCACCAGGGCGCGGCGACAGATCGGGTCGCGTCGCCAGACCTGTACCCCAGCCCGAACACCCCTGAGGCCGATCGCCGCGCCGGCGTGACGCGACGACGCAGCGCTGCGCCGGAGCGCTGCGAGGAGGATCGCCGAGATGACGAATGTCGTCGCGTTGGCGAGCAGCGCCGCGCGCGCGCCGAGGAGCGCGATCACTGCGCCGCCGAGTGCGTAGCCCGCAACGATCTCCGTCTGCGATGCCACACCGAACAGGGCCAATGCCTTGCCGTATCGCTCCGGCTCGACGATGTCGACGAGTGCGGCGCCGCGCGCCGAGACGAACGGTGGTACGCACAACCCGGCGAGGAACGCGACGGCGAGCAGCACCGGCGTCGGGAGCGGGACGGCCATCAGGAGGAAGAGCACTGCCCGGACGCCATCGGCAGCAATCATGATTCGGACGCGACCGAAGCGATCGGCGAAGGTCGACAGCAACTGGCCCGGCCCGAGCCAGGGGAGCAGTGCGGCGACGGTCACCGCAGCGGTCCAGAGCGGCGATCCCGAGCGGTCGAACACGACGACGGCGAGAGCGAGACGGCCCGCCCAGTCGCCGAGACCTGAAATCAACTGCGCGCCGAACAGGAAGCGACACTCGCGCTGTACGAGCGGCGCGAACAGATCGCGGTACCGGTCTCGCACCTCCTCAGTCCTATCAGCGGGCGACGGTGAGGCCTCCTGTCAAGTTCGATGCCGGTCCCGCCAATGGACTTCCCGTGAGCTACCCCGACGTCGAATCGGCGGTGACCCGAGCACAGCTGGAGGTTGCCGAACTGGTGCTGAACTCCGGTTCCGAACGAGAGCGGCCGGCGACTGCGGCCAGCAACGGTGGAAGCAAGATTGGACGCGCTCACCGGCCTCGTGAATCGACGCGGCTGGAACGATGCGGTCGATACCTGCCTTGCGTCGAAGGCGTCGCCCGTTTCCGTGATCGTGGCAGACCTCGACGATCTCGGGCGCGTGAACGACAGCGAGGGACACGCCGCCGGCAATCGGCTGCTGGTTGCGGCTGCACGATGCCTGTCGACGCTCGTGCGCGGCGACGACGTGGTCGCGCGCGCATCTCAGCCGGGCGGTCACGAACCGCTGACAACACCGGCCACACTGGGCAGGGTGAGCACCGATCGGGATCACTGGTTCGAAGACGTCGCCGACCATCTCGGTGGCGCATATCTGCGGTACTCGTTCACGAAGGGCACTGGCCAGGAGGTCGACTTCCTGATCGCGGCGCTCGATCTGGCGCCGGGGATGCGGGTCATCGACGTGGGGTGCGGTCCCGGTCGTCACGCGTACGCGCTCGCCGAACGGGGGATCGAGGTGCTCGGGATCGATGTGAGCCAGCGATTCGTCGACCTGGCCGAGTCCGGGGCGCCGCCCGGAGCCACATTCCGTCGACTCGACGCCCGCGACCTGCCGTTCGACGGTGAGTTCGACGTCGCGATCTGCCTCTGTCAGGGGGCGTTCGGGCTGATGACCGCCGACGGCCACGACGAGACCGTGCTCGCCGGCATCGCGCGGGCACTTCGCCCGGGCGGACGGCTCGCGTTGAGTGCCTTCAGCGCGTACTTCGTCATGAAGCACTGGGAGGGGGTCGAGTTCGACGCGGCGACCGGCGTGACCCACGAGCGCACGGAGATCCGTGACCCGCAGGGTGCGAGCGTCGAGACCAGTCTGTGGACCGGGTGCTACACACCTCGTGAGTTGCGTCTGCTGTGTCGGATCCACGGGTTCCAGGTCGATTCGCTGAGCAGTGTGGACCCGGGCCGATACGGGCTCGATGCCCCCACCGCCGAGACCGCTGAGTTCCTGGTGCTGGCGACGCGACGGGATCGCACGACACCGGAGGACGGCTGGTAGCGTTGACGTCCGCACTGGGCCCCGGTGCGTCCGTGAACACCAACCCCGTTTCGAAAGCAGTCCGTCCTTTGTCCGATACCCAGACCCAGCCCGCCGACCCGACGACGGAGCCCGCCGACAATCCGGCGTTCGGCACCTTCGACGAGGAGGGCAACTACACCCCCCGCGAGATCGTGTCCGACGATCTCGGCATGAGCTTCGCCGACGCGATCGACGGCACGATCGTCGACGTCGAAGACGGCCAGATGGTCAACGGCATCGTCGTCAAGATCGACAAGGACGAGGTGCTGCTCGACATCGGCTACAAAAGCGAGGGTGTCATTCCGAGTCGCGAGCTGAGCATCCGGAACGATGCCAACCCGGCCGACATCGTGTCCCTGGGTGAAGAGATCGAAGCACTGGTGCTCACCAAGGAGGACAAGGAGGGTCGCCTCGTCCTGTCGAAGAAGCGGGCGCAGTACGAGCGCGCGTGGGGCACGATCGAGGCCAAGAAGGAAGCCGACGAGATCGTCGAAGGGCCGGTCATCGAGGTCGTCAAGGGCGGCCTGATCGTCGACATCGGTCTGCGCGGCTTCCTGCCCGCATCGCTGGTCGAGCTCCGTCGAGTCCGCGATCTGGCGCCGTACATCGGTACCACGGTCCAGGCGAAGATCATCGAGCTCGACAAGAACCGCAACAACGTGGTGCTGTCACGCCGCGCCTACCTGGAAGAGAACCAGAAGGAGACCCGCGACAGCTTCCTCACCAATCTCAAGATCGGTGAGGTCCGCGAGGGCACCGTGTCGTCGGTGGTCAGCTTCGGTGCGTTCGTCGACCTCGGCGGCATGGACGGGTTGATCCACGTCAGCGAGCTGTCGTGGAAGCACGTCGATCACCCCGGTTCGGTCGTCACGGTCGGCGATCCGGTGAAGGTGCAGGTGCTCGATGTCGACTTCAGCCGGGAGCGCATCAGCCTCTCGCTGAAGGCAACCCAGGCCGATCCCTGGCAGGAGTTCGCAGAAACGCACGCAGTCGGTCAGCTCGTCTACGGTCGGGTCACCAAGCTTGTGCAGTTCGGTGCTTTCGTGCAGGTGGGCGACGGGATCGAAGGTCTCGTGCACATCTCGGAGATGTCGACACACCACGTCGACTCACCGGAGCAGGTCGTGACGCCCGGCGAAGAATTGTGGGTCAAGATCATCGACCTCGACCTCGCTCGGCGCCGGATCAGCCTGTCGATCAAGCAGGCCGCCGAGGGCGGCGAGCTGGCAGCCGAGTACCGCGAGCACTTCGAAGTCGACGACGAAGGCAACTGGGCCACCAGCAGCGACGAAGTCGAGGCGGCGTGGGCCGAGTACCAGGGCGGCGACGATGCCGCCCCGAGTGACGAGGCCGCACCGGTTGCCGAGGCCGCACCGGCCGACGAGGCCGCACCGGTTGACGAACCCACCGAAGCCTGATCGACGATGCTCCTGGTCGGCCTGACCGGGGGGATCGGGGCCGGCAAGTCCACGGTGTCGCAACTCCTTGCCGAGCGCGGCGCGGTGGTCGTCGACGCCGACCAGATCGCCCGAGACCTCCAGCGACCGGGCAGTCCGGTTCTCGAACGGATGGCGGAGCGATTTGGCGACCACATCGTCGGCGCCGACCGCGCGCTCGATCGGGCAGCAGTGGCTCAGATCGTTTTCGGTGACGACGCCGAGACACGGCAGGCGCTCCTTGACCTCAACGCCATCGTCCATCCAGCGATGAAGGCGGAGATCGAGCGCCAGATCGCCGTGCAGGCAGGGACCGACCGGATCGTCGTCCTCGACTTCCCGCTGCTGGGTGAGAATCCTCGCGACGACGTCGCCGCCACGATCGTCGTCGACGTCCCCGCCGAGGTCGCCGTGGAGCGGTTGGTCGAGTTCAGGGGGATGGCCGAGACCGACGCCCGCAAAAGGATCGCGAGCCAGATCAGTCGGGTCGACCGGCTCGCCCTGGCGACCTACGTCATCGACAACTCCCACGGCCTGGATCGGCTCGGTACCGACGTCGACGACCTGTGGCATCAGCTCGTCGAGTTGAACCTCGACAGTTCGAGCGATGCGATCATCTCGCCGCCATCGAAGTCGCCGGACGGTACGAAGCCCAACCGCTCGTAGAATCGCGCCGGCGATCCTGCCCCGTCGGGTGCGTACCTGACGGTGAGGCGGGTGTCCCCGGCCTGCGCCCGACGTTCGACGATCGCCTCGACGACGCGTGTGCCGATTCCGCGACCCTGGTGGTGGCGGTCGATCAGCAGGCGCCACAGTTCGGGGTCCGGCCTGACGGTCGTCGGTTCAGCGACCATGACGAAGCCGACCATTGCGCCATCTGCAGACACGCCTCGGTACCAGGGCCGGATCGACTCGCCGTCCTCGACCGGCGGGACCAGCGCTTGGGCCAGCGAGTGCAGCACTGGTGCGACGAGCCGGCGCTGCGAGAACGACCCATGGACACCGAGCACCGCTTCCAGGTTGGCGTCCGTGATCTCGACCAGGTCGACCCGATCGGGCGGCTCGGTCTCCCGTTCGGTCCATGCCGCCCAGTCGGGCGCAAGCAGCGAGAACCGTGCGTCGTCGGTCCATTCGCCGTCGATCAGCGCCGAGGACCGGGCCGTGCCGACGTACTCGAAACCACACCGTTCGAGCACGCGCGCCGAGGGCAGGTTGAGCGGGTCGATCGTGGCCGCCACCCGATGCACCTTCAGCTCGCCGAACAGCCACTCGATGACGGCCTCGACCGCTTCCACCGCCAAGCCACGTCCCTGGTGCTGCGGGTCGAGCGTGTACCCGATCATCGCCAGGTCTGCGTCGGTATCGAGCCACACGGCGACGTCGCCGACGAGGCGGCCCCCCTCGTCGAGCGCCAACTGAACCCAGGCATCGGGGGTCGGCCCGTCGAGCGCGTCCATCTCGTCGACGAGCTCGTGCGCGAGGTCGCGGGTGTACGGCCTCGGCCAGCCCTGGTAGCGAGCGACGGCGGGCAACTTGCGGTAGTGGGTGAACGCCGTCACGTCCTCGCGTGACAACATCCGAATCGTCAACCGATCCGTCGTCAGCTGCACTCGGCGGCGTGGCACGGCGCCATTCAATCAGCGCACTGACCGGTAACAGGCCGCTACCCTCCCCGTCGTGGTGACGCCGTGACCGACCGAATCGTCGACGCCTGGCTCAGCGAGCACACCGATGATCTGATCGCCATTCGACGGCACCTCCACGCTCATCCCGAGCTGAGCAACGAGGAGCACGCGACGACCGAACTGATCGCCGCGAGGCTGGACGCGGCCGGTCTCACCGCACGACGGTTCTCGTCGGGAACGGGGCTGCTGAGCGACCTCGGCCCGGACCGCACCGACCGGGGACGTCTGGCGCTGCGCGCCGACATCGACGCGCTCGCGATGACGGACGACAAGGACGTGCCGTACCGCAGCCGAGTCCCTGGCGTCTGCCACGCCTGCGGCCACGACGTGCACACGGCCATCCTCCTGGGTGTCGCCGAATACTTCGCCGATCACCCCGATCAGCTGGACGGACCGATTCGCTGCATCTTCCAACCGGCCGAGGAACGAGTGCCCGGCGGCGCACTGGAGGTGTTGGCCGACGGCGGGATCGACGGCGTCGATGCGATGTACGGGCTCCACTGCATGCCGAAGCTGGACGTCGGCGTGGTCGGGCTCCGGGCGGGATCGATCACGAGCGCAGCAGACATGGCCACGATCATCCTCTCGGGCCCTGGGGGCCACACCGCTCGACCCGAAGAGACGGTCGATCTCGTCACCGTGGCCGCACGGGTGGTCGCCGAGCTGCCACGCGAGATCGACGCGCTCGTGGGCGACCCCGCCCACGTGAAGTTCGTGTTCGGTTCGATTCATGGCGGCGACGCCGCCAACGTGATCCCGACCAGGTGCACGATGAAGGCCTCGATCCGAACCCCCGTGCTCCAGGTATGGGAGACGCTGGAGGCAGTGGTCGACAAGGCGCTCCGCACGGTGCTCGATGCGTCCGGCGCCGAGTTCCGGCTCGAGTACGTCACCGGCGTCCCGCCAGTGGTCAACGACCCTGACCTGATCGACACCGCACGACGGGCCGTCGTCGCCGAGTTCGGCGAAACGGGCGTCGCCACCGCCGAACAGAGCTGGGGCGGCGACGATTTCGCCTGGTACTCACGGGAAGTGCCGGCGGCGTACTTGCGGCTCGGTGTCCATGAGGCCGGCAGCCCAGTCGTCCACGACCTGCACGTCGGACGGTTCGACGTGGACGAAAGTGCGATCGCTGCCGGGGTCACCCTGATGGTCGCCGTCGTCCGCGAGCACTTCGCGACCATGTCGTGATCGACGCCGCACAGCCGGTCTGGGTGTTCGGGTACGGATCGCTGGTTGCGCCGGAATCGGTCGCAACGACGATCGGACGGACAGTGACGCCGGGGGATGGCTTCGCACCGGCGACCCTCGATGACCACGAGCGCCGCTGGAACTACGGATCACTCCGTCAGCGAGCCGACTGGCGTGGCCCGTACGGCCACGTGGCGGGCGGGATCGTCATCTCGCTCGGCGTCGTTCGAGCCGAGGGCGAGCAGGCCAACGGTGCCGTCGTGCGCGTCACGAGAGCCGAGCTCGCCCGACTCGACCGGCGTGAGAGCGACTACGACCGCGTCGACGTGACCCGGTTGGTGCGGGTGGACGGCGACGCCGATGTGGGGCCGATCGTGACCTACGTGCCGCGGCGTTCGGCCGTCGAGCGGTACCGGTCGGCGCGTACCGACGGTCGGGCTGCGGTTCGACACGGGTACGTCGCACTCGTCGAGCGCGCATTCGCCGACCTCGGTGAACACCACCTCGATCGATACATCGCAACGACGCCGACGCCCGACGTGCCCGTTGTCGAGTTCGACGCCGCGTGGCTGGAAGATCGAACGGACGTTCGCTGATAGGCTGGGCGCAATGTCGGATTTGACGATCCCCCAGCCGGTGTTGGAGCAGCTGACGGCGCAGCCGATCTCCGGCGGCGAGCGGCCGTTCCGGGTCGTGTCGGACTTCCAACCCGACGGTGATCAGCCGACGGCGATCTCATCGCTCGCGACGGGCATCGACGGTGGCGAGCGGTTCCAGACCCTGCTGGGCATCACCGGATCAGGTAAGTCGGCAACGATGGCGTGGACCATCGAACAGGTCCAGCGGCCGACACTGATCCTCGCCCCGAACAAGAGCCTGGCGGCGCAACTCGCGTCGGAGATGAAGGAGTTCTTCCCCGACAATCGGGTCGAGTACTTCGTCAGCTACTACGACTACTACCAACCCGAGGCGTACATCCCCTCGAGCGACACGTTCATCGAGAAGGACAGCTCGATCAACGACGACATCGACCGCCTCCGCCACTCGACGACCGCAGCCCTGCTCACCCGCCGTGACACGATCGTCGTCGCATCGGTCAGCTGTATCTACGGGATGGGCAACCCCGCCGAGTACAAGGGCCAGTTGCTCGACCTGAGCGTCGACATCGACTACGACATGCGCAACATCCTGCGGCGCCTCGTCGACATGCAGTACGACCGCAACGATGCCACGCTCGGTCGTGGCAAGTTCCGGGTCCGGGGTGACACGATCGAGGTCCACCCGGCCTACGACGAGTCGGTGCTGCGGATCGAGATGTTCGGCGACACTGTCGATCGCCTCACCCGAATCGACCCGCTCACCGGTGAGACGCTCGAGGAGATGAAGCGATGCATCGTCTTCCCGGCGACCCACTACGTGGCCGGCAACGAACGGCTCGCCGTCGCAATGGGCAAGATCGAGAACGAGCTGCAGATCCGGCTGAAGCAGTTCGAGGATGAGGGCAAGCTGCTCGAAGCGCAGCGCCTCCGGATGCGCACCCAGTACGACCTGGAGATGATCAGCGAGGTCGGGTACTGCAACGGGATCGAGAACTACTCGATGCACATCGACGGTCGCGAGTACGGCCAGCCGCCGTTCACGCTGCTCGACTACTTTCCCGACGATTTCCTGCTCGTCATCGACGAGAGTCACGTCGCGGTACCACAGCTGCACGGGCAGTACGCCGGTGACCGCAGCCGCAAGGACGTGCTCGTCGACCACGGGTTCCGTCTCCCGTCGGCCCGGGACAACCGCCCGCTCACGTTCGAGGAGGTGCTCGAGCGCATCAACCAGTGCGTGTTCATGTCGGCCACCCCGAGCGCGTACGAGCTGCGGGTGTCGGGGCAGGTCGTCGAGCAGATCGTGCGCCCCACCGGTCTCGTCGATCCCGAGGTGATCGTCAAACCGACGAAAGGCCAGATCGACGACCTGATCGAACTCGTGAACGGTCGCATTTCGAACGGTGAGCGGGTGCTCGTCACGACACTCACCAAGAAGATGGCCGAGGATCTCACGGACTATCTGCTCGAGCAGGGCCTGCGCGTCCGGTACCTCCACTCCAACATCGACACCATCCAGCGGATCGAGATCCTGCGAGCGCTGCGGCTCGGGGAGTTCGACGTGCTGGTCGGTATCAACCTGCTGCGCGAAGGTCTCGACCTGCCGGAGGTGTCGCTGGTCTGCATTCTCGACGCCGACAAGGAAGGGTTCCTGCGCAGCGAGACCTCGCTCGTGCAGATGATCGGTCGCGCCGCCCGCAACGTCGCCGGCCAGGTGGTGATGTATGCCGACAAGCAGACCGACTCGATGGAGCGGGCGATCGGTGAGACGCAACGACGCCGGCAGCTCCAAATCGCTTACAACGAAGAGCACGGCATCAACCCGCAGACGATCCGCAAGGCGGTCGGCGACATCCTGTCGATGCTGCGGCCCGACGGCGGGGGAGCGCCCGTCCCCGGAAAGGACAAGCGTCGCCAGCGTGAGCGCACGAAGGTGCAGGAGGAGTTGAAGTCGCTCCCGCAACAAGAACTCACTCGTCTCATCCAGACGCTCGAAGAGGAGATGCACGAAGCGTCTGCCGCTCTGAAGTTCGAGTACGCAGCGCGCCTCCGTGATGAGATCCGCGAGCTCCGTCGCGAAGTCCGCGACGCCGAGTAGTACTCAGTTCCATCGGTTGACCAACTCGCGGATGTCGGCCGACCCGGGCCGACCGGCCCGCTCGATCAGGACCGCGGTTCCGATCAACGCACCCCCGCCGAGGGCCATCCAGGTCCACGTCGGGATCGCCGTCAGGTCCGAACCGGTGGCGAGGAAGACGCCGATCACGGCGAGGGCGGTACCGCCGACCAGCGGTGCGGCGAGTCGCTGCCATCCACCGATCGCTGCGGCGAGCACCCCGATCGTGAGCAGCAGCGGCAACGCCCACGCGGTGTCACGATCGAGTTCGACCGTGGTCAGCCACAGACCGGGGATGGCCAGCGCTGCGGAGTAGGCGAGCCAACTGTTCGTCTGCAAGGTCGAACGGACCGTCAGACCCGTGACGAGTGCGACGATCGAGGCGACGGCGAGCCACAGGTCGCCGACCTGGATGTCGACAGGTTCGATCACGCCGAGGAACCACTCGTGGAGCCCGGTGGTGAACCACCAACTCGCCGTCGCGGCAACGGCGATCGCCATGCCGCCGAGCGACGTCGCCCTCGAACGAACGATTGACCCGTAGATGGCGATCTGGAGCCCGAACAGCAGCCAACTGCCGCTCAGCCACGCCGGGTCGACGTCGAACGTGGCCGTCATGAGTAGCACGACTCCGGCGGTGATCGCCGCGGCGTCGAGTGGCGATCGGCGCTGCATGGTGAAGGCGAGTCCCGTGAGCGCGGTGACCCCGAGCATGGCCATCATCGTGAAGTCTTGCGGGCCGACACCAGCCGGTGCGGCGCCGGCGGCGACCGCCAGCGTCGCCGCCGAGGCCGCGGCGAACGAGGCGATAAGTGACCGGCGGACCGCCCACAGCGCCGTGAGTGCGATCGATGCGCCGACCCAACCGACCCAGTACGTCGGGTCCAGCCCATCGGTGCCGATCGCTGCGTCCAGGGCGATCATCCCGGATGCGCCGATCGCAGCCACGGCCCACACGATCAGCGCCCGGTCGAGTGCTGCGGCGAGGAACGCGATGACGGACATCGCGATCAACATCGTCGCGGGTCGGTGATCGGGAACGACCGCGGTGGCCGTCGCAACCGTGGCGAGGCCGACGATCGACATCTCGACCCAGCCGAGTGGCCCGGCCGCGGCGGCGATCCGGGCGCGGGTGACCACGACGACGGCGACGAGCGCAAGCAGGATCGTGAGCGCGCCGAGCGTTCGGACGGGGGTGCCGCCGTCGAGTGCCACGATCGTCCACGCCGCCCAGAACGCGGTGCCGTGGACGGCGACGGGACCGAGCCGGCGGCTCAGGAACGCAGATGCGACCACCGCACCGACCGCCACGACCGCCACGATCGAATCGGCGACGCCGAGTGCGATCACAGTCGCCAGACAGGCTGCCGCGACGGCGGTGATGCCGACGTCGGTTGCGGTTGCATCGGCCGTCTTCCAGCGGAGGGTGCTGAGTGCCAGAGCGATCGCGGTGATCGCACTAGGGATTGCCCACGGGGATGCGAGCGACGAGTCGAACACGTCGAACTGCACGATGGCCGGGCCGAGCCAGGCCACGACGGCGATCATGCCGGCGCCGACGGTCAGCCAGTCTCCGATCTCGCTGCGGAACCGGGCGCTGGGC
>JBDSBE010000005.1:0-5487 GCA_039921745.1 Ilumatobacteraceae bacterium | reverse complement strand
GCGCACCGGGTGCAGATGTCGTCGTCGATGGTGAACATGAACGCGTCCGACGGGTCGAGGCCCGGTTGCTCGGTGCCTTCGGCCTCCACGATCGCACTCGTGTTGATCATGTGGATGCACTTCCACGGGCAGATGTCGACGCATCCCTCGCAAGCGATGCACTCCGACTGGTCGATGTGGATGAACTGCTTCGGTTTGACCGCCCGGGTCAGGTAGTCCGCGTCGACCTCGACGAGTGAGTACTGGTCGGTGTACGGCATCATCGGCGGATTCGCGTCGGTCTTCGCCATGATCAGCGTTCTCCCACTGACTGGGTGACACTCGGGTCGGTCGTCCAACTCACGTCGGCACGGGTGTCAGGCACCAACCGTGCCCCGACGTGACGTGTTCCCATCTGGTCAAACAGCACGGTTGGTGCCTGACACCTGAACCGGCGCCCACTTCGCACACCCGATGCAACTGTCACCATGTCCGACCTCGCGACGGTCATGTCTTCCTCACCAGGGGGCGGCCGTAGCTGCTGATCTCGATTTCCTTGACGCCGGTGTCGTCGCCACGCTTCTGCCACCAGCTCCAGATGAAGAGCATCAAGCCGAAGAAGTAGACGTGGATGATGACCACGACGACGTCGCGGATCGCCTCGTACTGCAGGGTGATCGGATTCCAACCGCCGACAGAGTCCGGCTTGAGGATGCCGAACGGGCCGTAGATGATGTTGGTGCGGTCCCAGCCGAGGTTCTTGTCGGCATGGTCGATCCACTGGTGCGGCACGACACCGAACGCCAGGAACAGCACGCCGAACGTGTAAACGGAGCCGAGCATTGCCTCGCCCCACGAGAAAGGCGTGCCCTTGGGGCGGCGTTTCCCGTACGGGATCGCGACGAGCGTGAGCACGGTAGCGGCGGCCAACGACACCAGGAACGCGGTGTTGATCCCCGGGACGGCCTTGCCTTCGAGGGGGTTCCACCAGTTGAAGGCGATCATCGGGATCGTCGTGCCCTTTCGAGTCTCATGTCAGTGGTGTCGGCGGTCGGTGTCCGGTCGGCTCGACGCCGACCGTCGTGCTCCGGTCGTTCGTGAACGGCCGCACGAAGTCTGTCGTTCGTACTGTAGTCGCCCGGCTCTGCCGGGAGACATCCAGTGTGGCACTCCAGTCCGGCCCCCCGGACAGGTTGTGCATAAGTGCACGCCAACATCGGAGAAATTCGAGATTCGGTCCGTCCTGCGTCTATCGTATTCCCCGTTCCCCGGCCACGCTGGCCGCAACTGGCCGCTCACTCGCTGGCGCTCCCTCACTCGCACCGGAGACATACCTCGATGACCGAAATCCAGCCTCGCTCCGCACGACCCGGCCCGCAGGGGGGCGTCCTGTGACGGAGATCCCCGAGCACCTCCTGAAGCGCAGCCGTGAGCGGCGCGCGGCGGTCACCGGGAGCGGTGACGACGGCGCAAGCGACTCGAGCGACCAGGCTCCGACCGCTGCGGTCCCCGCTACGACGAGTGCGACACCGGCCGTCGCGACAGCGAGCGGCCCACCCGAGCGTGTCGCGGCGCCGGCCGCGACAGCACCGGAACCACCGAAACCCGACATCCCCGTGGTCGCGGCGTACAAGGCTCGCAAGAAGATCCCGTTCTGGGCGATGACGGCGATGGCGCTCCTGCCGGTGTGGGCATTCATGTATGCGCGCGCCGTTACCACCCAGGCCCAAGAGGCGACCGGTCCCTTGGCCGGGGGTGCTGTCGTGTACGGCAATTGCGCCTCGTGCCACGGCGGTGCCGGCCAGGGCGGTCTCGGCTACCAATTCTCCGAAGGCGAAGTCCTCAAGACCTATCCGAACATCGAAGACCAGATCAGGTTCGTCTACTGGGGAACCGCCGAGTACGCGCTCTCAAACGTCGAGATTCCCGGCGATGCTGACCGTGAAGGCGGCGCCCACGTTACCGGAGCACGCGGGGTGATGCCTGCGCAGGGCTCCGAGGCGGGCGGGGCGCTCGAGGATTTCGAGGTTCTCGCCGTCGTCTGCCACGAGCGCTACACGCTCGGCGGCGCGTCCGACATGGAGGAGTACGACGGGGAGTTCGAGCAGTGGTGCGCCGAGGAGTCCCCGCTCTACAGCGCGCTCGAGGGCGGCGAAACACTCGCCGCCCTCGTCGAGGTCGACGACACCATCATCCCGATCGGTGACGGGCCGGCACCGGCCACACCCCGCGCCGACTCGGCGAACGCAGGTCAGCCCGAACAGGGGTGACCGCCCATCCGTCAGCTCGGGCCGACGCACTCGTCGTCGGTGGCGGCCCGGCGGGAGCATCGGCAGCCCTCCAATTGGCGCGCCGTGGCCACCGCGTGGTCGTGATCGAGCGGCGCGAGCCCACCGAACGGCGCACAACAGGCGTGCTGTTGACCCCGCGGGCGGTCGCCTGCCTCGACCGGCTCGACGTGGCGATCCCGCGGGGCTCGAACACCGTCTCCGACGTCCGTCTGTCGGCCGGCGGCGACGCGATCTCGATCGGATGGCCGCGTCATCCCGATCTGCCGTCCTACGGCTTCGTCAGCCGAGACCTCGATCAAGCCCTCCTTGCCGAAGCCGAGGCGGCCGGAGCAACGATCCTCCACGGGCACACGGCACACGCGCCGATCATCGAACGCGGATTCGTCCGAGGTGCCCAGGTCGCCGGACCCGACGGGATCGGGTTCGAAGCCCGGGCGGACTTCACAGTCGTCGCCGACGGTGCCAACAGCCGCTTCGGGAGGGCGCTCGGCACGTTCCGAGAACCGTCCTGGCCGTACGCGCTCGTCCACCACGGATCATTCCCGTCCCTGCTCCACGCGTCGAATGAGGTCGAGTTGGTGCTCGACCTCCGCGATCGTTCCGGTACCCCCATCACGGGCCACGGCTGGATGTACCCCGCCGGCGACGGGACCGTCACGGTCGGCATCCTGATGACGTCGACGGCGCCGTCGTTCCGCGTCGTCAAACCCGCCAATCTGTTCGGGCGAATCCTGGCCACCAACGCCGAGCGGTGGTCGATCACCGCCGATGCCGAGCGACCCACGACTGGGCAACGCCTTCCGATGGGGTTCTCGGTCGGACCGCTCGCCGGCCCGACCTACCTGCTCGTCGGTGATGCCGCAGGAGCCGCCAACCCACTGTCGGGGAGCAGCATCGACAGCGCGCTCGAAACCGGCATGCTCGCCGCTGAGGTCCTCGACGAGGCGATCATCACCGATGATGCCTCGAACCTGCAGCGTTACCCGCAACTGCTCGACGACCGATACGGGTCGTACTACAAGGTCGGTCGGCTCGCGACCCGTGCCATCAGTCAGCCGACCGTCGCCCGACGCGTCGAGCGGCTCGTGACGCGCCACCGCACGCTGGCGGAGGCGTACGTGCGTGTCACGACCGATGCGCTGCGCCCGGGTCGCCCGGGGCCTGCCGAGACGGCCTACCGGCTCGGGCGCGCGCTGAGCGTCATCGCGCCTGCGGCGTGACGGGCCCCCGTCGCTCAGATCCGCAACTCGTGGTGGCGACGTTTGAGCGTGACGACCGACAGCGCGAGGATGACCGGGTAGATCTCGAGTCGACCGAGCAGCATCTGGACCATCGTCACCCATCGCGCCAATCGCGGGAGTTCGAGGAAGTCGTTCGTGGGTCCGACCGCCCCGAGGCCAGGACCGACATTGCCGAATGCAGTCGCGGCCGCGGAGAACGACGTGATGATGTCGGGGCCGGTCAGGGCGATGGCGACCGCCCCGCCCCCGAACGTCGCCAACGCGAGGATGAGGAACCCGACGACCTTGTTGGCCGTGCGGTCGGGCATCACGCCGCCGCCGACGCGCACCGGTCGGACGAGCCGAGGGTGCAGATGGCGGAGTGCTTCGCGGTGGGCGTAGCTGCCGACTGCGAGCACGCGGACGAGTTTGACGCCCCCTGCCGTCGAGCCGGCCATCGCCCCGATCGGCAGGAGCAGCAGGATCACCGCCTGCGCACCCTGTGACCACGACCCGAAGTCATCGGTGCCGTACCCCGTGGTCGACGTGATAGTTGTCGTCGCGAAGAAGGCCCCCCTGATCCGGTCGGCGACCGAACCCGTTGCATCGTTCACCACGAAGAACACGACCGCGACCGCGACCACGATGGCCGAGTAGAGGTGGAACTCCTTGGAGTGCAGCAGCGGGCCGGCGTGCCCGCGGATCAACCGATAGATCAGTGTGAAGCTCGAACCGGCGACGAACATCGCGACGATCGCGATCCATTCGATGAGGCCCGAGTCGAAGTGTCCGAGCGATGCGTTGTACGGGGAGAACCCACCGGTCGACACGGTCGTGAAGCTGTGCGCGACGCCATCGTAGAGGCTCATCCCCGCTGCGATGTAGGCGAGTGCGAGCACGACCGTGAATCCGAGGTACACGCCCCACAACCGTCGGGCCGTATGACGCACACGCGGAGTCAGACGTTCACCGGTCGGTCCCGGCGCCTCGGCTTCGAGCAGGCTCATGCCACCTGAGCCGACCGTGGGGAGCACGGCGACGACGAGCACGATCACGCCCATGCCGCCCATCCACTGCGTGAGGGCGCGCCACATCATGATGCCTGCGCCGTGACCCTCGATCGGTCGGAGCACCGTCGCGCCGGTGGTCGTGAACCCGGAGATCGACTCGAAGATCGCGTCGTCGATCGCCTCGATCGTCCCGGTGAGCAGGTAGGGCAGTGCGCCGACGATGGCCAGCAGGACCCACGCAAGGGTGACGGTGATGAACACGTCGAGGATCCTGATTTGGCGCGGGAGCGCGGTGCCCTTCCACAGCAGGGTGCCGACGAAGGCGACCACGACACCGAGTGGGACGAGAATGCCGAGGTGGGGCCCTCCACTGATCCAGCCGACCACGCCCGAAGCCGCGATCCCCACGCCTGCGACGTTCGAAGTCAAGCCGAGCACATGCCACAGCAGCGATTCACGATGGCGCGGCCATCGCTCGCCGATGTCACCGAGCGCAGCGAGGCGCGATCTCACGGTGTGAACACCCGCCGCACCTCGTCCAGCGCAGACGGGCGGGCGAACAGCACGACACTCTCCCCGGCGCGCAGCTCGGTGTCGCCACGCACGATCTCGCTCGTGCCGTCCGCGTGCACGACGGCGCCCAGGAGCACCGACCGGGGTACGTGCAGGTCCCGGACCACGGCACCGTCCGCCGGGCTGCCGGCGGCGATCACGAACTCGTCGACTTCGACATCGCTCTCCAGGAACGTGGCGACCGAGGACGTCCCGCCGCGGAGCTGCCGGAGCACGGCGTTGACGGAGGCGGTGCGCGGACTCAGCGCGGCATCGATGCCGAACTGGCGCACGAGCGGAAGCAGTGCGAGACGATGGAGCACCGCCACGGTGAACGCCTCGCCCTCGGCCGCGGCGAACGCACACGCCAGGACGTTTGCGGTGTCTTCCCCGGTTGCGGCGATCACGACATCGGTCGTCGCGACCGCCTCCTCG
>JBDSBE010000004.1:0-17331 GCA_039921745.1 Ilumatobacteraceae bacterium | reverse complement strand
CTACGGCCTCGCCGCCGATGCGCGGCAACCCGACGCGGTCGCCCGGATCTTCGAGATCAAGGGCCGGCCGGCGGACCATCCGTTGATCGTGCATCTCGCGGATCCGTCGGACATCGACGAGTGGGCGATCAACGTCCCCGACACCGCCCGGCGACTCGCCGAATTCGCCTGGCCCGGCCCGCTCACGATGCTGCTGCATCGTGCCGACGGCGTGATCGACTTGGTGACGGGAGGTCGGTCGACGATCGGCCTGCGAGTGCCGAGCCACCCGCTGACACGCCGTTTGCTCGCCCGTCTCGGCTCGGGGATCGCCGCACCATCGGCCAACCGGTTCGGGAGGGTGAGCCCGACCACTGCCGAACACGTACTCGCCGACATCGGCGACCGGCTCGACCCGGAGCGCGACCTGATCCTCGACGGCGGACCAAGTTCGATCGGCATCGAGAGCACGATCGTCGACCTCACCGTCAACCCGCCCCAGATCCTGCGCGCCGGCGCGATCACCGCCGACGACCTCGAATGGATCCTGAGCGGCGACCTCGCCGACGCGTCCGGCCCCAGTCGGACGAGCGGCATGCTGGCCGCCCACTACGCTCCGGCCCTGGTGATCGTGGTGCCGGCCGAGAGCCGAGCTGCGGCGGAAACCGAGGCGGTCGACCGTCGCCAGGGCGGTGAGCGCGTCGTGGTGCTCGACCGAACGAACGACCTCGTCGTGGCTGCCCAGCAGCTGTACACAGACCTTCGCGAGGCCGATGCCGGCCTGCTCGACGCCGTGATCGTCGTACTGCCCCCGGCCCAGGGCCTCGGCCATGCGATCCGTGACCGCGTCCTCAAGGCTGCCGCGGCGAATCCAGGTCCTCCCAGTCCAACTGGTTGAGCGCAGCGATCCAGAGATCGCGGACGTCGAGCACATCCGGCGTCGGATGGCCGGGGATCCGGGAGGTCGTGATGCTGATGGTCGACGCGCCTGCGTCGGGTACCACCTCGAGCCGGCACCACGCCGGGACCGGCGCACCGAGGACCGCTTCGAGCAGATACGGCGGATCGTCGTGAGCGAGATCGCCGATCGTCGCGGCGGCGATCAGGAGACCCTCGTAGGCTTCCGCCGGGAGGGCCTCGATCGTGAACGACGGGTGATCGCGCCGGACACCCGAACGTTCGGTCGGGCGGTGGTCGCGCCGTCGCCCGGGCGCCGGTGACGAGCCGGCCGACGACCGGTCGGCCGAGGCGATCGCGATCGCGGCCTCGACTGCGACGTTCAACTGCTGCATCGCGCCGAGTGACCCACCTGCGTCCGGATGGGCCAGTTTGGCGAGCGAGCGCCGGGCCGCCATGATCGCCGCGACGCCCGCGCCGGGCTCGAGACCCAGGACGCTGAACGGGTCACCGGTGGTGTCGCCCCCTCTCGCCACGGCAGCCACCGTACCGCGTATATCGCGGGGGTGGTTGTTGGTGCGGCAGAGAGCGTTCTACCCTTTCACGCACCTACACCGACGAGACAATCCCGTCTCGCGGCCGTCAGGGGGAGAAACCACCATGCAGAAATCACGTGTGCGCCGCTTCGGCGCCATGATCGTCGGCCTCACGCTCGTCGCCACGGCGTGCGGCGGCGACGACACCGCCGATCCGGTCGTCGACTCCGTCGGGCCGACGGCAGAGGAGTCGTCCGGCGAGATGACCGGCGAGATGACCAGCGAAATGTCCAGCGAGATGTCCAGCGAGATGTCCGAAGGAGCGGGCGCCGAGGGGTTCGACCTCGGGGGCCGCGAGGTCACGATCGCGGTCGAAAACGCATACCTGCCGTTCAACTACATCGACGCCGAGACCGGCGACGCCGCCGGTTGGGACTACGTGGCGATCGACACGATCTGCGGCATCATCAACTGCACGCCGAAGTACCAGACGTTCTCGTGGGAGCCGATGATCCAGGCCGTCGCCGACGGCCAATTCGACATGGCCGCCGACGGCATCACGATCACCGACGAGCGCGCCGAGGTCGTCGACTATTCGGACGGCTACATCAACATCGATCAGCGACTGCTGGTCAGGCTCGACTCCGAGTACACGAGCGTCGACGACGTCATCGCGGCCGACTGCCAAGTCGCCACTCAGATCGGCACGACCAATCTCCAGACCGGTATCGACACGTTCGGAGAGGATCGAATGACCGCGCTCGAGGAGTTCGGCTTCGTCGTCCAGTCGGTGATCGCCGGCGATGCCTGCGCCGCAGTGATCGACGAGACGGCGGGCCAGGGCTACGTGGGCGAGAGTGCCGACGAGGTTCATCTGATCGGCGACTCGCTGTCGTCCGACCAGCTCGGGTTCATCTTCACGCCGGGCAGCGACCTGGTCGAGCCGTTCAACTTCGCGCTCGATCAGATGAAGGCCGACGGTTCGCTCGAGTCGATCTCGTCGCAGTACTTCGGTGACTCGTTCACGATCACCTACGACGACATCGCCGACCCGGCGGCCGTCGAGGGCTCCGCGGGAAGCTCGGGGGAAACCGAAGAAGACGGCTGACGTCTCGAAAAGCAGTGCGCTCCGGAGTGTGGGGTCGGCCCCACCCTCCGGAGGCGCTGTCGTCGCACCAGTGCGGCAAGTCGCGCTGTGTCAGTGGGCGAGGATCTTGTCGAAGAAGTCGATCGTGCGCTGCTCGGTCGCCCGATCGAACATCTCGTCAGGCGGCCCCTGCTCGACGAACAGCCCCTCGTCGATGAAGATCACACGGTCGGCGGCGGCACGGGCGAACCCCATCTCGTGGGTGACCACCGCCATCGTCATGCCGGCGGCAGCCAGCTCGAGCATCACGTCGAGCACCTCTTTCACCATCTCCGGGTCGAGCGCACTGGTCGGCTCGTCGAACAGCATCACCTTGGGGCCCATCGCCAACGACCGGGCGATCGCCACCCGCTGCTTCTGCCCGCCAGACAGCTGTTTCGGATAGGCGCCCGCCTTCTCGGGGATGCCGACCCGGGTCAGTTGGCGCATCGCCTCGGCGTTCGCGTCCGCCTTGCTGCGGCCCCTGACCTTGCGCTGTGCCAGCGTGACGTTGTCCAGCACCGTCAGGTGCGGGAACAGGTTGAACTGCTGGAACACCATCCCGACCTCGGCCCGCATGAGATCGAGGTCGGCACCGGATGCTGTCAGGTCGACGCCGTCGATCTCGATCGTGCCGAACGTCGGTGTCTCCAGCATGTTGAGACATCGCAGCACCGTCGACTTGCCGCTGCCGCTCGGGCCGACGATCACGACGACCTCACCCTCGTCGACGTCGAGGTCCACGCCACGCACCGCGTGGATGTCCTTCCCGAATGTCTTGTGGAGGTCTCGTACGGAGATCATCGACGCCATCAGTGCGCTCCCTCTCGATCGGGGCTCAGTCGCCGTTCGACGACTTGGAGCAGCAGCGACAGGATGACCGTCAACGACAGGTAGATGAACGCGAGCGCGAGGTAGCTGTCGCGGAACTTGAAGCTGCCCGACGAGTACTGGCGCGCCCGCTGGGTGAGGTCGAGCACGCCCAGCACCGACAGCAGCGATGTGTCCTTCAGGATCGCGATGAAGTCATTGCCGAGCGGCGGTACGACAGCCCGGAACGCTTGGGGCAGCACGATCGCCTGCGTCGTCTGACGACGGGAGAGGCCGATCGATCGACCGGCCTCGATCTGGCCGCGGTCGACCGACTGGATGCCGGCCCGGAAGATCTCGGCGATGTAGCCCGCGTAGATGATCGAGAGTGCGAGGATCGCGCGCCACTCGGTCGAGATCCGATTCGGCTGCCCCAGCGCGGCGCTGGCCTCCGGCACGACGACGAGCGCAAACGTGAAGATCAAGACCAGGATCGGGATGCCACGGATGAGTTCGATGTACGATCTGGCGACGTTGCGGGCCACGGTGTTGCGCGAGGTCCGTGCGAGCGCGACGAACAAGCCGACCACGCACGAGATCGCGAACGACCACAGCGTCGCCCGGATCGTGAGCCAGAGACCGGGGATGATCCGGTCGAACGCTCGGTTGTAGCCGGCGTCCCAGATGACGAGCGCGGCGAGCCATGCCAGGATCAACCCAACGACGATCGCCCACCAGGGAAATGTGTCGTACCAGGCCGTCGTGTCGTTCCGGCTCCCCCAGCGCGGCGCAGAGGTATCAGGCCGGTGGTCGTGATCAAACGGCTCGGCGCCGTGCGGACCGGCTGTCGCGAACTGAGGCAAGGTGTCGTCTCCGTCTACTCGGCGCGCCATTGGATCACATTCCGCGGATACCCACCAGCGAGGTCGGCTCGCACCGGGGCGGTGACGACGGCGTCGGTTGACGCGACGTCTGCGTGCGGGCCTGACCTGGCCTGCGTCGTACCGAACACCAACTGCGTCGTCGCCCAGGTGACGACCGTCGCGCCTGCAACATGGGCGCCGACAAGGAGCTCGGGCACGTCGTTGAAGTACTGCACGTACCCGATCGCCGCCTGCAGCACCCCAGCGAACAGCCAGGTCGACACCGGACCAGCGAGCGTGGCGTCGTCCGGATGCGAACGGAGACGCCAGGCGATCAGCAGCGTCATCGCGATCGCGATCATCACGGTCGAGCCATGGATCCGGGCGACCCATTCGATGTCGAGGTCGAGCCGTTCGGCGTTCTCGTCACCGGCGTGCGGGCCTGCGCCGGTGACCAGGGTGCCGGTGAAGATCGCGCACGTCGTCAACGCGAACACGATCCATGTCAGTCGCCGCGCCGTATGGCTGACCACGACTCGCCGCTCGGCCCCGTCGGGTTCACCGGCGCGGCGCACGAGCACTGTCCCGGTGACGATGAGGGCCATCGACAGGATCAGGTGCCCCTGCACCGCGAGCGGATGCAGGTCGACCAGGACCGAGATGCCCCCGAGCACGGCGTTCGCGACGACGCCCGCCACGAGCGCCCACGACAACCGGATGAGATCGGTGCGTCGCGGGCCGGCGCGGCGGTACGACCCGAGCACTGCGGCGATCACGGCGACGACGACGACGCCGGTGAACAGACGGTTGATCTGTTCGATTGCAGCGTGTTTGGAGGAAACGTCGATCAGTCGCTCGCCCGAGCAGTTCGGCCAGTCGTCGCAGCCGAGTCCGCTCCCGGTCAGCCGGACGGCGGCGCCGGTGACGATGATCACCGCGAGCGCGACGAGTGCGCCGATCGTGATCGTGCGATACCGCGGCGGAGAGATCTGCATGACGGGGTCAGGCTATGGCGTTCCCCGTGGTGCCCGCGCTACGGGCGAATCTCGTAGAACGCGTTCATCGGGTGCCTGACGCCCAGTTCCCGGAACCGGGTGAACCCTGCTGCGCCGGCCATCGCTTCGGCCTTCGAGGCCGGAAGGCCCAACGTGCCGAGTCCCTCTCCACCCGGCTCGGACAGTGCAGACGACATGCAGGCGAGGACGCTGACGCCGTACAGCAGCGGCGCCATCGGGTTGTTCTCGATGTTCTCGGCCAACGTCTCGGCGGCGCGGATGTCGACGAGCAGCCAGTGACCGTCGTCGGCGAGGGCACCTCGGATCGCAGCCACCACGGGCGTCGGGTGGGCCATGTCGTGGATGCAGTCGAACGTCGTCACGAAATCGACGGAACCGTCTGCGGGGAGTGGCTCACGTCGGGGATCGGCGAAGCGGACATTGGTCAGACCGGTCTCGGCGAGCTTGGCGTTGGCGCGATCGAGGGCGTGCTGGGAAATGTCGTACCCGACGAACGTGCTGGCCGGGAACTCCTCGGCCATCAGGAGGACCGCTCCCCCGGCGCCGCAGCCGACGTCGGCGACGGATGCTCCCCCCTCCAGGCGGGCGGTCACACCGTCCATCGTCGGGAGCACCGTTGCGAGCAGATTGGCGTTGTTCCACGGCTCGAAGCTGCGCTCGATCCCGACGGCCCCCTCCTCGCCGTGACTGTCGTAGTCGTGCCCGATGCCGGTCCGAAAACTTTCCGGCATCGCGTCGAGCGCGTGCATCGTCTGCGGGAGACGGTGGAACATTCCCATCCCGAACGCCGGATGAGTGGGCGATGCGAGCACGGCGCACGCCTCGCCCGACAGCGAGAAGTGATCGGTGCCGCCGTTGTCAGCTTCGAAGTCGATCAGTTGTGCGGCCGCCTGGTTGTGGAGCCACTCGCGAACCCACCGCTCCTGCAGATCCGTTGCGTCGGCGAGTTCGGCGCTGGTCAGCGGACGCTCGGCATCCGCCATCGCCCGGTAGAGCCCGAGGCGGTCGCCGAGATGGATCATGCCGGCCGTGAACGCACCCTCGAGTTTGGTGAACACCCGGAACGAGTACTGCCGAAGTCGGTCGTGAGCATCGTCTGCCATGTCCGGACGGTATCGAATCGCCTGTTGCCACATCGCCTCGCGTCGGCTACCGCGTGCGGTGTTCGATGGGGATGTGCTCCGAGTTGGACAGCGACGTCAGGCAGAACGTCCAGCCGTCATGGAGTGGGAGGGCCTCGACCCGGCTGATCGATGCGTGCTGGATGACAAAGCGGTCCCACTCCCAGGGTGTCGGATCGAGGCCGAGCAGGTGCCCGATCGAGATCGAGTTGGTGCCGGCGTGGGCGACCAGTGCAATCCGACGGTCGGGATCTCCCGGCGACCAGATCGACAGGTCGTGCTCGATCCGTGCGATCCCGCGGTCGCCGAGGAACGTCGTGCATCCGGCGTGGATGCGGTCCGTGAACCTCCTGATCGACTCGCCGCCGATCAAACCGTCCCACCGTTCTGCGGCAGCTCGGTTCCTGAGTTCGTCGTAGGCCTGCTCGGCTTTCTGACGCGGCGTGCCGTGCCACCCGGGGTCACGGATCTCCTCGAGCCACGGGTCGATCTGCTCACTGCGCCCGAGCGCCTCGTACAGCGGGGCGGCCGTCTGGCGAGCACGCTGCAGCGGTGACACGAGGATCTCGTCGAAGTGTTCGCCTGCGAGCGCCTCGGCCATCCACGCCGCTTGCCGACGACCCAGTTCCGTCAGCGGCGGATCGACGACGTTGAGTCCGTCTCGAACCCATTCCGGTTGGCCATGACGGATGAGCACGATCTCCACGACGGCGACGGTACTCTCACCGGTCGTGTCCGATCAGCCCACGCCGTCCGGTTGGTTTCCCGACCCGCTCGACCGGTACGACCACCGGTACTTCAACGGCATGGCCTGGACGTCCGACGTGAGCATCGACGGGATCCGCGCGGTCGACCCGCAGGGTTCCCGACCCGACGCCCCTGAACGCCGGAGCGGAAATCGGGCGGCGACGTCCGCCGTGGTGATGGGTTCGATCGCGATCATCATCGCCTGGATCCCGCTCGTGGTGATCGTCGGTGGCGTGCTCGCAGTGCTCGCCGTCGTGTTCGGGGTGCGGGGCCTGTCGCGGTCACGCGAGGACGGGGTCGGACGTGGCGCGGCGATCGCAGGAATCGTCATGGGCGTCATCGGGCTGGCGGCAACGGTTGTCGGCGTGATCCTGTCGGTGATCGTGTTGCGCTCGGTGATCGACTACATCGAGCCCGGACCGAACATCACCGAGGTCACGAGCTGCGAAGCCGACGGCCGCGCCGTCCATGTCGAGGGCACGATCACGAACCGGTCCGACAACGCTCGGGACTACACGGTGTTCGTCGAACTCGAACGATCGACCGAATACGCGATCGTCGAGGGCGTCGCGGTCGCCGGATCGGCGCCGTGGGCGGTCGACTTCACCCTTCCGGCACCGACGTCGACCTGCGACCCCACCACCATCGTCCAGGGTCCGTTCCCGTTCGACGTCGTGGTCGACCCGATCGACCGCTGACGTCGGGGTCGAACCGGCACGCATCACATCGTGCCGATCGATCAGGTCGCTCGTAGCGTGGGCGCCGATGGATCCAGTGACGGCTCCGATGCCACCGCACGACGACGTCGACGAACGACGCGCCCGCTCGATCGGGTTGCGCGTGGGCTTCTCCCTGCTGATGGTCGTCTTCGTGACGTTCTGGACGTGGGCGCTGTTCTTCGCCTCGAAAGAAGCCGTCAACCGGATCGAGGATCGGGCGTGGGCCGACCGCGCCGAGGTGATCTGCCAGGATGCCAACGCCTCGCTCATCGATCTGGCCGACTTCCGGGAGATCCGCGACGCCGGCCCGGACCTGATCATCGAGCGCGCGGCCATCGTCGACCGCGCCACCGACATCCTCGACCGGATGGTCGACGACGTCGTGGCTGTCATCCCGACCGATCAGAAGGGTCGTGAGATCGTCCCGCTGTGGGAGGCCGACTACCGGACCTACCTCCAGGACCGCCGCAACTTCGCCGATCAGCTGCGCGCGAGCGGCGAGAACCTGCCGTTCTACGAGACGGCGGGTGGCGGCATCCCGATCAGCGAACGGATCGAGACGTTCTCCGGCGACAACGAGATGCCGGCGTGCTCGCCGCCGCGTGACCTGACGCGCTGACCGGCGTCACTCGACCGTGCGCTTGATCACCCGCGCCGGAGCCCCGACGGCGATCGAATGATCGGGGATCGATCCGGAGACCACGCTGTTCGCGCCGATCACCACGTTCCGGCCGATCTGCGATCCGGGCAGGATCACCGAGCCGTGGCCGATCCACGACCCCGAACCGATCGACACCGGCCGTTCGGGTTGCAACTGTTGTGAGATCGGCAGCGTCGGGTCGTCGTACCCGTGATTCTGGTCGGTGATGTAGACGTGGTGTCCCGTCCAGACGTCGTCGCCGATTTCGATCGACAGATGACCGACGATCCCGCTCCCGCGCCCGATCAGACATCGATCACCGATCGTGACGACCGGATCGGTGATGCAGCGCTGGCCGGGCACCATGCCTGCCGACAGCGCGACGTGCGGGCCGATCAACGTGCCGCGACCGATGCTGATGTACTCGACGTTCATCAACGTGGTCGGCGGGTAGCAGATCACGCTGCCCTCGCCGAACGCGTGGAAGCCGCGACCGCGCCGGGTGTCGGGGCCGATTGCGGCGCAGTGCGTCGCCGTCTCGTGCGCCAGATGGATGACATCGCCCACGGAGCGTTTCGCCGCGCCGGCGAAACGCACCCAGGCAGTGTCGGGTGGTTGCACGCGGCCCAGCACGGGCCGCACGCTATCCGTCTCGTTGCGGGAGGTTTGGATACGGTCACGTCGTGGACACCGATCCGTTCCGGCACGGCGCACTCACCGACGTCGACGGTGTCCTCGTCGGGCACCATCAGCGAACCGGGCGGGGGTGGCAGACGGGAACGACGGTCGTGTCGGTGCCCGGCGGCGCGATCGCTGCCGTCGACGTCCGGGGAGGCGGCCCCGGCACCCGGGAAACCGACGCGCTCGATCCTCGCAATCTCGTGGATCGCATCCACGCCGTCTGCCTGAGCGGAGGGAGCGCTTACGGGTTGGCGGCGGCGGACGGCGTGATGGCGCAACTCGAAGCCCGTGGACTCGGCGTACCCGTCGGCCCGGAGGCCGGCCACGTCGTCCCGGTCGTCCCCGCAGCGGTCATCTTCGATCTCGGACGCGGCGGCGTGTTCGCGAACCGCCCCGGCCCGGAGTTCGGTGCCCGGGCCGTGCGCGCCGCGACGCGACGCGCACGACGTGGCGCGCTCGGTGCCGGGGCGGGAGCGCGAGCCGGCGGCGTCCAGGGTGGAGTGGGGATGGGCAGCATCGCGGTCCCGCTCGACGGGCGTACGATCACCGTCGCCGCGCTCGCCGTCGTGAACGCGAGTGGCTCGGTCATCGACCCGGCGACCGGCGCGCCATGGCGTCCGGTCAGCGGGTTGCGACGACCCGACCGCTCCGATCGCGCTCGGTATCGCGCGGTCGTCGAGGCGGCGCTCGCGCCATCGCTCAACACGACGATCGGCGTGATCGCCACCGATGCCGAGCTCTCACGGCCCGAGGCCGGGCGACTGGCGATGTCGGCGCACGACGGTCTGGCGCGTGCGATCCGACCGGCGCACTCGCTGATGGACGGCGACACGGTGTTCGCGCTCTCGACCGGCCGTCATCGGTTGGTCACCGACACAGCCGGCATCGTCAGGAGCACGACGTCACGATCGTTCCAGCTGAACCAGCTGTTCGCCGCCGCTGCCGAGGCGTTCGAGATCGCCTGCGTCGACGCCGTGATCAGCGCGACCACCATCGGCGACACCGCCGCGTACTGCGATCTGTGCCCCAGCGCCTGGCGACGGTAAGTTCGCCGACGATGGACGTGCTCGTCACCCCGAACGCGATGCAGGACTGGGCGCGAGCGCGTCAGGCGACGGGTGCGCGCCTCGGGATCGTGCCGACGATGGGCGCGTTGCACGCCGGCCACAGCGCGCTCGTCGAGGCCGTGGCCGAGCGGGCCGACGTCTGCGTCGTCACGATCTTCGTGAACCCGCTGCAGTTCAACCAGTCCACCGACTTCGACTCGTATCCGCGTCCGATCGACGACGACCTGCGGATCTGCGCGGCCGCAGGCGTGGAGGCGGTGTACGCGCCGACCTCGGCGGCCATGTACCCGCACGCGTTCCAGACCCATGTCGAGCCCGGCGAGCTCGCCGATCGCCTGGAGGGTCCGATGCGGCCCGGCCACTTCCGTGGGGTCGCGACGGTCGTCACCAAGCTGCTCGCCGCGACTCGAGCCGACGTCGCTGCGTTCGGTGAGAAGGATTACCAGCAGCTCGCGATCATCCGACGGATGGTGGCCGACCTCGACGTGGACGTCGAGATCGTCGGAGTGCCGATTGTGCGGCATCTCGACGGCGTCGCCATCTCGAGCCGCAACGTGCGATTGACCCCGGCAGCCCGTGATGCGGCCGTCGTGCTCTCGCAGGCGCTCACGCTCGCCCGGCGGGCGCATGCGGCCGGCGAACGCGACGCGGATGCCCTGACGTCGCTCGTGACGGCCCACGTCGCCGGTGAACCGTTGGCTGCGCTCGAATATGCCGACGTCGTCGACGCCGACACGCTCGAGCCGGTCGCGCTGGCCGACGCGCCGTCCATCATGCTCCTCGCCGCATGGTTCGGCGATGTTCGCCTGATCGACAACACACAGCTGCGCCGACCCTGACGCCGGCCACGGGTGTCGTGCGGGTGGTCAGCGACGCAGGACGACGTCGACGAGCACGGTCAGCACCGACGACCGGAAGTCGGTCTCGATGTTGTCGAGCACGCCGCTCAGGACGATCGCCAACACCACGCCGTTGAAGATCGCGTGAGCGATCACCGTCGGTCCGAGCCGTCGCGTCAGGTAGGCCGAGGCGCCGAACGCCACGCCCACGCCCGAGAGGACGAGCGCGAGCCCGATGTTGCCGGCGCCGCGCACCGGGTCGACGTGGGCGACACCGAACAGCACCCCCTGCAGTCCGATCGCGACGACCGGGCTCGTCCGGCTGAGCAGCCCGCGCATGACCAGACCCCGGAACACGAGTTCTTCGATGATCGGCGCGGCGATCACGGCGGTGACGAGCGTCGCGATCAGGTAGGCACGGTCGGCCCCGAGATCGGTTGCGGAGTCGACGTTGCTGCTCTGCGGGATCCGGAACACCAGCACGACGACGGCCAACACGATCTGCACGGCGATCGCCGCCAACCAGGTGACAGGGCCCCAACCGAGATCGCTCCACCGGAAGCGCCAACCGAGTGCGGCGAACTGCTGCGCGCCCCAACGACGACGGACGTAGATCCCCCACAGCAGCGAGGGGCCGTAGCCGACGAGCGCCAGGATCACGACGTACGAGATCAGCGGCCAGTCGTACCGCACCAGCCAGTCGACGAGCGCCTTGCCGCCGATCAGCGACACGATGAGCACGGTCAGCGCTCCGATCGCAGCCCGCAGCGGCAGGCTCGGATGAGCAGGCGATTCGATGAAGCCGGGTCGCAATGCCGTCCACGTCCGGCCGTCGAAGAAGCGGTGGCCGGTCCCTGCCGGGTCGGGGTACCAACCGGACGGCGCGGTGCGGGGTGGGGGGAACGTGGTCATGGCGAGGTTCGGCATCGATGGATGCGTGACATAGCGTAGGGCCGTGCTCGAGCATGCCGGACGCTCGCTGTGGGAGGACACCCTGCCCGGCGGCGAGCGCGTCACGATCCTCGCGTCGACCGACGACCGCATCGACGTCGCCGTCGTCGGTGCCGGCTTCACGGGACTGTGGACGGCGTGGTACCTGCTGCAGCACGATCCGAGCCTGCGGGTCACGGTGTTCGAACGCGAGCACGTCGGCTTCGGGGCATCCGGCCGCAACGGTGGTTGGTGTTCGGCCCTGCTGCCGATGAGCCTGTCGACGATCGCGGGCCGTCACGGCGACGCCGCTGCGATCAGGATGCAGCGGGCGATGCACCACACCGTTCGCGAGGTCGGCCGGTTCGTCGACGGGCACGGTGAACCGTCGATGCTCGCCGCCGGGGGCACGATCGATGTCGCTCGGTCGGCGCCCCAGGCCGAACGGCTGCAGCGCGAGATCGCCGAGTTCCGCCGTTTCGGCTTCGGCCCAGAGGACTACCGGTGGATGGAGCGCGACGAGGCGGTTGCCATCTGCAACGCGACGTCGGTGAGCGGAGCCCTGCACACGCCGCACTGCGCGGCGATTCATCCGCTCCGACTCGTCCACGCCCTCGCGCGGGCAGTGGTGGCGGCCGGCGGGACGATCCGCGAAGGCGTCACCGTCCGGTCGATCGCGGCCGGTCGGCTAGAGACGAGCCAGGGCGACATCCGCGCCGACGTGATCGTGCGGGCGACCGAGGCGTACACGGTCGAGCTCGCCGGTGAACGACGCGCGGTGCTGCCGATCTACTCGCTCATGATCGCGACCGAACCGCTCCCCGACGACGTGTGGGCCGAGATCGGGCTCGACGGCCGACCGACATTCGCGGATGGTCGCCACATGATCATCTACGGACAGCGCACGCACGACGGGCGCTTCGCGTTCGGTGGACGGGGCGCGCCGTACCACTTCGGGTCTCGAATCGACCGAAAGTTCGACACCGACGACCGGATCGGCACACTGCTGTTCAACTCGCTGCGAGCGCTGTTCCCGATGATGGGCGACGCAGCCGTCACCCATCACTGGGGTGGTGTGCTCGCCGCGCCGCGCGATTGGGCGTGTGGCGTCCGATTCGACCGCCGCACCGGTCTCGCGACCGCTGGTGGATACGTGGGCGACGGCGTCGCGACCACCAACCTTGCAGGGCGGACGCTCGCGGCGCTGATCACCGACAGCACGTCCGACGACGATCGCGAACTCGTGCGGCTTCCGTGGGTCGGGCACCGCTCGAAGCGATGGGAGCCGGAACCGTTCCGCTGGATCGGCGTCAATGCCGGCCGTACCGCAGCCTTACTCGCGGATCGCAGTGAGGCACGCACCGGTCGTCCGAGCCGTGGGTGGGGCGGCCTCGTCGACGTGTTGATCAGGCGCTGACGACCCGATCCGTCGGCAACGTCGACGGCCGCTGCTCGTTCTCCACCCACTGGTCGAAGAAGTCGGTGAGGTCGGTGCCGGCCACGGCCTCCATGACGATCTGGAAGTCGGCCGTGGTCGCGGAGTCGTCGAGGTGGTCGGCGACCCATGTGCGGAGACCCTCGAAGAATGCATCGTCGCCCACCGTCAGGCGCAGCGCGTGCAGCGCCACCGCGCCGCCGTCGTACGAGATCCGTCCGAACAGTTCATCGGGTGCGGCGACCGGCCCGCCCGAGTTGGGCAACGCCGAGAGCGTCTGCTCGGCGACGTCGTCGATCGGCTGCAGACCGATCTCGTCCAACCACAGCCACTGGCCGTACGTCGCGAAACCCTCGTTGAGCCAGACGTCGTCCCAAGAGCCGGGTGACACGGCGTCGCCGAACCACTGGTGCACCAGCTCGTGCGCGAGCAGCAGGTGCTGCAGGTAGCCGAGCGAGCCATCGAGGTCATCGCGGCTGAACAGCGACAGCCCCTGGGTCTCCATCGCGAGGCCCGGTGTGGAGTCCGTGATGGCGATGCCGTACCGATCGAACGGATACGGGCCGAACAGGCGTTGGAAGAAGGCCAGCTGGTCGACGGTCACGGCGTCGTACCCTGCGACGGCATTCTCGCTCCCGGCGATCGCCGCATGGTGCAACTCGGGACCGCCCGGATCCGCCCGCCTGGCGATCAAGTCGTACTCGCCGATCAGGAGCACGACGAGATACGACGCCATCGGTTCGTCCTGCTCCCACACCCACGTCGTCACGCCGCCCGACGACTCCGAACCGACGAGCTCACCATTCGCAACGGCGGTCTCGCCGTCGGCGACGCCCACGTCGAACGTCCATGTCGCCTTGTCGGTCGGATGGTCGTTCACCGGCATCCACGTGCTCGCACCGTCCGGCTCGTTGACCGACCAGACTCCGTCGGCGCTGGCGAACACACCGGCGTCCGGACCGAAGCCACGTGTCTCGTCGATGTCGGCGCCATAGTCGACCTCGACCGTCACCGACGTGTCGACGTCCAGCGGATCGGCAAGGGCAATCAGCAGTTCGCGATCTTCGAGTCGAGAATCGGTCGGCACGCCGTCAACGCGAACCCCGGTCACGACGAGACCATCGGCATCGAGCGCGATCTGGTCGGTCCGATTGACGATCCGGAGCGTGACGGTCACCGTGCCCGACAACCGTCGTCGAGCGTGGTCGTACACCAGCTCCACGTCGTAGTGGCCGACGTCGATGTCCGCGGAGCCGAGCGAGGCGAAGCGCGGATCGCCGATCGACGTCGACCGCGACAGCAGCTCGGGCGCCGGTGTCGATGTCGATGTCGGTGGCGGGGTGGTCGTTGGGGTGGTCGTTGGGGTGGTCGTCGGGGTGGTGTCCGGCACCGGCGAGGTGCGGTCAGGGCGCTCAGCGGTCCGGCGCGAGCCGGTTGCGACCGGTTGGCGGGCACCGCCGCAGGCCGACGTCAAGACCACCATCGCCACCACCAAGCACGCCGGGCCGGACGGTCGCCGCTGTCGCTGGACGCGCCGCACTGCCCTACCGTATCGAGGCGCTCTGACCGAATGGTCGCGGCCCGAATAGTCGCCGCTCGACCGCGTCAACGTCGAGCAAGGTTCTCTCAAGTTCCTGATGCGCCGTCAAGATTCGGGAAAGTGTCTCCGATGACCCCATTGTGACCGACGCCACGATTTCCTCATCACGACGCCTCCGGCGCTCGACCCGAGCTCTGCTCGTCAGTGCGCTCGCCATGTCCGCCGGCCTCGTCGCCGGCTCCGACCAGCCGGCCTCGGCCGCCGACGACTGGATGACGACGGTGAACGTCTATCGGGCGATGTCTGGTCTCGGGCCTGTCTCCGAGAACCCGACCTGGTCCGCCGAGGGACGTGCCCACTCGTGCTACATGCTCCAGAACGGGATCGCCCACGATGAGATCCCCGGCAATCCTGGCTACACGAGCGGCGGCGACGTCGCCGGCAACAGCGGCAACGTTGCGGTCAGCAGCAACATCTCGACGACGGCACGCCAGCACGTCGAACTCTGGATGACCGGCCCGTTCCATGCGATCGGTGTACTCCGCCACAGCCTCCGCTCGAGCGGCTTCGGGCTCTGCGCCCAGGAGTCGACACCCACCCCATGGCGGTCGGGTGGCACGCTCGACGTGATCCGTGGCATCGACGGCAGCGCGCCGCGCCCGGCGAGCCCGATCCTGTTCCCCGGCAATGGTGCGACCGTCCCCCTGCACAGCTTCGTCACCGAGTTTCCGAATCCGCTGACCATGTGCGGTTGGAGCGGAGCCGCCGGCCTCCCACTGATCGCCATGATGCCGAGCGACGTCAGCTCGGCGTCGTCGACCATCACCGGGCCCACCGGTCCGATCCAGACCTGCACGCTGCATCGCGGGAACGCATCGGACGCCACCGCGCGGGCCATCCTCGCGGGCGATAACGCGGTCGTCGTGATGCCCCGCGACCCACTGGCCGACGGGACGTACACCGTCACGGTCAACACCAATGGCGGCAAGGTCACCTGGTCGTTCAACGTCGACCGGAACGCGCCACTCACGGCCTCATCGCAGCAACCGACGCCCACGCCGACCACCACGCCGACCACCACGCCGACCCCCGCGCCGACCACAGAGCCGGTCGGGACCCCGGGTGACACCACGGCGTCGTCGAAGCAGACCCGGTTCCGTCCGGTCGCACCGTTCCGACTCGTCGACAGCCGCACCGGTCGAGGCACCGTCCGGCTGCGTGCCGGCAGCGTGACCCGCGTCGACGTGGCGGACCAGTCGATCGCCGCCGTCAGCGCAAACTTCGTCGCCGTCGATCCGCAGAACCACGGCTTCGTCACCGCCTACAACTGCACCAGTCAGCGGCCCGACGTCAGCACGCTGTCGTTCCGGCCCGGGCAGGTCGTCGCCAACCAGGCCGTCGTCCCCCTCGCCAAGGGCCAGCTGTGCCTGTTCTCGCTCGTCGACACCGACATCGTGATCGATGTCAACGGATACTTCGACGACACCGGCTCGAGCGGCTTCAGCCCCTCGTCACCGCAGCGCATCCACGACACCCGCGCCGACGGCAACGCCCGTCTCCAGGGCGGCCAGGAACTCGTCCTCTCCGTTGCCGGCGCAGGTCGCCCAGCGCCGGCCGGCGCCACCAGCGTCGCCCTGAACGTCACGGTCGCCGAGACCGCCGACAACGGGTTCCTGCAGGTGTACCCGTGTGGGTCGCCGACCGCTGCGGAGATCTCGACCATCAACTACGGCCCGAACGAATTCCGGCCGAACTCCGTGGTCATCCCGGTGGACGTGAGCGGCAACATCTGCATCCGGTCGCTGCGTGACACCCACGCAATCATCGACTACACCGGGTTCTTCGCCGATGACTTCGGCGCCGACTTCCTGCCACTCAGCCCGATCCGGCTGTTCGACAGCCGCTCCGGCAATGCGACACTGAACTCGGCGACCAACGGGAACCGGGTTGCCGGCGGTCAGATCGTCGGCATCAAAGTCGCCGGACAGCGGGGCATTCCAGCCGGCGCAACGGCCGTCACCGTCAATGTGACGGCGACCGACGCCACCGAGGGCTCGTTCCTGACGGTCTTCCAGTGCGGCGAGCGGCCGAACACCTCGAATGTGAACATCGTTCCCTGGCAGGCGGTCTCCGCGAACGGCGCAATGGTCAAGCTGTCGAAGTCGGGCGAGCTGTGCGTGTTCGCACTCAATCCGGTGCACGTGATCGTCGACATCAGCGGCGTCTACCTCTAGTCGTCCATCTCGTCGCTCAACGGTGCAGGTCAGGGTCGCCGACCCTGGCCCGGTACCGGATCGTGTGAACCGAGTCGCCGGACAGGATCCCGCCCCGGCCCAGCAACCGGCCGCCCTCCCAGTTCGACAGTCCGAGTTCGGGGGCATCGAG
>JBDSBE010000003.1:0-28113 GCA_039921745.1 Ilumatobacteraceae bacterium | reverse complement strand
TCGCTGTCGGGCACGCGTTGACCAGCGCAGGCAACGTCACTGAAACGCGACGCCTATGCCAACGACTCTTCGAACTCGAAAACGGCGCATACGAAGGTGTCGCTTGGCAAAACCTCGGGTTCGTTGCCTTCGACGAGGGAGACTATGACCAGGCCGTCGAGCACCTCTTACGTGCTTACGAATTCGGCGAAGCGGCGCCCGACGAGCTGTTCGACCACGTCCTGAATCCAGTGGTACTCGCCCTCTTTCTCAGCTCCACCGGCCGAGACGCGACCGAGTTCATCGAACAGGCCCTCGACCGGGCCAATGCCGCGAACTGGCCCACCGCCGTCGCCTACGCGAACTGCGCCGCCGGACTGGATCTGAGCTACACCGATGCGACCGCGAGCCTCGGCGCACTCGACCGTGCCATCCAGGTCGCCGCCGGAGTGGGGAGCCGAAGGGTCGAGACGATGGCTCAAAACTTCAAGCTCCACGGCCAGTCGGGTCTGCTCACCGAGGGCGAACTGGCAGTCGCGTCCATCGACCTCCTGCAGCGCCTCCAGCACATCGGCGACACCAGCACCACTCTGCTCGCGCTCAGCAACGTCATCGTGCTGCTCGACAAGGGCGGCCGGCACGGCACCGCAGCTGTCGTCTGTGGTTGGCTCGATGGTCGCAGCGGCCGAAACGTACAGACCGTCGGCGACCACGATTCCGCCGTCTCCTCGATCAGACGATCAGTCGGCGACCAATGGGACCAGTTCGTTGACCGGGGCCACAGCATGACCCGCAACCAAATCATCGACTTCGTCTGCGAGGAGCTCGCGACAATCGACTGATTGACTCCTTCACACATGGGCTGCGACGCGCATTCGGCCGGTCGCACGACTTACCGGGGCCCGTTGACCACGCCCGCGCTCTCTCCACGGAGCTGCTCGATTCCACCGCAACGTAGGCATCGCTCCGGGCGCGCACCGCCAACCCGGACAGTCCAACACGTACGTTTTCGTCGACGCGTGGGACGCAAGCATCGACCAGGTCGAACGAATCTTCAGGGTGCGACCTGGCATTGGACCTCGAATCCCGACGATGCGGCATCCGTCCTTTTTCCGTCCTGGTCGAGTCGGCGGTGACGGTCACGCCCGCTGACCTGGTGCGATGCGGATGGACTCTGCATGCTTGGGGGTGACGTACCCCCGTCCGTCCTCCGCTGCATTTCCCCTGGTCAGCGGGTTCCGGGTACCTATCCGGGTGGTACCTGACCCACTACCCGAATTTCGCGAAGTACCTGGTAGATCGCCATTTTCTGGCGCGCGTGGAGCTGGGGGGAATCGAACCCCCGTCCAACAGTCTGAGAACGGACCCGATACGACCATTCCCGCTTTACACCTACGCAGGTGTGCCGGCGGGTCGGCTACCCACTCCGTCACCGAAGATCAGGGGTGAGTCACGAATCGTCTTTCCGAATCGTCAGCGGTCTTTCTCGCCGTCAGCTGTCTTTCCTGCCGTCATCCCTCACTTCTGTTGCCGGGCTGTGATGGATTGGCCCCGTGCGGCATTGCTGCTCACGATGACTCTCCTTCCATCTGAAATGAATCAGGCGGCGAGAGCGAACTGCTCATCGGCAATTCTTGTTGGTGCCCCGTTTAGCGAGTCTGAGCAACTCGGGTCGCAAACCCGCCCAACAGTTCTGATGTCGAAACCAGTCAGCCCCGAGATCGTTCCTGGGAACGGTATGTAGATCGGCCATGCTACCGCCGCTGGCCCGCCGTTCTGGTCAAGGTTTGGACGGTCAGGTGCGTCGGAACCCTGACCGGAACGAGAGCGGTCCGGTGGGGGATGGGTGGCGGGGGAGACCTACCGTGGGCGGATGTCCGAAGCGTTCATCGTCGAAGCCGTCCGTACGCCTGTTGGTCGCCGTGGTGGTGGCCTGTCGCAGATTCACCCTGCCGATCTCGGTGGGCATGCGATTCGCGCGCTCATGGAGCGGAGCGGGGTCGATCCCGGCGCGGTCGACGACGTGGTGTTCGGTTGCCTCGACCAGATCGGGCCGCAGGCCGGTGACATCGCGCGCACCTGCGCCCTCGTCGGCGGGCTGCCGCAGCACGTCCCCGGCGTGACGGTCGACCGTCAGTGCGGTTCCGCTCAGCAGTCGGTGCACTTCGCGGCCCAGGCCGTCATGTCGGGGACGATGGACGTGGTGATCGCCGGTGGTGTGCAGAACATGTCACAGGTGCCGATCCTCGCGTCGGCCACGCTCGGCCAAGACGAGGAGTTCAGCCCGTACACGAGTTCACCCGGCTGGAACACGATCTACGGGTCCGGCGAGGTGAGCCAGTTCGTCGGCGCTGAGATGATGGTCGACAAGTGGGACCTGAACCGCGACGAGATGGAGGCGTTCGCCGTCGAGTCCCACGAGCGTGCCCTCAGGGCGCAGGCCGAGGGTCGTTTCGACAACGAGATCGTCCCGATCAACGGCGTCGAGCGCGACGAAGGCCCGCGCGAGCCGGACTGGGACAAGATCCGCTCGCTCAAGACGCTCACTCCTGACGGGAAGATCACCGCAGCGATGGCGAGCCAGATCTCCGACGGTTCGGCCGCAATGCTGATCATGAACGAGCGCGCCGTCAACGAGCACGGCGTCACGCCGCGGGCCCGCATCCACCACCTGTCGGTGCTGGCGGACGACCCGATCATGATGCTGTCCGCGCCGATCCCAGCCACACTTCGGGCACTCACCAAGACCGGTCTCAAAGCGAGTGACATCGACCTCGTCGAGATCAACGAGGCGTTCGCGCCGGTGCCGATGGCGTGGCTCCGAGAGACCGACTTCGAGCACGAGCAGATCAACGTCAACGGTGGGGCGATCGCGCTCGGCCACCCGCTCGGGGCGACTGGTGCGCGTTTGATGATCACGCTGCTGAACGAACTCGAGCGCACCGGCGGTCGCTACGGCCTGCAGACGATGTGCGAGGGCGGCGGGCAGGCGAACGTGACCATCATCGAGCGCCTCTGACCGAAACCGCCCGAGATGGGCCGGTGATGGTCGACCATCAGGATGACCGGTTTCGCGTCATCCCCTCATCCGCCCGGAGGCGTGACACGACAGGGCCCGAGGTCAATCATCGTGGTCGCCGACGCGGCCGGTATCGAGCTCCGCCAGAAAGGCGATGGCCCGTGCCGCAACCGTCGGGTCGATCTCGTCTGTCGCCAGCCACTCGTCGATGTTCTCGACCACGTCACGGATCTCTTTCGACCGGTCTTCGCTGTCTTCTTTCAAGACATCGCGTAACCCGTCGCCGAGCTTTCTCGACTGCTTACCGGCCGTACTCTTCGGGTCGCGGAGCTGATCGATGAACTGTCCGACGTCGTCGGTTGCTGGAAAGCCGGGGATGAGTTCGGGCGAGTTCGGCGGATCGGTCGCCAGCGGGGTCGTCGGTGCGGGGGCCGCCGGCGCAGGGGTGGTCGGCGGGGGCGCGGTCGCCTGGGTCGGTGAGGGCGTCGAATCCGGAGGGGCAATCGTCACGGCGTTCGGCGCGGCGGTCGACTGTGCGTCGGTCGCGTTCGATCCGTTCGAGTCTCCCCGCGCCAATGCGATCGCTCCACCGACGACGACGAGCAGCGCCAGGACGATCAGCACCCACCGGCCGGCGGCCAGCTGCGGTTTGCCGGTCCGGGCGTCTCGGAGCGGCGGCGCCGGGATCAGCGTGGTCGGTCGTGGAGATTGCATCGCCGAGCTCGACAGGGCCATCGGCGCAGTTGCCGCTGCCGCCACCGGCACCGCGACCTGCGCGGCTGGTGTACCAGGGATCGCGGCGGCGGGCATCGTCGCCGTCGGGGTCGCACCGCTGAGGGCAGCCGACATGGACTCGGCCGACTCGAACCGATCGGCAGGCCGACCAGCGAGTGATTTCGAGATCGCCGCGGCCAGCGGCTTCGACAGATCGGAGCGCAGCACATGGGGGTCGGCGCCGCGCGGCGCATCCGATGGGGTCATCGGGGGGCGTTGCCCGGTCGCCATCTCGTAGAGCACCGCGCCGACCGCATAGATGTCGACCGGAGGCCCTGTCTCGAGCCCGCGCGCCTGCTCCGGTGCGAGATAGGCCTTCGTCCCGATCACCATTCCTTCGACCGTGAGCGCGCTCGTGATCTCGTCGAACCGACGGGCAATACCGAAATCGGCGAGCTTCACGGTGCCGGTCGGGTCGAGCAGGACGTTGGGCGGTTTCACGTCGCGATGGATCAATCCGACCTCGTGGGCGGCGGCGAGTGCGCTCAGGAGCTGGGTGCCGACTCTGACGATCTCCGGTTCCGGAAGCGGTGCGGCGTCCGCGATCCGCTGCGCAAGTGACGATCCGTCGACATGCTCCATGACGATGAACAGTCGCCCGGCGTCCTCACCGGCGTCGTACGTGGCGACGGCGTGTGGGTGGGAGAACCGAGCCGATGACCGACCTTCCCGCAGGAACCTGGTGTGGGCAGCAGGGTCGGCGGACTCGGCCAACCGACTGTCGAGCACTTTGACGGCGACCTTGCGTTGGAGCCTGCGATCACGACCCAGGTACACCCGAGCCGTTCCCCCCGTACCGATCAGTTCGCTCAGTTCGTACCGGTCGAGCAGGATGATCGGTTCGGGCACGCCCGGCACGGTACCCACGATGTCGATCGCCTACTCCGGCCGAATGCGTGAGAGTCGGCCCGGCTGTGGCGGGCCGACTTTCACGCGTTCGGCCGGGTGCAGGGGTTGACGCACTGGCCGATGCCGTCGATCCGTGTGACGACCGTCTGGCCGTGTCGGAGGAACACCTGCGGGTCGCGTGCGACACCGACGCCACCAGGGGTGCCGGTGACGATGAGGTCGCCGGGGCTCAGCGTGATGAACGTCGAGATGTACTGCACGAGTTGAACAGGCCCGAAGCAGAGCTGATCGGTGTTCGACTCCTGCATGGTGACGCCGTCAACCTCGCACGAGATCGGGAAGTGCGCAGGTTGACCGGGCGTCGCCGTCACCAGGTACGGGCCGACCGGAGTGCTGTGTTCCCACGCCTTGCCCGGCATGAACTGCGGGGTGTGGTTCTGAAAATCGCGGACGCTGATGTCGTTCACCACGGTGTAGCCGGCGATCGCGGCGGCAGCCTCTTCCTCCGTCGCCCGTCGCACCTCGCGGCCGATCACGAGGCCGAGTTCGGCCTCCCAGTCGACGCTGGTCGACTCGTCCTCATGTGGCAGGTGGATCTCGTCGTGCGCGCCGATGAGCGTCCGCGCGAACTTGGGGAAGAGCGACGGGCGTTCCGGACGCGGTCGGCCGGTCTCGGCGATGTGGTCGAGGTAATTGAGACCGACGCAGATCACCTTGTCAGGAGCGGTGACGAGCGGCGCGAAGTCGAGCGTCTCGAGTTCGTGACGTTCCCCGTCGGCGTCGGCCGCCTTGCCGACCCACCCAGCGGTGCGGAGTAACTCGTCGACCGACCCGTGGCCGGTCTCCACGGCCACGTCGTCGTCGATACGGACCGCACGGGTTCCGTGGTTTGTCCGGATCGTGGCCAAGCGCATGCCGACATCGTGACGGGTAGCGGCGGCGCTCATCGAATCGAGAGGCGAAAGACGTCGGATCGAACGCAGTCGGTCGCGACCTGGCGGGCGAGCGCGACGAGGTCATCGAACAAGTCGGAGTCCCAGCGCCAATCTGGCGGGGAGCCGCCGGGACCGTCGGAGGGATCATCCGTCGCCCGACGCAAACGGGCCGGCCTCGCGGCCCGCTTTCTGGGCGGCCTGAACGGACCCACAGCGCGCTGATACGTTGCGGGACTGAGTCGTCGCTGGCTCCGTCTGCCATGATGCCGCAGTGCAGTGGTGGGAGGCGGTGCTTCTGATACTCGGCGGCACCGCCGCCGGGTTGATCAACGCAGTCGCCGGCGGCGGTTCGACGTTGACCGTGCCACTGCTGGTACTCGCCGGCGTTCCGGGCAACAGTGCCAACGGTTCCAATCGGGTCGGGATCCTCACGTCGAATGCCGCAGCCGCTCGGGCGTTCCGGAAGTTGGGGGTTCGTGGGCTGTCCAAGTCGGCGCCCGTCCTCGGACCGATCATCGCCGGCTCGCTGATCGGCGCATTCCTGATCACCCGCCTCACGGACGACTCGTTCGAGCGTGTCTTCGGCCTGCTGATGCTTCCCGTCATCTTCCTGTCGATCCGGAAGCCGAAAGTCACCCTCGACGCAAAACCGTGGCCGGCCGCGGTCACGGTCGTCGTGTTCTTCGCGGTCGGTCTGTACGGCGGGGCGGTGCAGGCAGGTGTCGGGCTGGTGATGCTCGCTGCGCTCACCCGGGCCGGCTACGACCTCATCACGGCGAACAACATCAAAGTCGTCGCCAACCTCGCGCTCACGGCCGTGGTGCTGCCGATCTTCATCATCCAGGGCAAGATCGAGTGGGTCCCAGCCCTGATCCTGGCGGCCGGGCTGACCGCGGGCGGCTGGATCGGCGCCCATGCGGCCGTCAAGGGCGGCGAACGCTTCATCCGCGTCGGCATGATCGTGTCCGCGGTGCTGCTGTCGGGCAGCCTGCTCGGTCTCTACGGTTGACCGCCCGAACGTCGATCTCGTGAGGATCTTGCGCATCAGATGCGCAAGATCCTCACGAGATCGGAGAGCGCGGCCGGTGCCGGGGTGCTCATCCTTCGGCGTATTTGCGCGCTCGGCCCATCTCGCGTTCGGTGTCGCGCAGCGCATCACGCTCGGCGATTGCGTGGCGTTTGTCCTCTTTCGAGCGTCCCTTGCCGACACCGATCTCGACTTTCACGCGACCGTCTCGGAAGTAGAGCGCCAGCGGGATCAACGACACCCGGTCCTGGTCGACCCGCGCCTTGAGTTTGCCGATCTCCGAGCGGTGGAGCAGCAGTTTCTTCGAACGATCGGGGTCATGGGCGCCGAACCCGATCGCGAACGAGTAGGGCGCGACATGCATGCCGTCCAACCAGATCTCGCCGTCACGGATCCTGGCGTAGGCCTCGGTGATCTGAACCTGCGCCTCGCGCATGCTCTTGACCTCGCTGCCGAGCAGGACGAGCCCGGCCTCGAACGTGTCGGTGATGTCGTAGTTACGACGGGCCGCGCGGTTGCCCGCGATCAACGTCGTGCCGGGTGGAGCGCCCTTCGTCTTCTTCGACTTCTTGGCCATCGCCAGCCGAGGCTAGCGACCGATGCACGCCCGGGGATCGAAGTTCGACCGCCCGCTAGGGTCCGCTCCGTGCTGCGACTCGACCGTGACGCGTTCGACGCGATCTGCGACCTGGCGTTCCGCGAGTACCCGCTCGAGATGTGTGGGCTGATCGCCGGTGCACCGGGCAGCGACGTCGCGGCGACGTTTCACGCTTGCCGCAACGACGCACGATCGGCCAAGGTGTACACGGTGAACCCGCAGGATCATCTGCGCGCCGAGCTGGACGCCGAGCGTGTCGACTACGACATCATCGGGGTCGTCCACAGCCACACTCACTCCGAGCCGTACCCCAGCCCCACCGACGTGCGCCAGGCTCCAGACCCCGTGTGGCACTACGTGATCGTGAGCCTCAAGCGTAAGGCCCCCGAGCTGCGCAGCTACCGCATCGCGGACGGCGTCATCGCCGAAGAACCCGTCGAGCTCGTCACCGTCTGAGTTTCGACGGCGAGCCGCCGGGTAGATTCCTGACGAGTCAGATCGGATTTGTCGGAATGATCCCGGGAGAGCGACGGTTGGAGCGGTCATGAGCATGGTCACCGAACAGCGCCCATCGGGTGCGATCACGGGCATCAGCACGGTGCATCCCAACGTTCTCGACCTGATCGGCGACACTCCGATCGTGGACGTGTCCAACCTGTCACCGAATCCAGCCGTGCGGATTCTCGCCAAACTCGAGATGCAGAATCCCTTCGGGTCGGTCAAGGACCGCATTGCGAAGGCGATGATCGACGCCGCCGAGGCCGACGGATCGTTGCTGCCCGGCCAGACCATCATCGAACCGTCATCGGGGAACACCGGCATCGCGCTCGCTGCAATCTCCCGCCTGAAGGGGTACCCGATCAAGATCCTGATGCCCGACTCCGTGTCGATCGAGCGCCGTCAGATGCTCGAGATCATGGGTGCCGAGATCATCCTGACCCCCGGACCGGAAGGCTCCAACGGGGCAGTGCGTCGTGCCCAAGCGCTCTCGGATGCGCACCCGGAATGGTGCTTCATCTACCAGTACGGCAACGACGCCAACCCTCGCGCGCACTACGAGGGAACCGGCCCGGAGATCTGGCGGGAGGTCCCCGAGATCACCCACTTCGTCGCCGGGTTGGGCACGAGCGGCACCCTGATGGGAACCGGCCGCTTCTTGAAGGAACAGAATCCCGATGTGCAGATCATCGCCATCGAGCCACCGCTCGGCGAGAACGTCGAGGGTCTGCGAAACATGGACGAGGGCTACATCCCCCCGGTCTTCGAACTGTGGAACGGCCGCGAGCTCCTCGATCGCAAGCGGGTGGTCCGCCCGCGCGAGTCGATCGAGTGGACCCGCCGCCTGGTCAACGACTGCGGTGTGTTCGCAGGGCTCTCTTCGGGTGCGGCGCTGGCCGGAGCGGTCAAGGTCGCTGCGGAGATCGATCACGGGACGATCGTCTTCATCGTGTGTGACGGTGGTTGGAAGTACCTCTCGACCGGCGCGTACACGGCTGATCTCGACGAGGCGGAGAAGAACGCCGAGTCGATCATCTACTTCTGAACCGGCGGGTGCCGTGCAACGGTTGGTATCCGACACCAACCGTTACGCAGCATCGCCAGGGAGTGGGAGCGCGATCGGGCATAGTTGTGGTGTGACCGACGACAACGTTCCGCCCGACGATCCGAACGTTCCGGATCCCGATCTCCCACCGACCGAGCCGATCATCGTGCCGGCCTCGGATCTCCCACCGACCGAGCCGATGTACGTCGAGCCGGTTCCGCCGGTCGCCGACCCGACGGTGGTCATGCCGCAAGCAGCCGTGGTGCCGCCCGTCGCGATGGTGCCTCCGCCGACCGACCCCAACTCGGCGATTCCCGACGACCGTCGCGATCCACCCTGGTACGAGAACCGCGGTGCTGTCGCGGCCATCATCGCGGTCGGCCTGCTCGGCCTGTTCCTCCTGATCGGCTGGCTCGTGTTCTGGTCGGGCGACGACGACGAGCAGGACCTCGTCGTGAATTCGACCACCACAGCGCTGCTCATCGAGGGCACTACGGCGTCCACCGTCGACACGACCACGACGATCCCCGTCGCGACGATCGTGCAGGGCACCACGGCCTCGACGATCGAGGTGACGGTGCCTGAGACGACCGCGCCGACGACCACCGCGGCCCCCACGACCACCGTGGCACCGACCACCACCACGGTGGCGACCACGGTGCCTCCGACGACCCAGCCGCCGGCGACCACGGTGCCCGTGGTGTCGGTGCCGGCCTCCCCGTCTGCGACCGTTTTCGACATCATCGCTGCTTCACCTGACCTCTCGCGGTTGAACACGTTGATCTCCGACGCAGGTCTGCAGCAGGAACTGAGCGGTGCGGGCCCGATCACGCTGTTCGCTCCGTCGAACCCGGCGATCGACACCCTCGAAGCCTCGCCGGGTGGCGCTGAGCTCCTCGCCGACCCGCAACGGCTACGCGCACTGCTGCTCGGTCATGTCATCCCGCAGGCATTGACGGCCGACGAGATCTTCGCCGTGAACGAACTCACGACGGCAAGCGGTGAGACGTTGCCGGTCGACCGGGCTGCGCGAACCGTCGACGGCGCCGAGTTGCTGGTCCTCGACGTCGAGGGTGCGAACGGCTTCATTCAGGTCGTCGACAGGGTGCTGCTCACGAACTGATACCGGTGTGATCAGCCGAGCCGGCGCACGTCCGGCTCGGCAATCGCAAGTTTGCCCAGCTCGATCCGAGCATCGACGACCCACGACTCGTCGCCGCTCACGATCACCGGGTTCAGGTCGAGCAGTTCGATTTCGACGTGGTCTGACACGAGTTGGGCTACCCGCGTCACCTGGTCGGCGACGAGGTCCAGCTCGTCGGGGCTGAGCATCGACGCCGCACGCGTGGTGGCCACGAGTGTCCGGGCGACGGTCGGCGAGATCGGTGCGAGCCGGCTCATCTCGTCTCCGATCGCATCGGCCTGGGCGCCACCGATGCCCACGGTGATCAATGGTCCGAGTCGAGGGTCGGCCGTGGCGCGGATCCGGAGGTCGACACCTGGCGGGACCATCTGCTGGACGTACACCTCGGCCGCATCGTCGCCGAGATGCTCCCGCATCTGCATCGTCGCAGCGATCACATCGGCGCGATCGACGAGATCGAGGGCGATCCCGGCTTCGACCGACCGGCCGATCCGCCGGCCGAGCGCCTTGACGGCGACCGGGAAACCGATCTCCTGGGCCGCATCGGCCGCGTCCTCGACGCGGGCGAGCGCCGTCGGCGGCATCTCGACCCCGTACGCACCGAGCAGTTCACCGAGGGCATCCGGTGGCATCGAGCCGTCGTCGAGGTGCTGGCGCACGATTGCTCCGGCGCGTGCCGGATTGAAACGCGGCATCAGCACGTCAGATTCCGTCTCGGCGTGTTCGGAGCGTCGCCACGCCGAGTACGCCGCCCAGCGGCCCAGGACTGCGGCGGCCTGCTCGGGGAACGAGAAGTTCGGAACGTTGGAACCAGGCCGAAGCGGCCCGTCGTTCGCTCCGAGCATGACGGCCACGACGGGCTTCGACGCACCCGCTGCAGCCATCTCGATCGCCTCGGTCTGCTCGGACGCTCGCCCCAGTGTGGCCGGAGCGTGAATGACCATCAACGCATCGACGTGTTGGTCGGCGATCGCGTCGGCGATCGCCAGTCGATAGTGGTCAGCCGTGCTGCGCCAGTCGAGCGGCGCAGTGGCCGCCACCAGCATGCCGGCACCCTCGATCGTGGCGGCCGCCAGCGTCGCCGGGCTGGGCGCATTGCTGATCACGGCGACCCGGTCGCCGTTCATCAACGGTTGCGAGGCGAACACCCGAACGGTATCGAGGAGCGAGACCACCGTCGGCACCTCGATCATTCCGGTCTGCTGATACAGCGCGGCGTTCGCTGCGCCGATCAACGCCGCGCCCGTCCGGACGGCGACGATCGGCTTCGAGACCGAAACCCGACGTGCGATCCGCGCGAACTTGCGGGGATTGCCCAGCGACTCGGTGTAGAGCCCGATCACCGTCGTCGCCTCGTCGTCCTCCCAGAACTGGAGCAGGTCGTTCGCCGATACGTCGCGTTTGTCGCCGAGCGAGACGAACCACGACAATCCGATGTCGAGCCGATCGGCGAGGAGCAGCAGGGAGGCGGCGAGCGTGCCGGACTGCATCGAGATCGCGACCCCGCCACCAGGCAGGTCGACATCGACGAGCGACGCCTGCAGATGCACTTCCGACCGAGGTGATGCGACGCCGAAGCTCGACGGGCCGATGATCCTCAGGCCGTTTCGCCGAGCGTGCGCGACGAGGCCGTCGACATCGATCGCGGCATCGGTGACGGCGGTGATCACGACGGCCCCACGGACGCGCTTGGCGATGCACTGGTGGATCGTGTCGACGAGCGACGACTCGGGAACGGCCACGACAGCCAGGCCGACCTCGTCGGGCACATCACCGATGGTCGGATACGCCGTCTGGCCGGTGACCGTGGCGTGGTTCGGATTGACCGGGTACACCGGGCAGCGTGGATCGCGTCGAACGTTGTCCCAGGCCGACCTCCCGACGGACCCGTCCTCGTCGGAGGCGCCGATGACTGCGATCGAGGTCGGGAGCAGCAGACGTGCGACGCCACGCGAGTCGGCCCGCTGCTCGCGACGTTCGACCGAATCGATGAACTCGGACGTGTCGGCGAGCGGAAAGTCGACGTCGACCACGCCTGACTCGAATCGCCGGTGCACCGGCCAGCCGGCCTTCGCGAACACCGCCAGCATGCTTCGGTTGTCGCCGAGCGTCTGAGCCGTGAATCGTTCGATGTCGTTCGATTTTGCGATCGCCGCGAGATGCTCCAAGAGGAGGGTGGCGACACCCTTGCCCTGCTGGCGGTCGTCGACCATGAACGCGACTTCGGCATCGGTCCGATTCTTCAGGCGCTCGTAGCTCGCCCACGCGATGAACTCACCGTGCTCCTCGACCACCAGCGCGACGCGGTCGACCAGATCGACCGTGGTGAAGCGAGCGAGTTCGCGGTCGCTCAGCGTCGGCTTGGGCGAGAAGTAGCGGCGATAGCGGCTCTCAGGCGACTGCGCCTCGTGGAACTCGGTGAGCGGGCGTGCGTCCGCCGGCGTGATCGGGCGCACGACGGCGGTTGCGCCGTCGCCCAGCACCACGGTCGAGGTCCACCGCTCGACCGGATCGGTGGGGGGCACGTCATCCCCGGCTTCGAACGAAGGCGGGTCGTCGGGAGCATCGGGCGGGGTCTGCTCCATCCACCGAGCTTGCCACGGTCGCCCCACCGGCTGCGCAACGTCCGTAGCCTGACGCCGCGATGCATCGGCCGATCGGGATGTTCGATTCGGGATTCGGAGGGCTGACAGTCGCGCGCGCCCTGATGGACCTCGTCCCGGCCGAAGACCTGGTATACATCGGCGACACCGGCCGGTACCCGTACGGGTCCAAACCGCTCGACGACGTGCGGGGATACGCGACCGAACTGGCGCGTTCGCTCGTGACCGACTTCGACGTCAAGGCGATCGTGGTCGCGTGCAACACCGCAACGGCCGCCGGCCTGGACGCGATCCGCGCCGAGCTGCCCGTCCCCGTGATCGACGTCGTCGAACCCGGTGCCCGCGCGATCGTCCGCGCCACCTCGTCGGGGAGGGTGGGGGTGATCGGCACGGTGGGGACGGTGTCGTCAGGCGCCTACGTCGACGCCGTCGAACGTACCGGCGCCCCGGTCCGCCTCGTGTCGGCCGCCTGTCCGGGTTTCGTCGAGTTCGTCGAACGCGGTCAGACGACCGGCGACGAAGCGACCGTGCTGGCGGAACGGCTGCTGGCACCGATTCGTGACGTCGGGATCGACGCCCTCCTCCTCGGCTGCACGCACTATCCGTTCCTCGCCCGAACGATCAGCGACGTCATGGGGCCATCGGTCACGCTCGTGAGCTCCGCCGACGAGACCGCATTCGCAGCCCGTGACCGGCTCGGCGAACTCGGACTCTTGCGTGAGCCAGGCCGGAGCGGCCAACATCGGTTCCTGTCGAGTGGAGACATCGACCTGTTCCGCGAACTCGGCGGTCGACTGCTCGGACCCGAACTGGCCAGCACCGAACGCTGGCCTCGACCATGATCGATCAGCCCCCCGCCCAGCCGACACCAACGACACTGGAGACAAACATGCCTCGACCTGATGGCCGCAACGTCGACGAACTGCGTCCGATGACGTTCGAACGCGATTTCACGGAGATGGCCGAGGGTTCGTGCCTCGTGTCGTTCGGCAAGACCCGCGTGCTGTGCACCGCATCGATCGACGAGGATGTGCCGCGCTGGATGAAGGGGCGCGGCACCGGCTGGGTCACCGCCGAGTACTCGATGCTCCCCGGCTCGTCGCCCGAACGCGTCGGCCGGGAGGCGGCGAAAGGCAAGCAGAGCGGCCGGACCGTCGAGATCCAGCGCCTGATCGCCCGCTCACTCCGCGCTGCCTGCGACATGAAGGTCCTCGGCGAGCGCCAGATCGTGGTCGACTGCGACGTGTTGCAGGCCGACGGCGGCACCCGGACCGCGAGCATCTGCGGCGGCTACATCGCGCTGCACGACGCGCTCGCGCGAGTGATCCAGCGCGGCGGGCTCACCGAACACCCGCTCCACTCGTTCTGCAGTGCGATCAGCGTCGGCATCGTCGACGGCACACCGGTCCTCGACCTGCCGTACGTGGAGGACAGCCGGGCCGAGGTCGACATGAACGTCGTCATGCTCACGCCGGCCGCCGGGGGAGAGGCCAGGTTCGTCGAGGTGCAGGGCACTGCCGAAGGGATGGCGTTCACCCGAACCGAGCTCGACTCGCTGCTGGCGCTCGCGGAGGGCGGGCTCGCCGAGATCGCTGCCGCGCAACGTGCGCTCGTCGCCGTCGCGCCACCGTCGCGATGAAGGGTCGAACGCAGCTCGTCTGTGCGTCGGCGAATCCGGACAAGGTCGCGGAGATCAGCGCGATCCTCGGCGACGTCGTCGACCTGATGCCGAGACCGGCCGGTGTACCCGACGTCGTCGAAGATGCGGACACGTTGGAGGGCAACGCCCGGCTGAAGGCCGTTGCGATCTGTGAGGTGACGGGGCTGGCCGCTGTGGCCGACGACACGGGGCTGCAGGTCGAAGCGCTCGGCGGGGCGCCCGGGGTGTTCTCGGCGCGCTGGGCGGGTGACGGCTGCTCGTACGACGACAATTGCGCCAAGCTCCTGCGGGAGCTCGGCGACACCGACGATCGTCGCGCCGCGTTCACGACCTGCGCGCTGATCCGATGGACGGATGGAACGGAACTGGTCGTCGAAGGGGTCTGCCCGGGCACGATCGCACGAACCGATCGCGGCGGTGGCGGGTTCGGGTACGACTCGCTGTTCGTGCCCGACGAGGGTGACGGGCGAACGTTCGCCGAGATGGCCGACACCGAGAAGCACGCCATCTCCCATCGCGGCCGAGCGTTCCGCACGCTGCTCACCAGCATCCGTTCTGGGCAGGGTTTGTACGGCTGAGACCGTCCAAACCCTGCCCAGAACGAGAGGGGGTCACCAGCCGCGCAGGTCGATGGGCCAGCGGTCGATGATCTCGTCGCCCTGGGACACCCACAGCGTGGCGTGCATCGCCATCGTGGGGTCGACGTGAGCGGGGACGACCCGCACGCGTTCGCCGACCGCAGGTCGCGCCGTCGGGGCGTAGGTGAGGTGCTCATCGGAGCAGAACCAGACCGCCCCGCCCACCACCGACGGGTTGCCGTGATCCATGCCGAGCGACTTCAGACCGACGTCGGTGACCGCATGATCGGCGCGGACCGAGATCATGGTGCCGCTCACGAACAGGGCCTGTTCGAACGGCAGGCCCTGTTGGCCGTAGTGGGTGTCCATCAGCGCGTAGCTGCCGGCCTGCACCTCGGTGACCCCGGTCGAGCCGTGCAGGTCGAACGTGCCGGTGCCGCCGCCCGAGATGACCGCACCGCCGACGTCGGCGTGGGCTCGCAGGAGCAGCTCCATCGCCCGCTCCACCGCCGCGAGACGTTCGGCCCGGTCGGCGACCATCATCAGGTGACCCTCGTACCCCATCACGCCGCGAACGTCGAGTCCGGCTCGACGCGCAACGTCTGACAGCGCGCCGGCCTCGGCAGGCAGGACGCCGCAGCGCGGCAGCCCGACGTCGACGTCGACCAGGCACGAGCTGATTCCGTTCTGGGCGGCGGCCTCGATCGTGGCGACCGAGTCAACGGCCACCGTGACGTCGACATCGAGATCGGCCATTGCCCGGAGGCGTTCGGGATCGACGGTCTCGTTCGCGAGGAGCAGGTCGGTACCGACACCGGCGAGACCCATCCCCACCACTTCGCGAGGCGTCGCGCACGTGAACGTGTCGTGGCCGATCGCCTGCTGGGCAGCTGCGAGCGCGGTGCACTTGTGCGCTTTGACGTGCGGGCGGAGTGTCGCGCCCGGATGCACATCCGCCATCGCGGCGAGGTTGCGGCCCAGAGCGTCGACGTCGACGAACAGGGCTGGTGTCGGCAGTTCGGTGATCTTCACCCTGTCAGCCTGGCACGCCGTGCCCGCAGCGGAAGCGGCGGTCAGACCGGTGGGTGAACCGACCAGCATCAGGCCGAACGCGAACATTCACAGTGGCGTGACCACGCCGGCCGGCCCCACGCGGATCCAGGTGGCAGGCGTCCGCTCGCAGGCAAGCAGGAGCACGCTGATCAGCGCGAACGCCGCCCGGTTCACCGACACCGGATCGCCGGTGGTCTCGGTCAGAACCAGGAGCCAGGTCAATCCGAGGCCCGCCAGCACGACGAACATGGTCGCGATGTTGGCCTGTTGGCCGTGGAGGAAGGTGCGGAGTCTGTTCAGCCTGTTGGTCTGGCGTCCAGGTGCGAGCGCACGAACCCGTTCGTCGTCCGGTTGGTTCATCGACACACCTGCGTACGGGCCGATTCAAGGGTCCGTCAAGGGTCCGGACGAGCGCTGGGTCACGGGTCGTATCCTGAGCGGGTCAGCCGACGTAGCCCAATTGGCAGAGGCACGGCGTTTAGGTCGCCGTCAGTGAGAGTTCGAGTCTCTCCGTCGGCACTACTCGACCGGCAGCCACGCCAGCACGAGCTGCGTGACGGTGATGTCCGTCTTCTCGAGTGGGACCTCCAGCGTCGTGATGTCCGCGGCTGCATCCGTCCAGGTCTCGCCGATCGCAGTGACGTCGGTTTCGAGCTCGGCCTCGAGTTCCTCGAGGTTGGTCTGCAGCCGACCGACCTTGTTCTCGGCTGCGCCGACACGCTGACGACTCGTCTTCGACCGACCACGTCGACCCGCGGCGGTGCCGAGCTTGCCGAGCAGGCCACCCGTCGACGAGCGCCCTCCGAGCAGGCCGCCCAGGATCGACCCGGCCGTCGACAGCAACTCTGAGTTGCGCTTGCTGTCCGCTTCCCCTTCGAGTACGTCGACCCGGTCGGACGCCGCGTCGATCTGATCACGCAGCTTTGTCACCGTGGCCTCGTATTTGTCTCGGAGCTTGGCGATGTCCGCGTCGGCGCGCTGGTCGGCCTCGACGGTGGCTCGTGATGCGAACTCGTCGGCGGTCTCTCCGGGTCGTCCGTAGAGCTTCAGCGTGGCGTTCATCGGGATGGCGACAGTCTGGTTGCGGACGAGATGGTCCTTGAGGTCGCCCTCGATGCCGCTGAAGAACGTCTTGGTGGCGATCTTGGCGTCGATCATCCGGTAGATCGATACGTCGCCCGCGCTGTCGCGCAGATCACGATCGTCGTAGTCGACGACCAGGGCGCGCCCGAGGTCGACGGTTTCTCCGATCGGCGTGATGACGCACTCGTACTCGGCGTCATGGACGAGGTCGGCTTTCGTTTCGTCGTAGCGGAGCTGGACACGCGCCATGACCGCTGCCTGCAGGCGTGTGCCGTGCGGGTCTCCGCCGGCGTCGCCCAACCACGGCGCGGCGGCGTCGACCCACCGCACGGGAACGCCGTCGGCGACTTCGGGCATGACGGTGGTCTCATCGTCGCCGAGGTCATCGGTTCGGCTCGGCGCAGCAGCGGAACTCGCGCCGTCCGCCTCGTCGACGGTCGATGACGTGGATGCGACGGCTGCCCGTTCATCCTCCATCAGGCGGCCGATCTGGTCGCGGGTCATCGGGCCGCGCAGGTAGCTCATCGCCCACCGGGTGGTGAACACCTCGGTCGTGTCCTTCCCGGCGCGTCGCAGGACGAACTCACGCTTGCCGAGCCCGGCAATGGTGTCGTCGACCTGGGCGACGTCGACACCACCGCTGGCGGTCGACAACCCATCGAGGAGTCGCTGCTTGTCGCGATCGGTCTGCAGGCGTCCGATCATCCAGGTTCCGGCGTTCGACAGCGCCTTGTAGTCGATGTCGACCGGGTTCTGAGTGGAGAGCACCACGCCGACCCCGAACGCTCGCGCCTGCTTCATCAGGGTCATGATCGGCTTCTTGGTCGGGGGGGTCGCCGTCGGCGGGAGGTAGCCGGCGACCTCGTCCATGTAGAGCAGCGCGCGCAGATCGGTCGTCCCCGACTGACCGCGCATCCAGGTGACCAGCTTCGAGAGCACCATCGACGTGACGAACTGTCGTTCCTCGTCGGAGAGGTGCGCGGTCGTGACGATCGCGCAGCGGGGCGAACCGTCGGCGCTGTACAGCATCGACTGGATGTCGAGCGGTGGGCCCTCGGCCCACGCGGCGAAGGCAGGGGAGGCGAGCAGACCGTTGAGCTTCATCGCGAGCGCCATGCGGTCGTCGGGCGGGAAGAACTGATCGAGCTCGAACACACCGAGCTTGCGGATCGGCGGATTGCCCACGAGGCCGACGAGCGCCGGGAGATCGAGCGCCTTGCCGGCGTTCCAGGAGTGGCTGATCAGGTTCGAGAGCAGGATGTGCTCGCGCCCGGACAGCGGGTCGGCGTCGACGCCGACGAGGCCGAGCAGGCCGCTGACGTAGCCCTCGATCTCGTCACCGACGATCTCGCTGGCGTCGAGGTCGTCGGGTACCTGGAGCGAGCCGACGATGTTGACCGGCACGCCGGACTGTGACCCTGGTGTGTAGATCGTGAAGTCGGTCGACGAACGCAGCTCGGCGACGGTCTGGGTGGTGAGACCCCACCCGAGCAGACCCTTCGTCCAGAGTTCGCTCTGCTGCTGCGCGAATTCGTCTGGTGTCGTTCCCGCTGCGTTTGCCTGCGCTTCGTCGATCCACGGCCGGAACTCGGCGGGGCTGAGTGCGGGGAAGGTGAGGCACAGGTTGGTGAGGTCGCCCTTGGGATCGATCAGGAGGGCAGGGAGCCCGGCCGAAAGCACTTCTTCGATGAGGACGACGCCGAGGCCGGTCTTGCCGGAACCGGTCATGCCGACGATCACCCCGTGGGTCGTGAAGTCGGCGGTGTCGAGGCGGACCTCGTCGCCCGAGCGTTCGTGGGTCGCTGGATCGACGGTGCCACCGAGAAAGAGTTCAGCCATGCGTGCGAGAGTACCGGCTCCCCGCTGACCCGCTCCGGTGCGCCGGCGGGCCCGGAGTCGAGCGAGAGCCGACCGGCGCGCGCCGGGCACCGTCACGGTTGGTATCCGACACCAACCGTGACGCGGTGGGACGGTTGTAGCGTCGCGCTCATGGCGTTCACGGGGATTCCGGTCGAAGCGATCGAGTTCTACGAGCGGCTCGAGGCCGACAATTCGAAGTCGTTCTGGGACGCCAACCGCACGACCTATCGAGACGTGGTGAAAGCAACCGCGGAGGAGTTGTGCGCCGAACTCGCGGAGTACGGGCCGTTCTATCTCTTCCGGCCCCACAACGACCGGCGGTTCCACAAGAACAAACCGCCGTACAAGACCCATCAGGGAGCGTACGGAGAGTCAGAGGGCGGGGCCGGGCACTACTTCCACCTGTCGGCCGCCGGCCTGATGTGCGGCACCGGGTACTACTCGATGGCCAAGGACCAACTCGACCGCTTCCGGCGGGCCGTCGATGCCGACAGCACGGGGGAGGAGATCGCAGAGATCGTCGTCGGGCTCCGCTCGAAGCGATTCGAGATCAGCGCCATCGACGAGCTCAAGTCCGCGCCGCGCGGCTACCCGAAAGACCACCCGCGGATTGAGTTGATCCGACGCAAGGGCCTGATGGCGTCGAAGGACTTCGGCGCGCCGGCGTGGCTCCACAGCAAACGCGCCGCCACAAGGCTCCGAGACACCTGGGAGGAGTCCAGGGAGATGAACGGATGGCTCGACGCCCACGTCGGCCCCAGCACCCTGGAACCGGAGGGGTTCTTCGGGTAGATCCGTTTCCGATCAGAGCACGGGGCGACCATCGGTCTCGACGGCATACAGCACCCGGTCACGCACCGCCAACGCATCGTGACGATCGATGAAGGGGACGGCGATGAACCCACCGGCGGTCTGGACACGAACCGTTGCCAGACCCCGCCGACGCTCGAAGAAGCTCTGGGTGACCTTCACGACCTGCGTTTTGCGCAGTGGTGCCTCGGTCGTGCGGCGCCGGATCAACCCGTAGGACTCGGCGATCCGGTCCTCGTCCAGGCCCCAGCGCCGGCGCTGCCACTGATACCCCGCTGCGAGTCCGCGGAGTGGAACGACGACCAGCACGCTCGCCGACCACCAACCGACGCGGAACCAGACCACCACGGCGACGAGCGCGGCAACGAGGGCGGCGTTGCGGACTGCCACGAAGACGAACCAGCCGCTGATCCGGCGATCGAGGGGTGGTGGCGCCGCCACGCCGAACAGCAGCGCACGGAGCCGTGTGACGTCGTCAGGGGGCGAGCCTGGAAGCACGATGTCGTTGCTCCCGACGGCTTTCAGTGTCAGCGTCGTGAATCCCAGCCATCGTTGGGGTGGGGTGTCATCGGTGACGATCGCGTGAACCCGACGCAGGGTGGCCGACCTGCTCGTGGTGCTCAGCAGGCCTGCCGTGCGACGCAGGCCGGTGGGGGTGCGGTACACCGTGAGGTTCCAGTTCGTCACGATCTCACGCACGGTCTGGAGGGCCGTGCCGAACAGGGCCGCGACCGCGATGAGCAGCGCGACGATCACGAGCACGCCGCCGGCCGAGCTGTCACCGGTCCAGCGCTCGACGAGGTCCTCGACCCATCCGGTGAATCCATCGAGGACATCGACGTCGTCGCCGAAGGCGAGCAGCGGAGCCAGGACGGCGAGGCCCGCCCATGGCAGTCGCGTCGCCCCGGCGAGCGCGAGCTGCCGGGGTGATCGCCGCAGCAGCACGCGATCACCGCCGGGTGGAGCGGGCGGCGAGGAACCCGCCGTCGCCTGGCCGCTCGACGTCGCACCAGACGCGACCCGGGCGTCCGACGCCAACCGCCTCAGTGCCTCGGCCGTGCCGACGCCGATCGCCGCGATCTCGAACTCGGCGTCCTGCGAACCTGCCGTGTCGACCGCCGCGCCGACGAGGCCGAACGGCCGGTGCAACAGTCGCTGGTCGATACTGACACTCTGCACTCGATCGAGCGGGATCACGAGCCGTTCGACGGACAGCACCCCGCTCGTGATGACGAGTTCGTCGCGGCTTACGAGGAACGTCGAGCGCCACCAACTGAGGAGCGAGTGCACCAGGACCGCAATGGCGGCGAGGGTCGCCGCGATCCACAGTCCGATCGAGAACCCTCTGGCGAGGGTGAACAGCAGTGCTGCGCCGATGTTCACGATTCCCAGGCGACGGATGAATCGCCACGCGATGAAGACGAGTGCGATCGGCGACTGACGGACCGGTGCGGCGAGCAGCTCTCGGTCGGCTGCGGTGGACACACCGGCCGCGGATCCAGGGGTCGGTTCGGGAAACACGGTCAGGTGGGCGGCGGCTCGACGTCGTCGGTCTCGGCATCGGCGAGCTCCGCCGCTCGACCGGCAACCAGCTCCTTGAGCTGATCGGCCACCTCCGTGCGGAGTCCGGGGACGGCGATCCGGCCCCCGGCGGTGCTGAGCTGGAGCGCCGCCAAACCGAATCGGCGATCGATCGGACCGCGGTCGATGCTGACGTGCTGCACGCGAGCGAACGGCACGGTCGCGACCGTCCGCCCGATGACACCGGAGCGGAACGACACGTCGTGCTCTCTGACGAGGTACGCCATGTGATTGGTCTCGATGCGTTGCGCAGTGCCGATCGCCAGGACGAGCAGGAGCACGATCGAGCCGATCACCAGGGGTACCGGGGACGACCACATGATCGACGTGACAGCCATCGTCGCGGTCACGGCGGCTGCTGCGCCAACCGCCGCGACCAGCCGGACCCGCGCATATGCGGGGTCGAGCAGCTCGAAGCGCTGCTCGTGCACACGAGGAAGTCCATCGGCGTGAATCGGCTCGTTGGAGAACGGGGCGGTCTCGCCCGTGGTGGTGCCGGGGGTTTCCACGGTGGCAATCGTACCGGTGACCCGTCGACCAGGACCTGGGTGGATCGCCTGGCGATGCGGGCCACGATCCCTGGCGTTGGCAGACTGTCACCGTGACCGATCTGAACCTGGCTGCACTCGAGAACCAGTTCGGCCTGGCCGATCGTGTGCTCGACGAGACCGCCCTCGCGAACACGGCCGCTCGCTTCCGTGACCGTGGCATCTCGCTACCGACGTTCGCCCAGCTCGCAGACCCGTCGTCGTTCGACCATGCGCAACGCGTGGGCGACGCCGATCCGCAGGGTCCCGACGCCCGCAACCTCTGGCGTGTGCACTGGTACAACGACCTCGCGGGCGAACGCGTCGATGTGCCGGAGCACGTCGTCCTCCCGTCCGAGCTGACCGGAGTCGAGAGCCCGATCATCGTCGTGTTCGGGGATCGCTTCCCGATGATCACCGCGCACAAGGTGCTGGCCGCGTATTCGTGCCTCGCACCCCGCGTGGTGAGCGGCCAATTCGATCCGACTCACCATCGCGCGATCTGGCCGTCGACCGGGAACTACGCGAGGGGTGGCATCGCGATCAGCCGGATCATGGCCAGCCGCGGCGTGGCGATCCTCCCAGAAGGAATGAGCCAGGAACGGTTCGACTGGCTCAACGATTGGTGTGAGAACCCCGACGAGGACGTGATCCGCACGTTCGGCACCGAGTCGAACGTCAAAGAAATCTACGACGCCTGCAACGAGCTGGCGAAGGATCCCGGCAACTTTGTCCTCAACCAGTTCAGCGAGTTCGGCAATCACCTCGGCCACTACTCGGTCACCGGTCGGGCGCTCGGGCACGTGTTCGAAACCGTGCGCGATGCGAGCGGCCGTGACCTCCGCCTCGCCGCGTTCACGTCGGCGACCGGGTCAGCCGGCACCATCGCCGCCGGCGACCGCCTGAAAGAGGAGTACGGCGCCAAGATCGTCGCGGTCGAGGCACTCGAATGCCCGACGATGCTCGAGAACGGGTACGGCGAGCACAACATCCAGGGCATCGGCGACAAGCACATCCCGCTCATCCACAACGTCATGAACACCGATGTCGTCTGCGCGATCAGCGATGTCGCGACCGACGAGCTCGACGTGCTCTGGAACACCCCAGAGGGCCAGGCATATCTGGTGCAGTCGAAAGGGGTCTCGCCGGCACTGATCGACGAACTCACGCACTTCGGTTTCTCGTCGACCTGCAACGTGCTGGCCGCGATCAAGACGGCGAAGTTGCACGGCCTGGGTGCCGACGATGCGATCATCACCGTCGCAACCGATGGCGGTGCGCTCTACCCGAGCGAGCGTGCCAAGGTCCTCGCCAACCGGTACCGCGGTGAGTACAGCCACACCGACGCCGCCGAGGCATTCGGGCAGCATCTCGGGCACGTCTCGACCGAGCACATGATCGACCTGACCGATGCCGACCGACGGCGAATCTTTCAGCTCGGGTACTACACGTGGGTCGAGCAGCAGGGGACGCCGTTCGAGCTGTTCGAGCAGCGTCGCTCACAGGACTTCTGGCGGGGGCTGCGTCGCTACGTCGGTGTCTGGGACGAGATGATCGACGATCTGAACGCCCGCATCGCAACGCCCTGACGGCTGCGTCACGAGTCAGCGATCGATGTACTGGCCCTGGACGCTGACGTCGAGATTGATGCGGCCGTCGTTGTACGTCACCCCGCCGGCGTCTGCGAGCCCGAGCCAACCGACCAGCTGGTCCATGTTCTCGAGTCGGAGGCGCAGGCATCCGTGGCTGGCCGGTGAGGTCGGCACGTTGTTCGCGCCGTGGATCGCCTGGCCGCCGTCGAAGTAGATCGGTTTGTACATGTTGCCGTTGAGCGGATTGTCCTCGGCAGCCGGGAAATCGAAGCTGTCGTGCCACCCGTTGTTCTCGAGCGCCGGGTCGTACTTGAACGCCGTGCTGCGGTCTTGCGGGCGGGTGGGGAACTCCGCCAGGCCGGACGAGGTGGGGAACACGAACTGCAGCCGCTCGGTGCCGACGCCGACGAACATGATCTGACAGGTCTGGTCGATCAGTGCCCACCGATCCGACAGGATCGACGGCGTGAACGGAATCGGGAGGACCTCGGCCGCCATCAGCGCGAGCTCTTCGTCGCTGCCCGACGCCATGTCCTCGGTCGACACGGGCAGCCCGGCGGCGAGCCGGAACGCACACAGTCGCTGGCGGGTGACGGGCCCGGAGAGACCGTCGACCAGGAGTTCCCGGATCCCGTATCCGGCGAACAGCACGTTGAGTTTGGCCTGCTGGGCCTGGACCTCGCGGTGTGCGACGACGGCGTTGCGCTCCACGCGGGTCGTCCCGTCGATGTCGTTGAGACCGTTGTCGACGCAGACGTCGAGCAACTGGTCGGCGATGATCGCGTCGCCGTCGAGGCCGTTCTCCGCGATGATCGTCTCGACGTCGACCGTGTCGTCGTCGATCAGGGCGACGATCTCCGGCAGGGTTTCTCCCGGCAACACCTGGAGCGCGCAGGCGACGTCGTACACATCCAGCGGCGGGATCGTGGTCGTGGTGGTCGTCGTGGTGGTGGTGGTGGTGGTGGTCGTCGGCGTGGTGGTCGTGGTCGGCGCGATGGTGGCGGTCGGTGCCGTGGTGGTCGGTGCGGTGGCAGCGGGTGCGGTCGTCGTGGTGACGGCGGCCGTGGTGGTCGTCGAGCGCTGCGAATCGGCCACGCGGACCTCGTTGCTCGATTGCACCACAGAACTGCACCCCGTGGCGACCACAGCCAGGGCCAGGAGTGATGCCGACCGCCGATTCCTCATGTCATTGACGGTAGCGCGGCCGTCACACAGAGCGGCATCGCCTCGACCCGGTCTGCGGTCCGACCGCTACGGTGACGAGATGCCGGAGTGCGCGTGATCGAGGGCTGGCGGTGTGCCGTGTGTTCGGCGACGGTCGGCATCGACGAGCCGCTCGTGTGGCAGTGCCCGAACCGGACCGTCGACGATCTGCACCACGTGCTTCACCTGCTAGCAACCGGCGACGACGCGCCGCCGATCGACGACCCCAACCCGTTCGTGAGGTACGGGCCGCGGCTCGCGTGGTGGACCTTCGCCGGACGGCACGGGATGACCGTCGACGAACGGATCGACATGACCCGAGCGGTCGCCGCAGGATTCTCGGTCACGCCGCTCGGTCGATCGGCGACGCTGTCCGACGAACTCGGCGTGGAACTCTGGGTCAAAGACGAGACCAGACAGCTTGCCGGTTCCCAAAAGGGTCGGCACCTCATCTCGATCCTGCTGCATCTGCGCGCCGCCGAGCGCCTCGGAATCATCACCGACCGCCGACCGCTCGCGATCGCCTCGTGCGGCAATGCTGCGATGGCGGCCGCCACGCTCGCTCACGCTGTCGGCTGGCCGATCGAGGTGTTCGTGCCGACGTGGATGGATGAGGCGTTCGGTCGGCGACTCGACGAGCTCGGCGCAGTGACCCACGTGTGCCCACGTCTCGACACCGACCCTCCGGGCGACCCCGCGATGCACCGGTTCCGCGCGGCGGTCGCCGCGGGCTCGATCCCCTTCAGCGTCCAGGGCCCCGAGAATGCGTGGTGCCTGGACGGGGGCCGCACGATGGGGTGGGAGCTCGCCGACCAGGCCCACCACGCCGGCGTCACGCTCGACCGTGTCGTCGTTCAGGTCGGCGGGGGAGCGTTCGCGGCGTCGGTCGGGTCCGGCCTCGGCCCGAAGGTCCGCCTCGACACCGTCCAGGCCGAAGGATGTGCACCGCTGGCCAGCGCATGGGAGCGAGCCCGCCACGTCGCCGCTCCGGCGGAGCGGTGGACGGAGATCATGCGGCCCTGGCCGGACCCCTCGTCGTCCGCCGACGGGATCCTGGACGACGAGACCTACGACTGGCTCGCGGACTTCGCCGTGATGCGAGCGAGCGGCGGTCGGCCCCTCGTCGCCAGCGAGGCCGACGTGAACCGCGCCCACCAACTCGCGATCGCTGCCGGCTTCGACGTGAGCGTGACCGGCGCAGCGGGGCTCGCCGGCGTCATCTCCGACCGAGCGTCGTTGCGGCGGCACGAACGGGTCGCCGTGGTGATGTCCGGTGCCTCACGAGCCTGAGTCGGCGGGGTTCAGCTCCGGACCGCGTCGGTCATGGCGTCGAGGTACCGGTCGACGGCGCGGCGCTGCAGCAACCTCGCGGCCGGGGGCGCGAGCCGGGCGAGCGGATGGCGCGGTCGCGACACGGCGACGACCTCGAACGTGACCGTGCCGTCGGTGTCGCGCACGACGACGAACGACTCCTCACCCTGTTCGGGATGCTCGGCGAGGGTGCCGTACACGAATCCTGACCGATCGGTTTCGTCGATCACCCGGATCACGCGGCAGGCCACGTCGACCCACCCGATCGGCAGGGGTGCACTCATCACCACGATCGCGCCGGCCTCCACGGGGCTGTGCGCGAGCACGACGAGCCCCGCGCCGCGCTGCACGCCCCACGTCATGATCGCCTCGGCCGCCAGGTCGAACGTCCGGTCTCCCTGACCCAGCACGCGCGTCCACCGGTCGCGGTGGTGGCCGGGTGGGGTCACGTCCGAGTCGGTGACCCCGATCGGACGGTAGGTGAACGGCTCGTCGCGTGATCGCTCGGCGAGTGATGCGAGGTCGGCTGGGCGTGGGCGGCGCATCCTGATCGTCACGGTGGACAGTGTGCCCGGCGGTCGGATCGTTGCTGCGCAGCCCGGCATGACACGCTCGCGAGATGACCGAACCTGACGTCGTCGGCTTCGACGTGCCGACGATCGACCGCTGGTTGCCGACGGTGACGGACGTCTCGACGCCGATCGCCTGGGAACGTCTTCCGGGCGGACACTCCAACCTGACCTACCTCCTCACCGATGCGGACGGCCGCGAACTGGTGATCCGGCGACCACCCCAGGGGGAACTGCTCCCGAAAGCTCACGACATGTGGCGCGAGTACCGGATCATCGACGGCCTGTGGCCGACCGCGGTGCCTGTCGCACAGCCGATCGCATATTGCGACGACCGTGACGTCTGCGAGGTGCACTGCTACGTGATGGGCAAAGCCGACGGGCAGGCGCTGTACGACGGCAGCTCGGTGTCCGGCTGGCTCCCCGAGTCGGTCCGGCATCACGCCGGTGAGCATTTCGTCGACGTCCTCGCCGCACTCCACTCGATCGAACCGGCTGACGTCGGGCTGGCCGAACTCGGCCGACCGGACGGCTACGTGGCCCGCCAACTGAAGACCTGGTACGGCTCGTGGAATGCGTCGATCGAGTATGCGAAGCACGACGAGCCGCGCGTGCACGAACTCCACAAGATGCTGGTGAATCGGATCCCGGAGCAGGGCCCGGGGCGGGTGGTGCACGGCGACTACGGGCCGCACAATTCGCTGTTCTCGCAGACGGGCGACGTCACGGCAGTACTCGACTGGGAGATCGCGACGCTCGGCGATCCGCTGGCCGACTTCGCGTACTCGGTGAACGCGTGGGTCGAGCCGGGGGACGCCGGCGTGTACGGCGCCGACCCTCCGACTGCGCTGGCGGGCTTTCCGAGCCGCGACGAGCTGATCGACCGGTATGCCACCGCGACAGGCGCCGATCTCTCGAACCTCGGGTACTACCGCTCGTTCAACTCGTTCAAGACGGCATGCATCCTCCACGGCGTATACGCCCGATACCTGGCCGGTCAGAAGAGCACCGAGGGTGTCGACCTCGAGGCGCTGTTCGCCCGGATCGGCCTCTCGCTCGACGCCGCCGAGGAACGTGCGGCCGGGATCGAGTGATGAGGATCGACCCGGCGGTGGCGAGATGAAACACCCGGTGGAGGCGGGTGATCCTCACGCGCTCGGCGGTGGGCGACCGGGTCGATGAGCTTCGGCGAGGCGCCCCGATAGTCTGGCCCGATGACCGATCGCATCGATTCGCCCGTCGCGCTCGAAGGGGGCTTCGACCCCCGCACCGACGTGTTCAACCGGTTGATGAAGAACCGTGTGGTCATGCTCGGCTCCGACGTGAACGACGACATCGCCAACCAGGTCTGCGCCCAGCTGCTCTATCTCGAGGGCGAAGATCCCGACCAGGACATCTGGCTGTACATCAACAGCCCCGGCGGTTCGGTGACCGCCGGCATGGCGATCTACGACACGATGCAGTTCGTCGGTTGCGACGTGGCCACGGTGTGCCTCGGGTTGGCGGCGTCGATGGGGCAGTTCCTGCTCACGGCCGGAGCCGCCGGCAAGCGATACACGCTGCCGAACGCTCGCATCATGATGCACCAACCGCTCGCCGGCCTGCGTGGTCAGGCAACGGATATCGCGATCCAGGCCGAGCAGCTCAGGTACACCAAGCTCCGTATGGCGCAACTGATCGCCGAGCACTCTGGCCAGACGCTCGAGCAGATCCAGTCCGACTCAGAGCGTGATCGCTGGTTCACCGCCGAGGCAGCCGTCGAGTACGGCCTCGTCGACAGCGTGAAGAAAAGCCGTCACGACGTCGTCGCCTGAC
>JBDSBE010000002.1:0-8310 GCA_039921745.1 Ilumatobacteraceae bacterium | reverse complement strand
TCATGAGACGTTGGTGTTGCGAGCTGCCACCGAAGTTGGTGGCGCGGCGTGGGGTTGCAGGCATGTCAGTGTGTCTTTCGAATCAGTTCCGACTGGAGGTCATCCACGCAGCGTGAGGCCGCGCTCGTCCAGCTTCTCTTTGACCTCGTCCAGGCTCTTCTGCCCGAAGTTGGTGATGTTCAACAGGTCGTCCTCGTTCTTGGTGAGCAGCTCGCCCACGGTGTTGACCTGGGCCCGCTTGAGGCAGTTCCGAGGGCGCTCGGACAGGTCGAGGTCTTCGATCGGCAGGTCGAGGTCGGGCGACGAGGTCGTCGTGTCGATCATCTCGCCGAGTTCGAGGCCCTGGGGCTCGTCGCTCATCGACGCGACGAGATCGACGAGCGACCGGAGCGTGGCGCCGGCCGACGCGAGGGCTTCCGACGGCGTGAGTGAGCCGTCGGTCTCGATCTCGAGGATCAGGTTGTCGTACTCGGTCGACTGCTCGACACGAGTCGGCGTGACCTCGAAGCTCACTCGGCGGACCGGGCTGAACAGCGCGTCGACCGGGATCACACCGATCGTGCGGGTCTCGATGTCACGCTGGCTCGACGCGTAACCCCGACCCTGCTCGACACTCAGGTCGATCGCGAGCCGCGCCTTGCCGTTCAGGGTGGCGATGTGGAGGTCCTTGTTCAACACCTCGACGTCGGCCGGGCACTCGATGTCACCAGCGGTCACGACCGCCGGGCCCCGCACGTCGAGGCGCAGGTTGACCGCTTCCTCGGCGTGGGAGGTGAGCACGATGTCCTTGACGTTCAAGATGATGTCGGTGACGTCTTCGGCGACGCCCGAGATCGTGTCGAACTCATGGAGTGCTTCGTCGAAGCGCACCGTGGTGACGGCGGCGCCTGGGATCGACGAGAGCAGCGTGCGACGGAGCGAGTTGCCGAGCGTATGACCGAAGCCTGGCTCGAGCGGACCGATCGCGAAGCGCTGCTGGTTGTTGCTTTCGTCGCCGAGGGCTTCGACGGTGGGGCGCTACATGACGAGCATTGCTGCCGGGTCCTTTCTGGGAGTTTCGCAAACTCCGGGGTTTCACATGGGTGACGATACGGGTGCAGCGGCTCACGCCGCGGCCGAACGGATCTGCTCGCAGATCCGCCGTGGGCGGGCTACTTGGAGTAGAGCTCGACGATGAGGGATTCGCGAACGGGCACGTCGATGTGCTCACGCTGCGGGAGGTCACGAACGGTGACCTGCCGGCCGCCTTCACCGGTCTCGAGCCAACCGACGAGCGACCGATCGAGCGTGTCGATGTTGTGCTGGACGACGATCATGTTGGCGGCCTTGTCGCTGAGGGTGACGACCTGGCCCTTCTTGAGCCGGTATGACGGGATGTCGACGCGCTTGCCGTCGACCTTGATCAGACCGTGGTTGACGAACTGACGGGCCTGCGGACGGGTCGAACCCCATCCGGCGCGGTAGACGACGTTGTCGAGGCGGGTCTCGAGCAGGATCAACAGGTTCTCACCGGTCGGACCCTGGAGACGGTTGGCCTCGTTGTAGGTCTTCTTGAACTGCTTTTCGAGCACACCATAGATGTACTTCGCCTTCTGCTTCTCCTGCAGCTGGGCCAGGTACTCGCTACCGGCATTGCGGCGACGTGTGCGGCCATGCTGGCCCGGCGGGAACGGACGGCGATCGAGCGCCTTGCGGCCCTTCTCGTTCTCGAAGATGTTCGTGGACAGGCGGCGCGACAGGCGCACCTTGGGACCGGTGTAACGAGCCATGATCTACCTCAGCCTCGGCGCCGCTTGGGCGGGCGGCAGCCATTGTGGGGAACCGGGGTGACGTCCTTGATCGACGTCACCTCGATGCCGCTGTTCTGGATGGAGCGAACGGCGGTGTCGCGACCCGAACCCGGGCCCTTCACCTGCACTTCGACGCGACGGAGACCGTGCTCCATCGCCGCGTTCGCGGCGCGCTCGGCAGCCTGCTGAGCAGCGTAGGGCGTGCTCTTGCGGCTGCCCTTGAAGCCGACCGCACCGGACGATGCCCAGGAGATGACATTCCCGGACGCGTCGGTGATGGTGACGATCGTGTTGTTGAACGAGCTCTTGATGTGGACGATCCCCGACGAGACGTTCTTGCGATCACGTTTGCGTGGGCGGCGACCGCCCGGCTTGGCCTTTGCCATGGCTTACTTCCTCACAGCCTTCTTCTTATTGGCGACGGTACGCTTGGGCCCCTTGCGGGTACGGGCATTCGTATGGGTGCGCTGGCCGCGGACCGGCAGGCCCTTGCGGTGTCGGATGCCCTGGAGGCAGCCGATCTCGATCTTGCGCTTGATGTCGTTCTGCACGTCGCGACGCAGGTCACCTTCGATGGTGAGGTTCTGGTCGACGTACTGACGGATCTTGTTGACCTCGTCCTCGGTCAGGTTGGACACCTTGGTGTTGCGGTCGAGACCGAGTTCGTCACAGAGCTTCTGCGACGTGGTCTGTCCGATTCCGAAGATGTAGGTGAGCGAGATCTCCAACCGCTTTTCGCGGGGGATGTCGACGCCAGCAATACGTGCCATTCTCTAACTCTCTCTCGATGTTCCTGGTCAGCCCTGGCGCTGCTTGTGGCGCGGGTTCTCGCAGATGACTTGGACGCGGCCGTGCCGGCGGATCACGCGGCACTTCTCGCACATGGGTTTGACGCTCGGACGGACCTTCACGACTGCTCTCTCACTGTTCGGTTCACTTGTATCGATACGTGATACGGCCTCGGGTGAGGTCGTAAGGGGTGAGTTCCACCTGCACCTTGTCGCCGGGAAGAATGCGGATGTAGTGCATCCGCATCTTCCCCGAGATGTGGGCCAACACATTGTGGCCGTTCTCGAGTTCGACACGGAACATTGCATTCGGGAGCGACTCGACGATCGTGCCTTCGAGCACGATGGCATCGTCTTTTGGTTTGGCCAGGGGGACTCTCCTCGGTACGAGCTGGACATTCGCCCAGCTCAGTGGACTTCGATCGATGGTCTGCACGCAGACCGACGATCAATGCTATCGGGCAGGCAATCGTTCCCCAATCGCCAGATCCCCCACATTTCGGGACAAACCTGCTACGTCGCGACCGTGATGCATGACGCGGGCGTGCCGTCAGCGTCGCGCTTCGATCACGTCGGTCAGGCGCTTGAAGACGTGATCGGGGTGGCCGACGCCGTTGACGACGGCGAGCGCTCCGCGACTCGCGAAATAATCGACCAGCGGTGACGTCTGCTCTTCGTACAGGTCGAGACGGCGGTTGACCGCGTCCGGCGTGTCATCGGCGCGTTGCTGGACGTCACCGCCGCACACGTCGCAGATCCACGGCGAGGGCTCGTTGCCAGTCGCGGTGTAGTTGGTGCCGCAATCACGGCACACCCGCCTGGCCGACAACCGTTCGAGGACGATCTCGCGGGGGACGTCCAGATCGATCGCCGTGCTGATCGGTTTGACGCGCGTGATCTCGTCGAGCGCTCGGGCCTGGGCGACCGTCCGCGGGAACCCGTCGAGGATGTAGCCCCGGCTGCTCGCGTCGGGCTTGGTCAGTCGTTCGTCGACGAGGCCGATCATGATGTCGTCGCCGACGAGACCACCTTCGTCCATGATCTTCTTGGCGGCCGTGCCGAGTTCGCTCCCTTCGCGAACGGCGGCGCGCAGCATGTCACCGGTGGAGATGTGCGGCACCACGTAGTGGCGCGACAAGCGGACGCACTGCGTGCCCTTGCCGGCACCCTGCCGACCGAGGATGATCAAACGTGCTCCAGGGATCACCGGAGGTCAGCGCTCTCGGATCGCGTCGCCAGTTCGGGTCGACGGTCCGCAGATGTGTCCGCTCCAGGGTGCGACGGAGTCGTGCCCGGTTCCCACCAGCGTGCCACCGGACGCGCCACTGTCGGACCGAACGGAGTGAGCGTCAGGGAACGAGTGAGGCCGAGGACTCACTTCAAGAACCCGGCGTAGTTGCGCAGCATCAGTTGGCTGTCGATTTGACGCATGAGCTCGAGGGCGACACCGACCGAGATGAGCACGCTGGTTCCGGCGAACGCGAAGCTGTTCACGTCCGCTGCCCACAAGATGAGGTACGGGAAGATCGCAATGATGGCGATGAAGACCGCGCCGGGCAGCGTGATGCGGTTCACGGCTTTGCCGAGATAGGACTCCGTCTGGGCGCCCGGTCGGACGCCGGGGATGAAGCCGCCCTGGCGACGGATCTGGTCGGCCTGGCGGATCGGGTCGAACGCGATCGAGTTGTAGAAGTACGCGAATGCGATGATCAGCAACGCGAAGATCGTGACGTAGACGAGGTTTTGGCTGTTCAGGATGTACTGGTCGACGTAGCGCTGGATATCGGCCCGCCAACCCGTGCTCGAACCGCCGAGGAAGCTCACGGCGATGGCCGGGAGGAGCAGGATCGAACTGGCGAAGATGATCGGGATCACGCCCGATTGGTTGACCTTCAACGGGATGTAGGTGTTCTGGCCGCCCATCATCCGGCGACCGACGACACGCTTCGCGAACTGCACCGGGATTCTTCGTTGACCCAGTTCGATGAAGACGACGGCGACGATGATCCCGAGCGTGACGAGCACCATCACCACGAACCAGAACACCTTGTTGACCTGCAGGATGGAGTAGAACCCGCCGGGCAGCGACGCCACGACCGACGCGAAGATCACCATCGACATGCCGTTCCCGATCCCGCGCTGGCTGATCAGTTCGCCCATCCACATCAGCACCGCGGTGCCGGCCACCAGGGTCGGAATGATCAGGTAGCCACGGGGCCAGATGCCCTGCGGGAGCAGCGGGACCGACGGCGCCTGGACGGCGCTGAAGAAGGCCCCTCCGCCGCCGGTTCCGAACAGGAACACGAGCACGGTTGCCTGCAACGTCGCCAGTGCGATCGTGACGTACCGCGTGTACTGGGTGATTTTGCGCTGCCCGACCGCACCCTCCTGCTGGAGTTCCTCCAGTTTCGGGATCACCACGCCGAGGACCTGCATGATGATGCTGGCCGTGATGTACGGCATGATCCCGAGCGCGAAGATCGAGAACGACTCGAATGCACCGCCGGAGAACAGGTTGAACAACCCGAGCGCTCCGTCCTGGGCGCCTTCACGGAGCTGGTCGATGGCCAGCGGGTCCACGCCGGGAACGCGAATCGCAGCGCCGATGCGGTACAGCGCCACGATCATGAACGTGAACAGGATCTTGTTCCGGAGATCGGCGACCTTGAGAATATTCTTGATGTTCGACAGCACTGGCGATGGTTCCTCGGAGTTGGGAAGAGTGCAGGTTAACGCAGCACGCTTCGATGAGGTGAGCGGTGGGGAGGTGTGGAGGGCGCTTGCGAACCCCTCCGATGTCGCCGACTCGACGAAGTCGTGAGGCGACGACGATCACCTATTCGTGAACTGGTTGCCCTTCGCTGCCGGGCGACCGGCCTTGCCGGCTTCCTTGAAGGGCAGGGTGATGAGCGTCACCGAACCACCGGCGTCGGTGATCGCCGACTCGGCTGATTTCGACACGGCGTGGGCGTGCACGTCGAGCTTGCTCGACAACTCGCCACGGCCGAGGATCTTGACGAAGGCGTCCTTGCGGACGATGCCCTTGTCGACGAGCACCGTCGGGTTCACCGTCGACTCGCCGAGTGCCTCGAGTGTGTCGAGGTTCACCCCGGTGTACTCGACCCGGAACGGGTTGGTGAAGCCCTTGAGCTTCGGCACGCGCTGCTTGAGGGGCATCTGACCACCCTCGAAGCCGCGTGCGACCTTGCCGCGACCACGTGACCGCTGACCTTTGGTGCCCCGGCCGGCGGTCTTGCCACCCTTGCCGCCAATGCCGCGTCCGACGCGCTTGCTGCGCTTCCTGCTCCCCGGTGAGGGTGCCAGTTCATCGATTCTCATGTCGTGTCCTCAATCAGCTCTCGTCGACCGGTTCGGTCGTGTCGTCGGCCTTGTCGTCGGCAACCTGCTCGACGATGTCGGCGACTGCGCGGCCGACGGCTTCGCCGGCCTCGTTCGTCTTCGCGCTGCCCTGGGGGCCATCGACGTCGATCGCGATCAGGTGCGGGACCCGGGCGATCATGCCGCGGATCTCCGGGCGGTCTGGCAGCGTGTTGGTCTTGCCGATCCGGCCGAGGCCGAGGGCGCGCAGTGTGCCGCGGGCCTTCGGCTTCTCGCCGATCGCCGACCGGGTCTGGGTGACGGTGATGCTCATGATTGCCCCTGACTGCCGGCGGATCCGCCCGCGGCCATCTGCTTCTGGCGCTCGTTGTAGGCATCGAGCAGGCCTTTGGGAACGAACGTGTCGGCGGGGATCCCGCGCCGGGCCGCGATCTCGTCGGGCCGCTGCAGCGCCTTGAGACCGGCGATCGTCGCTCGAGCGACGTTGATGTGGTTCGCCGAACCGAGCGACTTGCACAGGATGTCGTGGACGCCCGCCTCTTCGAGGATGATCCGGGCTGCGCCGCCGGCAATCACGCCGGTACCGACCGAGGCCGGCTTCATCATGACGCGACCGCCACCGGTTTCACCGATGACGGGGTGGATGATCGTCGAGCCGGCGAGCGGCACCTCGAACAGGTTGCGCTTCGCCTCCTCGGTGCCCTTCTGGATCGCGAGCGGCACCTCTTTGGCCTTGCCGTATCCGAGCCCGACCTTGCCGTTGCCGTCACCGACGACGACGAGCGCGGTGAAGCTGAAGCGACGCCCGCCCTTGACGACCTTGGCGACGCGGTTGATCGTGATGACGCGCGACTCGCGCAGGCCACCGTCGTCGGCGCGATCGTTGCTGTTGCTGTTGTTTCCCTGGTATGCCATCAGAACTCCAGACCGGACTTGCGGGCGGCTTCGGCGATCGCAGCGACGCGACCGTGGTAGGCGAATCCACCGCGGTCGAACACCACGGTGGTGACGCCGGCGGCCTTGGCACGCTCGGCGATGAGTTCACCGACGCGGGTTGCGGCGGCGACCGTTGCGCCGCTGTCGGCGCGCAGATCGGACTCGTTGGTGGAGGCGGCGGCGAGGGTTCGTCCCGTGTCGTCGTCGATCACTTGGACGGTGACGTGCTTGTTCGACCGATGGACGGCGAGACGGGGGCGAACCTGCGTGCCGTGCACCTTCTTGCGGACGCGACGGTGGCGGCGGATGCGGCCCTGTCGGCGTGCCTTGGCGATGTCAGTCATGACGTACTCCCGATCACTTCTTGCCGGCTTTGCCGGCCTTGCGCAGCACGCGCTCGCCGGCGTACCGGACGCCCTTGCCCTTGTACGGCTCAGGCTTGCGAATGCTGCGGATGTTGGCGGCCACCTGGCCGACGACCTCTTTGTCGATACCGGTCACGACGACCTGCGTCGGGACGGGCACCTCGAATGCGATGCCCTCGGGTGCCTGGACGGTGACCGGGTGGCTGAAGCCGAGGTTGAGGCGCAGTGCGTTGGCGCCCTGCGCCTCGGCGCGGTAGCCGACCCCGACGATCTCGAGTTGCTTGGAGTAGCCGTCGGTGACGCCGACGACCATGTTGTTGACGAGGCTCCGGGTGAGCCCGTGCAGCGCCTTGTTCCGGCGCTCGTCATTGGGGCGTGCGAACGTCAGCGTGTCGTTTTCCTGGGTGATCGTGATGTCACCGGGGATGACGCGGCTGAGCGAACCTTTCGGACCCTTGACGGTGACCGTGCCGTCGGCGACGGTGACGTCGACGCCGGACGGGACCGCTACGGATGCATTACCGATACGAGACATGTTGTGCCTTTCCTCGTGTCCTCTGGCTCACCAGACGTAGCAGAGCACTTCGCCGCCCACGTTGCGCTTGCGCGCTTCGCGGTCGGTCATGAGCCCGTGGCTGGTGGACAGGACGGCAACACCGAGCCCACCGAGCACGCGGGGCACGGCGGTCGACTTGCGGTAGACCCGCAGGCCGGGTGTCGAGATTCGACGCAGGCCCGAGATCGTGCGTTCGCGATCGTCGGAGTACTTCATCGAGATGGTCAGCACGTCGCCGGGGCCCTTGGTCGACGGTGCGACCTCGAATCCTCCGATGTAGCCCTCGGACTCGAGGACTTTCGCGAGTGCGATCTTCTGCTTGGACGAGGGCATACGCACCTCGTCGTGCATTGCCGTGTTCGCATTGCGAATCCGGGTCAGCATGTCGGCGATGGGATCTGTCAGCATGTGGGTTCCTCCCTCACCAGCTCGACTTCGTCAGACCGGGGATCTCGCCGGCATGTGCGAGCTCGCGCAGGCAGATGCGGCAGAGGCCGAACTTCCGGAAGACCGAACGGGCACGACCGCATCGGCGG
>JBDSBE010000001.1:0-73511 GCA_039921745.1 Ilumatobacteraceae bacterium | reverse complement strand
CGCATCGTCTCCACCAGCACCGCGAGCTGGAGTTCGCCTCGGGCCTGGACCTCCCAGGCGTCGGGTCGGTCGGTCGGGTTGACGCGGATGCTGACGTTGCCGACGAGTTCCGCATCGAGGCGGTTCTTGACGAGTCGGGCGGTGAGCTTCTTGCCGTCTCGACCGGCCAGCGGTGAGGTGTTGATGCCGATCGTCATGGCCAGCGCGGGCTCGTCGACGGTGATCAGTTCGAGCGCCACCGGGTCGTCGGCGTCGGCGAGCGTCTCGCCGATCGTGATCTCGGGGATGCCCGCCACCGCGACGAGGTCACCGGGGCCGGCCGAGTCGACGGGGACGCGGGTGAGCTGCTGGGTCAGGAACAGCTCGACGACCTTGGTGCGGGTGATCGTGCCGTCGACACGACACCAGGCGACGGCCTTGCCCTTCTCGATCGTGCCCTCCACGACGCGGCACAGCGCGAGCCGGCCCAGATAGGGGTTTGCGTCGAGGTTCGTGACCCACGCCTGCAGGGGCGCGCCCGGGTGGTACGTCGGAGCCGGGATCGTCGAGAGGACCACGTCGCACAGCGGTCCGAGATTGTCGCCCCGGTCGTCGAGGTCGAGCGACGCCCAACCATCGCGGCCCGAGCAGTACACGATCGGGAACTCGAGCTGGTGGTCGCTCGCGTCGAGATCCAAGAACAGCTCGTAGACCTCGTCGACGACCTCGTCGATGCGAGCGTCGGGACGGTCGACCTTGTTGATGACCAGGATCACCGGCATGTCGTATGCGAGCGCCTTGCGGAGCACGAACCGGGTCTGGGGCAGCGGCCCCTCGGCGGCGTCGACGAGCAGGACGATCCCGTCGACCATGGTGAGCGCACGCTCGACCTCACCGCCGAAGTCGGCGTGGCCGGGCGTGTCGACGATGTTGAGCGTGACGCCACCCCACTGCACCGAGGTGTTCTTGGCGAGGATCGTGATGCCCTTCTCGCGTTCGAGGTCGTTCGAGTCCATGACACGCTCGTTGACGGTCTCGTTGGCGCGAAAGGCGCCTGACTGCTGCAGGAGCGAGTCGACGAGGGTGGTCTTGCCGTGGTCGACGTGGGCGACGATGGCGAGGTTGCGGAGGTCGTCTCGAGAGGCGAGGGTGGGCTCAGACATAGCTTGACCACGCTATCGGCGTGGGTCGACGGCGCCCCCTGTGACGTGCGGCGCGTGGCCCCGATGCTCGATGACCAGCGGCATGCCTCCGTGCTGCAGCACCTGCATCGGCGCTCCGTAGGTGCGTTCGAGGACATACGAATGGAACACGTCATCGGGCGCACCGTCGGCTACGACCGTCCGGTTGAAGCAGATGACGCGAGGTAGGTGGGCGGCCAGTCCGTTGATGTCATGGGTGGTCAACACGATCGCCATCCCATTGCGATGCAGGTCGGCGAGGACGTGCAGCAGCTCGTGTCGCGTGGCAACGTCGACCCCACCGGCCGGCTCGTCGAGCACCAGCAGTTCGGGTCGCTGCGCCAGGGCGCGGGCGATGAAGACCCGCTGCTGTTGCCCGCCCGAGAGTTCGCGGATGTGGCGGTCGTGGAGCCCGGCCAGTCCCAGCTGATCGAGGAGGTCGGCGACCCGCGCCCGGAACGCCGTGTCGGAGCGCCCCCACCGGCGACGCGGCACGCTCATGGTGACCACATCGGTGACGGTCGCCGGGAATGACCAGTCGATCGTCTCGACCTGCGGCACGTACGCGACAACGAGGTCGGGCGCCCGCTCGATCCTCCCGTAGACCGGAGCCACGATGCCGAGCATGGCTTTGAGGACCGTCGTCTTGCCGCTGCCCGACGGGCCGACGATCCCGACGAACTCGTCGGCGTGGACGTCGAACGTCGTGTCCTCGACCGCCACGGTGGCCGCGTACGAGCATCCGACGTGGTCGAACGACACGAGTCGCCGGGCCGCAGGCATGGGCGCCGATCGTACCTCCGCCGCTCGGAGCCGGTCGGCAGCTGCGGTCTACTGTCGTCACGATGCGGTTGTCGGTGGTGCTCGGTCAGTGGTTGGACCGTCCGATCGGTGCAGATGTCGAGCTCGCCGTGTGGGCGGACGAACTCGGCTACCCGGAGCTGTGGGTGCCCGAAATGGCCAAAGCCGACGCCCCGGTCCTCGCGACCCTCATCGCCGGTCGAACCGATCGGATCTCGCTGACCCTCGGTCCGCTGGCCGTCACGGTCCGTTCGCCGGTGCAGATCGCCATGGCCCTGACCACCGTTGCCACGACCGGACGCCGGGTCGACGTCGCGGTGGGCACATCGAGTTCGCTCGTCGCCCGCTGGCACGGGCGGTCGCGCAGCGGCGCAGCCGACCAACTGGCCCGGACCCGCCTCGAGCTGGCGGCGCTGCTGGCCGGTGAGCGTGTCAACGGCTACCGACTCCCGATCGCTCCGTCGCCGACACCGACGATCACCGTCGCCGCCTTCGGACCACGGGCCGTGGGTGCCGCCCAGCTCGCCGACCGGATGGTGCTCAACATGGTGACGGTCGACGCAGCCGCCGAACTCGCACCCCAGCACCCCAACACCGCCGTGTGGCTGTGCGCCGCACACGACCCGACCGACGAGGAACGCGCCTGGCTGGCCCGCGGCTTCGTCGGGTATCTGGGCGCACCGGGATACGGAGAGATGTTCACGAGCGCCGGCTACGGCGATCTCGTCGCGTTCGCCCGGACACGACCGGGCCCGAAGCAGGTGTTCGAGCGGATCCCGCCCGGCCTGATCGACGACGTCGCACTGGTGGGCACGGAGGCACAGATCCGTGCGCGGATCGACGCGTACGCAGCAGTCGGCATCACCGAGATCTGTCTCGTGCCTCCTGCACCAGACATGCCCTCGTCACGGCGCACACTCGAAACCTTCGCTCCAGCCTGAACAGGACAGAACGTAACGATTGGTGTCGGACACCAACCGTTACGTTTCGCGTCAGATCATTCGGGCGTCGAAGTCGAGACCGAGGAGGTATTTGCCGAGGGTCTCGTTCAGTTTCGGGGCGACCATGATGTGCTGCGTCACGACGTGGATGTCGCGCACGCACCTTCCCAGTGGGCTGGTGTCGTAGACGGCCGTGCCGCCGGCGAGCGTCCACGCCGAGTTCACGACATCGACGCAGGTGGTCGCCGCGTTCGCCGCGGCGAGACGCATCGCGACCCACATGCCGACGGGCACCGCGTCACCCCGCTGCGCGGCGCCCCAGGCGTCGGCGACCTCCTGGCGCAGCAGTGAACGCGCCGACCGCCATGCGACTTCGGCCCGGGCGAACTCGTGTTGCGCGTAGGGGCTCTCCGCGAGCGACCGCGACGAGTACTGCGGCTTCTTGTCGGCCGCCAGTGCCCGGCATTCGTCGAGTGCGTGGCGGGCGACCCCGAGGCCGGTCGCCGCGATCCCGAGCGCGAGCAGCGTGAAGTTCGGGAATCGGCTGATCGGCTCGTCGACGACCGCCCGGCCGCCGACGGCGTACGTCAGTTCCGCAGGGACGTGGACGTCGCTGACGGAGAAGTCGAGCGAACCGGTGCCACGCATGCCTGACGTGTGCCACGTGTCGTGGAACTCGACGTCTGACGGTGTGAAGAAGCAGACGCGCTGGGTGTCGTCGTCGCAGCGGGCGCCGCCGACGATCCAGTCGCAGTGCTGGGTGCCGCTCCCCCACTGCCATCGGCCCGTCACCCGGTAGCCGTCGCCGTCTCGCGTACCGCGCGCATTCGGTGCGAACACGCCACCGGTGGCCGTCGCCGGCGTCGCGAACACCTTTCGCGCGACGTCGGGCGCCAGGTAGGAGGCGAGCGACGATGTGGTCGACGCGATCCCGGCGCACCAGCCGGCCGACCCGTCGGATTCGGCGATCGTCTGGACGGCATCGATCATGGCGACCGGGCCGGTTCCCGGTCCGCCGTAGACCTCCGGCAGGCACATCGTGAACAGGCCGGCATCGGCGAGCGCCCGGACCGTGGCCGGGGGCAGACGTCGTCCGTGCTCGGCGGCGTCCGCCCCGTCGCGGGCAGCCGCTGCGGCGGCGACGAGCAACTCGGGAGGTCCGGCCATGGGCCGATCGTAGGCCGCGTGGCGAGCGCCGCTCGGGTTCGGCCGGGCCGTTGCGAACAGGATCTGGTCTAAGGTCGGCCCATGAAGTTCGGCTTCGTGATCCCGTGGGCCGACGCCGACGAGGTCGGCGAGCTGGCCGCTGCCGCCGAAGAGAACGGCTGGGACGGCGTGTTCGTCTGGGAACCGGTGTGGGGCGTCGACTCGTGGGTCAGCCTCGCCCTGGCCGCGGTCCGCACGTCGAAGATCCGGATCGGGACAATGCTGACACCTCCGTCTCGCCGTCGCCCGTGGGAGCTCGCGAGCCAGGTCGCCACCGTGGACCGGTTGAGCGACGGTCGCGTCACTCTCTCCGTGGGGTTGGGTGCGCCGGACTCCGGCATGCAGGCGTTCGGCGAGGAGTGTGGCCGGCGCGAACGTGCTGAGCTGATGGACGAATGTCTCGACATCGCGTGTGGGCTCTGGCGGGGGCAGCCGTTCGAGTACCACGGGCGTCACTATCAGGTCGAGCCGACGGAGTTCCCGACGATCGGCCAAACCGTGCAGACCCCGCGGGTACCCATCTGGTGCGTGGGGGCGCTCGGGTTCTCGAAGTCCATGGATCGCGCACTGCGGTGGGACGGCCTGATCCCGCAGGTGATCGACGACGGCACCGCCCGCCAGGCCGAGCTCGACGAGCTGGCCGCCATCAGGGACCAACTCCCGGGCGGCGACTACGACGTCGTCATCGAAGGTGTCGGCTCGGCCCACTCGCCAGCCGCCTGGGCCGACGCCGGGGCCACCTGGTGGCTGGAGACGCAGTGGGACGCGGTCGGTCAGGCGCGCCCGGCTCTGGCCACGTTCGATCGACTTCGCGACGGTCCACCGGGGTCCTGACGACCCGAAGCGATACGGTCGGCACCCGTGACCGACCAGGGCTGGAATCTCGCGGACGTCTTCGAACGGATCGCGGATTCGATCCCCGACGCCTTGGCGCAGCAGCAGGGCGAACGGACGACGACGTGGCGCCAGTTCGACCGGCGCGCCGACGGCGTCGCACAGTCGCTGCTCGACGCCGGTCTGGTCGAACAGGACAAGGTCGCCCAGTACCTGTTCAACGCACCGGAGTATCTCGAGAGTGTGTTCGCGTGCTTCAAGGCGGGCTTCGCGACCGTCAATACGAACTATCGGTATTCGGCCGACGAGCTGGTGTACCTCTGGGACAACGCCGACGTGGTGGCGGTCGTGTTCCACGGCGCGTTCGTCGAACAGATCGAATCGATCCGCGGTCGGTTGCCGATGATCCGGCTCTGGTCGTGGGTCGACGACGGGAGCGGCTCGTGCCCCGACTGGGCGTCGCCCTACGGAGCAGCAGCCGATTCGCCAGCTCATCGGGTCCTCGCGCCATGGGGCCGCAGCGGCGATCACCTGTTCCTGCTGTACACCGGCGGCACGACCGGGATGCCCAAGGGTGTGATGTGGCGCCAGGACGACATGTTCCAGGTGCTCGACGCCAACAACCGTCGTCGGATGCCACCCGAGCAGGATCTCGCAGCCGTCAGCGACCGCGTCGAGCGGGCCGGCCCGAAAGGGCTGCCAGGAGCGCCACTGATGCACGGGACCGGGCTGTTCAACGCGATCAGCACCCTGATGGTCGGTGGATCGATCACGACCCTCACCGGCCGTCACTTCGACCCGATCGAACTGCTCGACGGTATCGCGCACCACCAAATCAACTCGATGTCGATCGTCGGCGATGCCTTCGCGAAGCCGATCCTGGCCGCACTCGACAATGAGCCCGACCGCTGGGACATCTCGTCACTGCGGGTGATCGTGAGCTCCGGGGTGATGTGGTCGAAGGAGACCAAGCAGGGCCTACTACGACACAACGAACGTCTGATCATGGTCGACGCGCTCGGTTCGAGCGAGGCGATCGGCATGGCGACCAACACGACCACCGCCGACTCGACCGGCGACACCGCGCAGTTCGAACTCGGGCCGAACACGCGGGTCATCACCGACGACGGGCGTGACGTCGCCCCCGGGTCCGGTGAACTCGGGCGCGTCGCGCTGCGCGGGTTCACCCCGATCGGCTACTACAAGGATCCCGACAAGTCGGCGGCGACGTTCCAACTCGTCGACGGCGAGCGGTACTCGATCCCGGGCGATTGGGCCGAGGTGCTCACCGACGGAACCGTCCGGCTGCTCGGGCGTGGCAGTCAGTGCATCAACACCGGCGGCGAGAAGGTCTACCCCGAAGAGGTCGAGGAGTGCCTCAAACTTCATCCGTCGGTCGCCGATGCGGCGGTCGTCGGTGTGCCCGACGAACGGTTCGGCCAGGCGATCACTGCGATCGTCGAGCCGGCTCCGGGTTGCGAGATCGACGGCGACGAGTTGATCGAGCACGTCAAGGCGAGTCTGGCGCGCTACAAGGCACCGAAGTCGGTCCACAGCGTCGACACCGTCGGGCGCGCCGTCAACGGCAAGCTCGACTACAGGCGACTCACCGACTTCGCCGTCGACCGTTTGGCCGATCGACCGTGACCGACGTCGACTGGACGTCGTACGGCGCCGTGCTGTTCGACCTCGACGGGGTCATCACGCCGACTGCCGAGATCCACGAACGGGCTTGGGCTGCGCTGTTCGAACCCTGGGCCTTCACGCCGACCGATTACCTCCGGTTCGTCGACGGCAAGCCGCGCTACGACGGAGTCCGCTCGTTCCTGAGTTCGCGTGGTGTCGAACTGCCATGGGGCCACCCGTCGGACCCGTCCGGCGACGACAGCGTGTGCGCACTCGGGAACCGGAAGAACGACACGTTCAACGAACTGCTCGCCAGCGACGGGATCGCGGCCTATCCCGGGACGCTCCGGGTGCTCGACCGGCTCGACGAGCACGGCGTCCCGCAGGCGATCGTGTCGTCGTCCAAGAACGCCCGCACGGTGCTCGCCGCTGCTGGGATGAGCACGAGGTTCCCGGTCGTCGTCGACGGGTTGACCGCAGTCGAGGAGGGTCTGGCCGGCAAGCCGGACCCGGCGATGTTCCGGTACGCAGCAGATCGGCTCGGTGTTCCGGCCGAGCGGGCGATCGTCGTCGAAGACGCAGAATCGGGCGTGGCAGCAGGCGCGGCAGGCGGGTTCGCGCTGGTGCTCGGCGTGGACCGGGGTGGCAACGCGGCAGCACTCCGCGACGCCGGCGCCGATCTCGTCGTCGGCGATCTCGGCGACACGCTCAGGGCCGCTCGGGCAGATGCCGATGGGACAGCACCATGAAGATGCGAGCAACGGCCTCCGAGATCCCCCGGCACCGGTTCCCGGTCGAGCCGTGGCGACTCGTCGAGACCGAGCACGCGGCGCACGATCTCGGCGTGACCGAGACGCTGTTCGCGCTCGGGAACGGCTACCTCGGGATGCGTGCCAATCCGAGCGAAGGTCGCGACGCATACTCGCACGGAACCTTCATCAACGGGTTCCACGAGACGTGGGACATCCAGCACGCGGAGAGCGCCTTCGCCTTCGCCAAGACGGGTCAGACGATCGTCAATGCCCCCGATGCGAAGCTGCTCAAGCTCTACGTCGACGACGAGCCGCTGCTGGTGGGCGACGCCGATCTCGACGAGTACGAGCGAGCGGTCGATTTCCGCGCCGGCATCTCCTACCGCGACATCTTGTGGCGGACACCGGCCGGCAAACGCGTCAGGGTCCGCACCGAGCGGATGGTCAGCCTGGAGCACCGGCACCTTGCCGTGCTGCACATGGAGGTCACGCTGCTCGAGGGCGATGCACCGATCGTCGTCTCGTCCCAGCTGCTGAACCGCCAGGACGGCGAGGACGAGTATCACGTCCGTCGGGCATCGCTCGGTGAAGGCGTCGATCCGCGCCAGGCCCGCAAGTTCGATCGTCGTGTCCTGCAGCCGAAGCTCAGCCGTCACGACGACGACGACGACCCGTCGGGCGGCCAGGTGACCCTCGGGTACCGGTGCACCAACAGCCACATGACACTTGCCTGCGCGTATCGTCACGTCGTGGAAGCCCCCTGTCAGCACGAGGTCGAGACGGTCGTCAGCCACGATCTCGCCAAGTCGGTGTTCAGTTTCGACGCCAGCGCCGGTCAGTCGATCCACATCACGAAGTTCGTGAGTTACCACTCGTCGCGCGGCATCCCGGTCGAGGAGCTCGCCGATCGGTGTACGCGCACGCTCGACCGTGGTGTGCGAACTGGGCGCGCGCGGCTCGCCGACCAGCAGCGTGCGTGGCTGGACCGATTCTGGGAGCACACCGACGTCGAGATCGTCGGCGACCCCGCGGTCCAGCAGGCGGTTCGCTGGAACCTGTTCCAGCTGGCGCAGGCATCGGCCCGCACGCACGAGCAGGGCATCGCCGCCAAGGCCGTGACGGCCGGCGGCTATGACGGTCACTACTTCTGGGACACCGAGGTGTACGTGTTGCCGTTCCTGGCCTACACCAACCCCGACGCAGCCCGCAAGCTCCTGCGGTTCCGGTATCACATGCTCGATGCAGCGCGTGCCCGGGCCGCCGAGTTGAACCAGCGCGGGGCGCTGTATCCGTGGCGGACCATCAACGGTGAGGAAGCGTCGGCGTACTACGCCGCCGGGACTGCGCAGTACCACATCAACGCCGACGTGGTCTACGCCCTGGAGAAGTACCTCAATGCCACCGGCGACGTGGAGTTCCTGGCGCAGGAGGGCGCCGAGATCCTGGTCGAGACCGCTCGCCTGTACGAGGATCTCGGGTTCTACTCGACCAACGGCGAAACCAAGTTCCACATCCACGGCGTCACGGGACCCGACGAGTACACGACCGTCGTCAATGACAATCTCTACACGAACGTGATGGCGCGGTTCACGATGCGGTACGCGGCCCGATCGGTCGTTTTCCTCCGGGAATGGGACCCTGCCGCATACGCTTCGCTGGCACGTCGCACCGGGCTCACCGACGACGAGATCGCATCATGGCATCGGGCGTGCGACGCGATGTTCGTCCCGTACGACGACGAGCTGGGCATCCATCCACAGGACGCCGGCTTCCTCGAACGGGAACGCTGGGATTTCGCGGGCACCCCGGCCGACCAATACCCGCTGCTGCTCCACTTCCATCCGCTCGTGATCTACCGCCACCAGGTGCTCAAACAGGCCGATGTGGTGCTCGCGATGTTTCTGCGCGGCGAGCATTTCGCGCGTGACGAGAAGCGTCGGAACTTCGACTACTACGACCCGATCACGACCGGCGACTCATCGCTGTCGGCGTGCGTGCAGTCGATCGCGGCCGCCGAGGTCGGGTACGCCGATCTCGCGCTCGACTACTTCAAACAGTCGCTCTACCTCGACCTGGCCGACACCCACGGGAACACCTCGGATGGCGCCCACATCGCCAACGCGGGAGGCGTCTGGGCCGGTCTGGTCTACGGGTTCGGCGGGCTCGTCGACACGGGCGACCATCTCGAGTTCCGGCCCCGGCTCCCGCAGGGCTGGACGTCGATGTCGTTCCGGCTCCTGCGCCACGGCAGTGCGGTCCGAGTCACGATCGATGCCGACGGGGCGCAGGTCGAGGTGATCGATGGCAACGCCGTGCCACTGCGGACACCCGACGGAGAGGACGTCCTGGTCGCCCTCGGCGAGTCGGTGCACGTGGCCGCTCAGGCCTGATCGGGTCGCTGGTGGGCCCAGAGGGAGGCCCGGTACGCTCGCTCCCCATGACTGAGGCTCTGGGTTTCGACGGCAAAGTGGCGATCATCACGGGTTCGGGCGGGGGCCTCGGCCGCGAGCATGCACTGATGATGGCGGCTCGAGGCGCGCTGATCGTCGTCAACGACCTCGGCGGGGCGATCGACGGTACCGGCAGTGACAAGGGCGCAGCCGAGCGGGTCGTCGACGAGATCAAGGCCGCCGGTGGCGAGGCGGTCGCCGATACCAACTCGGTGTCGACGGTCGACGGGGGCAAGGCGATCGTCCAGACCGCGATCGACGCGTTCGGGCGGGTCGACATCGTCGTCAACAACGCCGGGATCCTGCGCGACAAGTCGTTCCACAACCTCACTCCCGATCTCTGGGCCCCGGTCGTCGACGTCCATCTCAACGGCGCCTACTTCGTGACGTCCGCGGCGTGGCCGTACATGCGTGAGCAGTCGTACGGACGGGTGATCAGCACGGCGTCTGGCGCCGGGATCTTCGGAAACTTCGGACAGGCCAACTACGGCGCGGCGAAGATGGCGCTCGTCGGCTTCACTCGGGTGCTTGCCGTGGAGGGCGCATCGAAGAACATCAAGGCCAACGTGATCGCCCCCGTCGCCAGCACCCGCATGACCGAGGATCTGCTTGGGCCGCTCGGCGACAAGCTCCAGCCGAGGTTTGTCTCGCCGATCGTGACGTATCTCGCCCACGAGAGCTGCGAACCGACGGGGCGGATCTTCTCGGTTGCGGGCGGTCGCGTCGCCGAGATCTTCATCGGCGAGGGGCCCGGGTACACCGACCCCGACATCACGCCCGAGTCGATCGTCGAGCACTGGGACGCGGTCACCGACCGTGAGGGCTACCAGGTTCCGTCGCAGATGGGCGATGAGATCGGGATCTACCTCGAACACCTGGGGTGACCGGGCGGTCTGCAACACTGTCGTCATGGAACACCGCCACGACGACGATTTCGAAGCCGGCGACCAGCAGGATGGGGCGAGTGCCCCCTGGAAGCTGCTCGCGCTGCTCGTGGTGGTCGCCGGACTGGCGACGTTCTTCTTCCAGAACGGTCAGGATTCGCCGGTCAACTTCTTGTGGATGAGCGGGTCGTGGCCGCAGTGGACGGTGATCGGGATCTCCGTCGTGATCGGCGTCGTGATCGATCGGCTCGTCTCGCGCCAGTGGCGTCGGGCCCGCCGTCGCTGATCATCGGCCCGTGCCGACCGTCCCCTCATCAGCCGTCCCCTCATCAGCCGGTGTGCAGGTGGTTAGGTATCGACTGGCCGGGTCGGCGGGTCAGCCACCGTTGCTGATCGCCCACGCGACCGGGTTCCACGCTCGCTGTTACACGCCGATCGCCGAAGAACTCGCCGACCGCTTCGACTGCCATGCGCTCGACTTCCGCGGCCACGGTGAGACCGATGTCGATCCGGCATGGTCCGTCGACTGGAAACGCTTCGGGGACGACGCGCTCGCCGTCGCCCGAACCGTCGCGCCCGACGGTGGTCTCGTCGGCTTCGGGCACTCGATGGGCGCGGCTGCGCTGCTGATGGCCGCCCATGCGGACGTCGGGCTGTTCGATCGTCTGGTCCTGTTCGAACCGATCTCACATCAGGCCACGGTGCTGCCGCTCAGCCGGGAGGACATGGAGGACCTGCCGATCGTCCGGGGCGCGCGCCGTCGGACCCGTCGGTTCGAGTCGTTCGACGCGGCGTACGAGAACTTCTCGGCGAAGCCGCCACTGTCACTGATGGTGCCGTCGGCCCTGCGCAACTACGTCGACCACGGGTTCCGCGAGATCGTCGACGAGTCCGGTGGGTCGGCCGTGGAACTGCGCTGTCGTCCCGAACTCGAAGCAGACATTTTCGTCACCGGTCGGGACAACGGGGTCTGGGACCTGCTGGCGGAGATCGACACCCCGTGTGTGGTGCTGGGCGGACACGTCGAAGAGCAGCAACCGTCGATCCAGGCCGAGGCGATCGCCGATCGGCTCCCGAACGGGCGATACGTGCGGCACGACGATCAGACCCACTTCGGTCCGTTCAGCGATCCGATCGTCACCGCTCGCGCGATCGCCGACGGATGACCGCCGACCGCTGTGACACCCCGCGCGTACCATGGGAGACACCATGACCGACCTCGCCGACCACGTCCGTACCGAGTCCCCGTGGACCGTGCCGGTCACCCTGTCGCCGTCGCGGGTCGAGTCGTTCCTGTCGTGCCCGCTGGCGTTCCGGTTCTCGAGCATCGAGAAGCTGCCCGATCTCCCGTCGGTCGCCGCGACTCGCGGGTCACTCGTGCACCGGGCACTCGAGTTGCTGTTCGTGCGTCCCCCCGCCGAGCGCACACCGGCGGCCCTCGACGCAGCGATCGAGGCGGCGATCGTCGCGTACCGTCAGCTCGACGATTTCACGCTGCTCGAGCTCGATCACGAGGCGACGAACCGGTTCGAGGCCGACTGTCGTCAGCTCGCCTCGAATTACCTCGAGATGGAAGATCCGACCGCCGTGCGTGACATCGGGCTCGAACTGCGCCTCGAAGCACCCGTCGGCGATCTGATGCTGCGCGGCATCATCGACCGGCTCGAACTCGACGCCGACGGCGAACTCGTCGTCACCGACTACAAGACCGGTCGAGCCCCGAGCCCGAACTGGGAGCGCAAGAGCCTGTCGGGGTTGAACTTCTACTCCTTCCTGTGCGAAACGCTGTTCGGTCGCCGGCCGGCTGCGATCCGGTTGATGTACCTGAGCTCGAAGGAGACGATCACCGCGACCCCGTCGGCGCAGTCGACGAAGTTCATGACCACGCGCACGACGGCGGTCTGGAAAGCCGTGGCGACGGCGTGCGAACGCGACGACTTCAGGCCGCGGCAGGGCCCGCTCTGCTCGTACTGCTCCTATCAGACCTGGTGTCCCGAGTTCGGCGGTGACCCCTCGCGGGCGGCAGCTGAAGCACCCATCGCCTTCGCACAGGCGGGCTCGGCGTGAACGAGGGTGCCGACGCTCCGCCCGATCCGCCGATCGGGCACCCGCCGGGTCAGCGCCGATTCGGGCCGACGATCGACCGATTCGACGAGGCGGCCGACGCCTGGCTCGAACAGTTCCGAGGCACACCGGCGATCGACCGGATCATGGTCGGCGCTACCCGTGCCGGCGAGTTCAGTGCGATTTGGCACGGGTCGAGCGTTGTCCGCGGTCTGGTGCGTGGTCGTCCCGACCAGATGATCGGGCTCGCGGTCGGGATCGGTCTGGAGAGCCTGATCGTCAACCAGGGCCTCAAACGACTGTTCAATCGCCCGCGCCCGACGCGTGAAGGCGACGAGCGATTCGATATTCGGCGCCCGCTCACGTCGTCGTTCCCGAGCGGACACGCCTCGGCCGCCGGCTTCGCGGCAACGACGCTGATCGGTTGGGACCGGCCCCGGCTCGCCCCCGTATGGGCGCTCCTGGCCGCCACCGTCGCCACGAGCCGACCGTACGTTCGGATCCACCACGCGTCCGACGTCATCGCTGGCGTCGCCGTCGGCGTCGCGATGGGTCTCGGTGCCCGCCAGATCTTCAAGCGTCTCGGCCTGAGCTGAACCGGAGATCTGGGTGCTCGCGTAGTCTGGAGCGATGAGCAAGATGCGTTTCGACCGCACCATGAGTGACGCCGAAGGGCTGATGTGGCGACTCGAGAAGGATCCGCACCTCTCCTCCACGTTCGGCACCGTGATGCTGCTCGATCGGGCACCGGACTTCGATTCGTTCCGCCGCCGGATGGAACGGGCATCGTGGGCGATTCCCCGCCTCCGTCAGCGGGTCATGCCCGCTCCGGCCAACCTCTCGCCGCCAGCATGGGTCGACGACGAGAACTTCGACATCGACGTCCACGTCCGTCGGATCGCGTGCCCCAAGCCGGGCACGCTGCGCCAGGTGCTCGATCTGGCCTCACTGATCGTCGCCGATCCCTTCGACCGGACGCGCCCGCTCTGGCAGTTCGTGCTCGTCGAAGGCATGCAGGGCGGCAAAGCCGCAGTGATCCAGAAGATGCACCACACGATCACCGACGGCGAACGCGGTGTCGAGCTGTCTCGGCAGTACCTCGACTTCGAGCGCGATGCGCCGGAGCCCCCACCCGTGAGCCGAGAGCCGCTGCACGACGATCCTGCGGACCCGATCGGCAACGAGGCGCTGAAGGGGTTCATTGCGGCCGGGCTCCGCCTCCCGATCGGCATCGCCCGCCAGGTTCGTGACCTCCTCGCCGAACCCACCACGATCCCGGGCGCGACGACGGCAGCGACCAAGACGTTCAAGGGAATCGTGTCGCAGCTGTCCGAGACCGACGGCGCCCGGTCACCGCTCTGGACCGAGCGTTCACTCCACCGGCGGGTCGAACCCGCACGCGCACCGTTCCGCGAGACCAAGGACGCCGCAAAGCGACTGGGTGGCACGCTGAACACGGCGTTCCTGACGGCGGCTGCCGACGCTGCGTCGGCGTATCACATCGAGATGGGCCAGCCCGTCGAGTCGCTCCGCGCATCGATGGCGATCTCGACGCGAACGGAGGACTCGGGGTCGAACGCGTTCTCGCTCGCACGTCTGCTCGTTCCGACCGGCGTGATGCCGATCGACGAGCGGTTCCGAGCCGTGCACGAATCGACGCAGATCGCTCGCGAGGCCAGCAAGTCGGCGGGTCTCGACACGCTGGCGACCGTCACCACGGCCCTCCCCACATCGTTGATCACACGACTCGCACGCCAGCAGGGCCAGACGATCGACTTCGCGACATCGAACGTGAAGGGCGCGCCGGTGCCCATGTACATCTGTGGTGCCCAACTGGTGGAAATTTATCCGGTCGGCCCGCTCGGCGGCGTGGCGTTCAATCTGACGCTGATGTCGTATCTCGGAAGCCTCGACATGGCACTCAACATCGATACGGCGGCAATCGCCGAGCCCACATTGCTCGCGACCTGTCTCAACCGGTCGTTCAAACAGTTGGCGGCGGTCTGAACCGCCGATGGTCAGTTCTTGGCAGTGAGCAGTGTTCGGACATCGAGCAGCAGGTCTGCGACCTCGCCCGACGACACCAGCTCGCGCCGCATCATCAGAGCCAGCGCGGTGTCGATCACGGTCAATGCTTCGGTGAGTACGGCGTTCCGGGCGATCTCGGCATCCGTGAGGGTGTCCGGGAGCGTGGGGGTGATCTCCTGATCGGTCATCGCCCATCACGGTACCCCCGTTTGAGCCGGAGTGCGCGCACCTACGATGAGGCAATGCGACCGGGCGACGGACATGGCTGAGCGCACGCTCACGGCGGTCGGTCTCCGCCTGGGAGAACCGATCCGATTTCGCAAGCTCGAGGGCGGTCGCTGGATCGTCGGGAAGGTCGTGCGGATGGAGCCGGACGGCAGCATCACGCTGCACGACCCCGACGGCGGAGCTCGATCGCTGCGCCCGGAACGAGTCCAGGTCCGGCGCCCCGGATCACGCGGTCGCCTGGCGTGGAGAACCGTCAGTGAGTGCGCCGTCACCTGGGAACAACTCGACCTGTTCGGGTCACCCGACGACTGAGTCGGCGAACCATCGGGATCGCTAGCGTGGGCCCGTGCCCGACACCGACACTCCTCCGACCGACCGGCCGACCGCCGAGCGCTCGCCACACGCCGGCATCGTCCGCGACCTGATCCATCTGCGTTCCGCCGTCGGAGACCCGACCGTCTCGCCCGACGGCGAGCGGATCGCCTGCGTCGTGGCGACCGTCGATCTGGAGGCGAACACGACCCGGACCCGAATCTGGCTCGACGGGGCGCCGCTCACGGCCGGTCCGACCGACTCCCAGCCGGTGTGGTCACCCGACGGTCGATGGCTGGCGTTCGTCGGCCGAAGGGGTGACGACAAGAAGACGACCACGCTGCACGTGCTGCCCGTCGGTGGGCCGGGTGAGCTCCGCACCGTCTGCGAGATGCCCGATGGCATCGGCGACCTCGCCTGGTCGCCGGACGGCCGCACACTGGCGTTCGCAAGCCGGACCCGGGACGAGCGCTACGACGCCAAAGACGAGTCGTGGCAATCGCCGCGCAAGATCGAACGGTTTCTGTCTCGGATGAACGGCGAGAACTGGATCTTCGACCGTCCACAGCACCTGTACGTGGTGTCGGTGAACGGCACCGACCTCCCCCGCAACCTCACACCCGGAGCGTACGAGTACGGATCGGTCGCCTGGACGCCGGACTCGTCGGCGATCGTGACGTCCGGCCGCGGCCACGACACGTGGGACGAGGACCTCGCCGAGGATCTCTACCTCGTCCCGCTCGACGGTGATCTGCGACCGCTGACGCACCAGACCGGTCAGTTCTCGGCGCCGGCCGTGTCGCCGGACGGGACGATGGTGGCTTGCCTCGGGACGGACAACCCACTCGAGTACCCGCAGAACACCACGGTCGGCATCGTGCCGGTCGACGGCGGCGAGCACCGCTGGATCAGCACCGGCCTCGACCGGACGTTCTTTGCGATGACGGCGCCGCAGGCACCGGTGTGGGAGTCGGACGAGACGTTGCTCGCAGCCGCCGAAGACCGCGGTGAGACGCACCTGTACCGACTGCACGTCGACGGGCGGGACCCCGAGCGCATCACGGACGGTGCGATCTCGGTCCAGGGGTACGACCATCGCGGCGGCACGCTCGCGACGATTCGGGGCACGGTCCGCCACGGCGGCGAGTTGTGGGCCTCGCGCGATGGCAACGACGAGCAGATCACGCATCTCTCCGAGGAGCGGCGGACCTGGGAGAAGTTCGGTGTTCCGTGTACGGACGGCTCCGACGAGATCGACGCATGGATCATGCGGCCGGACGACTTCGATCCCTCGCACCGCTACCCGGTGCTCCTCAACGTGCACGGCGGACCGTTCACGCAGTACGGGGAGTACTACTTCGACGAGGCTCAGATGCAGGCGGCCGCGGGGTTCGTGGTCCTGATGTCGAATCCACGCGGTGGAAGTGGGCGACACACCGCCTGGGGTCAGTCGATCATGGGTCCGAAGCATGCGACGGCTCCGGGTTCCGGGTGGGGCACCGTGGACGTCGACGACGTGATGGCCGTCCTCGACACCGCTCTCGAGCGGTACGAGTTCTGCGACCCCGATCGGGTCGGCATGCTCGGCGGCAGCTACGGCGGATTCATGGCCACCACGCTCGCAGCGCGCTACAGCGATCGGTTCCGCGGGGTCTGTTCGGAGCGGGCGGTCAACAACATGCTCACCGAGGAGTGGTCGTCGGACATCGCCACGTTCTTCCGGGTCGAGCACGGCCCGAACCCGGTCGAGGATCCCGACGAGTACCTGCGGATGTCACCGATCCTGCTCGCACGCGACATCCACGTCCCGATGCTGATCATCCACTCGGAGGAAGACTTCCGGTGCCCGATCAACCAGGCAGAGGAGCTCTGGGTGACGCTGCGCCTGCTCAAGCGCGATGTCACCTTCTATCGATTCCCCGGTGAGAACCACGAGCTGTCGCGGGGCGGTTCACCGGAGCATCGGCGGATGCGCGGCGAGATCATCCTCGATTGGTTCGCGGAGCGGTTGGCGCTCGACGCCTGACCGGTCGACCGTGCGGTTCGCTCGTGCGGGTTCATTCGGTGCGGGCCACGGTGCAGCCGTTGGTGCGGATGTCCGGGTTCGCCGGCGCATTGACGCTGATGCCTGCCGTGTCGGTCGGGGCGCACGAGTTGCCGGACACGCGGCCCGAGCTCGAATCCCCGTACACGATGTTCGCAAGGGTGATCAGCTCGAACCGGTTGTCGACCACCGACGGCGATGACGCCCCGGTCATCTGCAGCCCGATGTCCAGGCCGGCCACGACGTTGCCCCGGAACTCCCCCGCCGCCGTGTCTCGGTAGATCGCTCCGTAGCGGCCGATCCGCTCGATCCGGTTGGAGAGGATCCGTGGACGCGCCGACTCGCCGACCTGGATCGCGATCTCGCCGTTCGAACGCATCGTGTTGTCGACGAACGTCGCCGCGCTCGATCCCGTGAAGACGGCGCCGGCCTCGGTGCTGTTGGTGATCGTGTTCGTGTCAAGTTCCGGCGATGCCGTATCGGAGACCTGGACGGCGACGGTCTGACGATCGAGGGCGTTCCGAGTCGCAGTGCCCGTCGTCTGATCGCGGAAGACGAGACCGACACCGTTGCCGGTGAGCCGATTGTCGTTCACCTGCACGCTGCTCGACCCGGCCGCGACGACGCCTGCCGCGCCGGCACCGTCGACGCGGTTGCCGCTGACGTCCCCTGCGGTCTGGTCGGCGAACAGTACGCCGACCTCGACGCTGTCGCGAATGTCGTTGTCCGCGACGCTGACGTTGCTCGTCCCGCCGACCTGGACGCCGATCCGTCGTCCGGTGATCGTGTTGCCGGTCGCCGAACCCGTCGACGCGCCGGCGAAACTGACACCGACCGAACCCGCATTCGAGATCGTGTTGCTCTCGACGTCGGCGTGCGCGGCATCCACGACCTGCACGCCGATCTCGACCGCCGAGTCGACCTGGTTGTCGCGAATCGTTCCCGTGGCCCGTTCGCCGTAACTGATCGCGGCCGCCCGACTGACCCACACGGCATTGTCGATCGCGTCGACGGTCGCATCGCCGCTGACCTGGACGCCGATCGAGTGGTCGACGATCCCGTTTCGTCGTGCGTCGAGCCGAACCTGATCGGTCACCAGGAGACCGACGTCGTGCACACGAATCGTGTTGTCGGTCAGGACCGGGCTGGATGATCCCGTCGCCTGCACGCCGACTTGACCATTGTCCTCCACGGTGGTCGTCGTCATCGTCGGGGTCGCCGACCCGTCGATCGCGACGCCCCCTGCCCGGTTGGATGCGATGTGGCTGCCGCTCACCGATGGACTGCTTGCGTCGCCGATCTGCACGCCGACCTGATTCCGTTCCACGGACGTGTCGGTCATGGCACCGCCCGCCTCGTCGGCGTAGCAGACACCGCAGCTGCCGTTGTCCACGACGCTGAGGCCGGTGAGCGCTGGTCGGGCCGTACCGGTCACGAGGACACCGGCGCCGCCGTTGCCGCTGATCTCGGTTCGCTGCACTGACAGGACCCCTCGACGTTCGGTCTCGGTGCGGGTCGGGAATCCGGGCAGATCGGTGAACGCGAATGCGAGGCCGTGCCCTCCACCGTCGCCGGACCCGTCGTCGACACCGCCGCGGATGACCGCGTCGGCGATCGTCACCGGCCCCTGGATCGCCAACAGCACCGAGGCGTTCTCATCACCGCCATGCTCGAGGGTCAGATCGCTCATCGTGAACGACCCGGGCCCAACGAACGCAAGGGCGGCGCCGGCGGCCGTCGACGTCAGCGTCGTCGCGTCACGTCCGGCACCGACGAAATGGACGTCCATGTCGACGATGATCGACTCGGAGAACCGGTGCGTTCCGGCCGCGAACCGCACGGTCGACCCAGGTGCGAGGCGGGCGAGGAGATCGGGCAGGCTCTCGCCGACCGCGAGCGTGACGGTGATCGGGACCTCGTTGCGCGGCACGGTGCTGACCGGCACGGGCGCGGGTGGACCGGCGAACGGCCCGTCGCCGCGCAGGGACGCAGCGATCGCCCGCCCCACCTCCCCGTCACCGGCGATCTGTGCGATCGCCGCCGTCAACTGCTCCTCGACCCCTACCGGGTCACACCCGTTGTCGACAGCCGCCTGGGCGATCTGGATCGCTGCGGTCTGCGCTTCGTCGACAGACGGTGGCGGGTCGATCGCGTTCCAGTCTTCGATCGTGAAGTTCTGGTAGCGGTCCACGAACTCCTGGAGGGGGACCGCAGCGTCGGTTGCAGCGTCCTGACACTCAGCGGCGGTGGGGCCCGGCGGGGCCGTGACCGGCGGCGCGGTCGTTGCGGGACCCCCGGTGTCGCCGGAGGAACACGAGATGACGGTCGAGGTCGCCGTCAGGACGACACAGATCGTTCGCCGCAGAGTGCTCGACCATAGTCGGGTCCGTTCACGGCTCGATGCCGTCGGCCACCCACGCGTCGATCAGCTTGCGGGCGATCGAGATTCCCGGTGGGATCATCGGCAGATCATTGCGCCGGTACCACCCCGCGTCCATGATCTCGGTCGGGTCGCAGACGATCTCACCGGCTGCGTAGTCAGCGAAGAATCCGGTCATCAGGCTGTTCGGGAACGGCCAGGGTTGACTGCCGAAGTAGCGGGGGTTGCACACCGTGATCCCGACTTCTTCAGTGACTTCGCGCAGGACCGCCCCTTCCAGCGACTCGCCGGGTTCGACGAACCCGGCCAGACATGAGTACATCGGGATCGTCCAGTGCACGCCGCGCGCCAGCAGCGCTTCCTGTTCAGGTCCGGGTTCACCCCGGGTCACCAGGGTGATCATCGCCGGAGAGAGACGGGGGAAGGCGACCAGGTCGCACGTGGGACACCGCATCGACCGCTCGCCGTCGGAACGCACGGTCGGGGTTGCGCATCGTCCGCAGAACCGGTGGGTGCGCGCCCACTCGACAAGCTGCACCGCACGTCCGGCCGCCAGCCACTGCTCCTCCGGCGCCTGGCCGTGGAACGCCCGCAGGTCGGCCGCCGACCCGAAGCTGGGGTCGTCGCCGTCCGGGACGTCGACGGCCCACCATGCGTGATCGTCCACGAGGCCGATGAAGTGGGTCGCCCAACCCGCATCGGCCGATCGGTCGTCGACGAAAACGGACGCACCGACCACGTGGACGTAGCGATGCTCGCCCGTATGGGCGGCGGGTGGCGCGTTGAGCGGTCGGAACATCAGTCGGCGGTCATTGCACGTCGGCGATGGCCGCCTGCAGTGCAGCGATCCCCTCGTCGAGTTCGTCGGTCGTCACGTTGAGCATCGGCGCGAGGCGGATGACGTTGCCGTACAGGCCACCTTTGCCGACGAGCAAACCGTGACGGCGACACGCCTCGTGAAAGTCTGCGGTGCGGGCCTTGTCGGGTTCGACACCGCCCGGCTCACAGATCTCGAACGCCCACATCAACCCTCTGCCTCGCAACTCGGCGATCCACGGGGTTTCGTCGGCTGTCGCCTGCATCGCCGAGACGAAGCGCTCCCCCATCGCCCGTGCATTGCCCTGCATGTCATCGTCGCGCACCGCCCGCAACGTCGCGATGCCAGCAGCCGCCGAGAGCGGATTGCCGCCGAAGGTGGAGAAGTTGAGGACGTTGATCGTGTCCATGATCTCGGCTCGGGCGACGACGCCCGCGAGGGTGATGCCGTTGCCGACGCCTTTGGCGAAGGTGAGCATGTCGGGCACGATGTCGTGGGCCTGATATCCCCAGAAGTGGTCGCCGGTACGGCCCCAGCCGGTCTGGACCTCGTCGGAGATGAACAGGATCCCGCGGTTCGCGAGCTCCTTGCCGAAGGCACCGAACATGCCGTCGGGCGGTGTCGCGAAGCCGCCCACGCCCTGGATCGGTTCGGCGATCATCGCGGCGACGTCACCGGCCGACGTCATGTCGAGGAGTTGGATCAGATCGTCGACGCACGCTGCGGTGAACTCGTCGTCGGGGAGATCGCGATACGGCGACCGCAGGCGGTAGCCACCCTGGACGAACTGGACCTGCAGGCCCGAGATCGCCGTCGACTTCCACGAGGCGTGCGACGTGATCGCCTGGGTCACGAACGACCGGCCGTGATAGCTGTTGCGAATCGCGAGGATCTGGTTGGACCGTCGATACGACGTGGCCAGCAGGATCGCCGCATCATTCGCTTCGCTGCCGGACGGCGTGAAGTAGACGCGGGCGTCCGGGATACCGGAGGCGTCGCACACCATCTCTGCGAACTCGATCATCGGCTCGGACAGGTAGAGCGTCGAGGTGTGCATCACCTTCGCCGCTTGGTGCTGCACAGCTGCGGTGACGGCGGGATGGCTGTGGCCGATCATCGTGGTCAGCACGCCGCCGAAGAAGTCGAGGTACCGGTTGCCGTCGAGGTCGTACACGTACGAGCCCGATCCGTGATCGATCGCGATCGGCTCCGGGTAGTACGGGGCGAGGAAGGAAGGAAGCACCTTGCGGTAGCGGGCGGCGAGATCGGCGGTGCTGGTCGTCACGCCGGGCACGCTAGCCGAGCAGCTCGATCGTCCGCTCAGCCGATCCTCGATGACTTCGTCGCGTCACTCCGGGCGGGGATCCCGTCGTCGACGTCGACTTGACCCATAATGTCCGTACCAATACACTGCACGATGAAAGTGGGGGGCGCATGAAGTTCAACCAGTACTACCTCGAATGTCTCTCGCAGGCGTCGTACCTGATCGGTGACGAGGCATCCGGCGTCGCCGTGGTCGTCGACCCGCAGCGCGATGTCGGCGAGTACCTGCACGATGCCGCCGACGCCGGGCTCACGATCCGCTACGTGATCGAAACGCACTTCCACGCCGACTTCGTGTCGGGTCACCTCGAACTCGCCGAGGCGACCGGAGCGACGATCCTGTATTCATCGGTCGCGGAGACCGAGTTCGCCGTGCGTGGTGTCGCCGACGGCGAACGGCTGGCCCTCGGCCCGGACGGGAGCAACCCCGTCGTGCTCGAGTTCCGCCACACCCCCGGACACACGCCCGAGTCGATGAGCATCGTGGTCTACGAACACGCAGACGACGAGGAACCCGAGGCGGTCCTCACCGGCGACACGCTCTTCATCGGCGACGTCGGTCGCCCTGACCTGCTCTCCTCGCAGGGCGTGACCCGCGAGGAGCTGGCGAGTTCGCTGTACGACTCGCTCCACGAACGACTGATGACGCTCCCGGACGACACCAAGGTCTACCCGGCCCACGGCGCAGGCTCGGCGTGCGGCAAGAACCTGTCCACCGACCTGTGGTCGACGATGGGCGCCCAGAAGGCTTCGAACTACGCGCTGCGGGCGCCGGACAAGTCCACGTTCATCGAGCTGGTGACCGAGGGTCAGGTGCCCGCACCCGGCTACTTCTCGTACGACGCCACCGTGAACCGGTCGGCCCACGAGCTGCTCGATGAGCACGAGCCGCCACCGCCGATGACGTTCGACGAGGCCCGAGCGGCCGTCGCCGACGGCGCGATGCTGATCGACGGCCGGAACCCCGAAGAGTTCAACCACGGCCATCTGCGCGACGCGATCAACGTCGGGCTGAACGGCAGGTACGCGGAGTTCGCCGGTTCGGTCGTGCCGTCCGACGTCGACATCGTGCTGATCGCCGAACCCGGCCAGGAACTCGAAGGCAAGAACCGATTGGCGCGGATCGGTTTCGACCGCGTCGTCGGCTACGTCGACGAGCCGTACAAGACGATGTTCCAGCATCGCGACGACGCACAGATCGGCTCGCGGCTCACCGCCCGCGGATTCGACGAACTCACGGCGAGCGGAGAGGTTCCCGATCTGCAACTCGTCGATGTTCGCGGACCGGGTGAGGTCGCATCGGGTGCGATTCCGGGCGCGATCGAGATTCCGGTCAATCAGCTCCCCGCACGGTTGCATGAACTCGACCCGGATCGCCCGACGGTCGTGTACTGCGCCGGCGGCTACCGATCGTCGGTCGCGGCGAGTCTGCTTCGCCAGCAGGGTTTCACCGACGTGAGCGACATCCTCGGTGGCTACGGCGCCTGGGTCGAAGCGACGCAACCGGCGTGACCCGCCTCGGTTTCGCACTCCTCAGCGACAGCTGCATCGGCTGTCACGCCTGCACGGTGGCCTGCAAGAGCGAGCACGACGTGCCGCTCGGCGTCAACCGGACGTGGGTGAAGTACATCGAGACCGGCCAGTTCCCGAACACGGGCCGGTCGTTCTCGGTGATGCGCTGCAATCAGTGCGACGATGCGCCGTGCATGACGATTTGTCCGACCTCGGCGCTGTACCGGGCGCCGAACGGCGTCGTCGACTTCCAGGACGACGACTGCATCGGCTGCAAGTCGTGCATGAACGCGTGCCCGTATGACGCGCTGTACATCAACCCGGAGACGAACACCGCCCACAAGTGCAACTTCTGCAACCATCGTGTCGAGGTCGGGCTCGAGCCGGCCTGTGTGACGGTGTGTCCGACGCAGGCGATCGTGAGCGGCGACCTCGACGACCCGAACTCGGAGGTTTCCAAGATCGTCGCGCGCGACAAGGTCGCGGTGCGGTCCCCGGAGCAGGGCACCAACCCCAAGGTGTTCTACCGAGGAGCGTCGCAGGCCTCGCTCGATCCGACCCGCACGAAAATCGCGGTCGACGGGATGATCTGGGCCGACACGACCAAGGCGCACTCCACGATCACCCCGACCATGGCCGAGCACTCGGGCCTCGGTGTGGTGGCCCGAACGACGTACACGACCGCTCACCAGACCACGTGGGGGTCGAAGGTGTCCGGGTATCTGGTCACCAAGGCCGTCGCCGCCGGGGCGATGCTGATCGCGTCGCTGCTCGTCGTGATGGGCCACAGCGATGAGCAGGCCGCGGTCGGGGTGGTGCCACCTGTGCTCGCCGGCATCTTCACCGCGATCACCGGCGTGCTCCTGATCACCGACCTCAAGCAACCGAAGCGGTTCTTCTACATCCTGACGAGATCGAACACGCAGTCATGGCTGGTGCGCGGAGCGTGGATCCTGGGCGCGTTTGCCGGGGTCGTGGGGCTGTGGGGCCTGTTCGGTCTCGCCGATGCGGGCGGCCCGCTGCAGGTGCTCGCCCTCCCCGTCTCGCTCCTCGCCGCTGGTGTTGCCGGCTACACCGCATTCCTGTTCGGACAGTGCGAGGGTCGTGACCTGTGGCAGACGCCGCTGCTGCTGCCGATTCTGCTGGCCCAAGCGGTCGTCGCCGGAGGCGCCACCTTCGCGATCCTCGACGTGGTGATGGACATCCCCGAGGCCCGGACGATCGCGATCGTGTTCGTGGCGGCGCTCGGGGCGCTCGCGCTGCTGATCGCGACGGAGCTGTGGTCGAAGGGGTCCCGCCATGTCGAACTCGCCACGCTCGAGATGACCCGCGGTGAGTTCGCCGGCCAATTCTGGTTCGGTGGGATCCTGAACGGCATCGTCGTTCCGGCAGCCCTGCTGGCGTTCACCCTGGTCACCGACACGACCAGCCCGTGGCCGGCCGCGTGCGCCGGTGCCGCCGCCCTGTTCGGCATGTTCGCCTACGAAGACAGCTTCGTGCGCGCCGGCCAGTCCGTCCCCCTCTCGTAACGGATGGTGTCGGATACCAACCGTTCGGTCACACCGATGCTCGACCCGTTTCAGGCGTAACGGTTGGTATCCGACACCATCCGTTACGCCCAGGAGATCTCATGACACTTGCTTCTCATCCGCCGCACGATCGCTGGCACGACTGGACCGAACTCGACTCGAAGGCGTGGCCCGACAAGGTCGAACGCAACTACATGGTCATACCGACGACGTGCTTCAACTGCGAGGCCGCCTGCGGGCTCACCGCGTTCATCGACAATGAGACCGGCGAGATCGCGAAATTCGAAGGCAACCCCGAGCATCCCGCGAGCCGTGGCCGCAACTGCGCGAAGGGCCCGGCGACCAAGAACCAGGTGGACGACCCCGAGCGCGTGCTCTACCCGATGAAGCGGGTCGGGCCCCGCGGTGGTGGCGGCTGGGAGCGGGTGTCCTGGGATCAGGCGCTCGACGAGATCGGCGCCCGGATCCGCACGGCGCTCGAGGAGGGCCGCACCAACGAGATCATGTACCACGTCGGCCGACCCGGCGAGGACGGGTACACCGAACGGGTCCTCAAGGCGTGGGGCGTCGACGGTCACAACAGCCACACCAACATCTGCTCGTCGAATGCCCGGATCGGGTATCAGTCGTGGATGGGCCACGACCGCCCGTCGAGCGACTTCGCGAACGCCGAGGTGATTTTCCTGATCTCGGCCCACCTCGAGGCCGGCCACTACTTCAACCCGCATGCGCAGCGGATCATGGAAGGCCAGGCAAAGGGCGCAACGGTGATCTGCGTCGATCCGCGCCTCTCGAACACGGGCGCCAAGGCCGACTACTGGCTCGCCACCTGGCCCGGCACGGAACCGTTCATGCTGCTCGCGATCGCCCGCCTGCTGATCGAGAACGGCACGTGGCAGCGTGATTTCGTCGAGCGCTGGGTGAACTGGGAGACGTACCTCGCCGAGACCCGACCCGATCTGCCGCTCGAGTTCGACTCGATGGAGCAGGCGCTGCTGGACGCGTACGCCGACTACACGCCCGAACGGGCCGAGCACGTCAGTGGCGTCAGCGCGGACACCATCCGCGAGATCGCGGAGATCATCGGGGCCCACCCGACCAAGTTCGCGTCGCACAACTGGCGCGCCGCCGGTGCCGGCAACCTCGGCGGCTGGCAGGTTGCGCGGTGCCTGTTCTTCCTGAATGTGCTGACCGGCTCGGTGGCGACGAAGGGCGGGACGGCCGGCAACGGTTGGAACAAGTTCGTGCCGCACCCACCGAAGGGCGGCCAGAAGATCACGACCTGGAACGAGTTGTCGTGGCCGAAGGAGTACCCGCTCGCCTATCACGAGATGTCGATCCTGCTCCCCCACTTCCTGAACGAGGGTCGCGGCAAGCTCGACACGTATTTCAGCCGGGTGTACAACCCGATCTGGACCAACCCGGACGGCTTCTCGTGGATGGAGGCGCTGACCGACGAAAGCAAGGTCGAGTGCCATGTCGCACTCACGCCGACCTGGTCCGAGACGTCGTGGTACGCCGACTTCGTGCTGCCGATGGGCGTCGGTTCGGAACGCCACGACGTGGCGAGTTTCGAGACCCACGCCGGTCGCTGGATCGGGTTCCGTCAACCGGTGATGCGTCGCTATGCCGAACTGCAGGGCCGCAAGGACGGGACCGAGATCGGCCCCGAGCGCCGCACCCACGAGTTCAACAAGGGTGAGGTCTGGGAGGAGAACGAGTTCTGGGTCGACCTGTCGTGGAGGATCGACCCGGACGGCTCGCTCGGGATTCGCCAGTTCTTCGAGAGCGACGAGCGGCCGGGTACGCCCATGGGCGTCGACGAGTACTACGGCCGGATGTTCGCGGACAGCGTGCCCGGGCTGGCCGAGGACGCGGCTGCCGCTGGTGTGACCCCGCTCGAGTACATGCGCGATCGCGGCGCCTATGCCGTGCCCGGCGACATGTACGAACCGTACGAGCAGCCGGTCGATCCGTCAGCCGTCGACGGCTGCACGAAGGACGACGGCGGCGTGTACCGCAAGCCTGGGACGGCGGGGACCTGGGACGGCACCGACGAGACCCTCGACGGCCTCACGCTGGCAAAGTTGGGCGACGGTTCCCCGGCGATCGAGATCGACGGCGAGCTCAAGGAAGGGTTCCCGACCCCGTCGAAGAAGCTCGAACTGTTCTCCACGACCCTCAAGGACTGGGGCTGGCCCGAGCACGCGACCCCTGGCTGGATCCCGTCTCACGTCCACTGGGAGGATCTCGACCTGGCCGGCAACGAGCGGATCCTGCTCCCCACGTTCCGGATCCCGACGCTGATCCACACCCGCTCGGCGAACTCCAAGTGGCTCTCCGAACTGAGCCACCGGCACCCGCTGTGGATCCACCCGAGTGACGCGGAACAGCTGGGCATCGCCGAGGAAGGCCTGGTGCGGATCACCACCCGGATCGGACACTTCGTGATCTCGGCGTGGCGCACCGAGGGCATCCGACCCGGCGTCGTCGCCGCGTCGCACCACATGGGTCGCTGGCGCATCGAGGAGGACGAAGCCCGCTCGTGGGGGTCAGGCAAAGCGTCGATCGATCACGAGGGAAGTCGTTGGAAGCTGACGCGCGATCACGGCATGCAGGCGTACGACTCCGGCACCAGAGCCGAGGGCGGCGACCCGGACACCAAGCGGATCTGGTGGAACGACACCGGTGTGCACCAGAACCTCACCTTCTCGGTGCAACCCGATCCGATCTCGGGCATGCAGTGCTGGCATCAGCGGGTACGGGTGACGCCGGCCGCGCCGGGCGATGCCTACGGCGATGTGGTCGTCGATACCGAACAGTCCCGAGCGGCCTATCACGACTGGTTGGGCAAGACCCGTCCGGCGCCGGGCCCGGGCGGGTTGCGCCGACCGCTCTGGTACGCACGTCCACTCAAACCGGAGCCGAGCGCCTATCGTCTCGACTGAGGGGACATGGCGACCGACGACGACTTCACCGAGCAGGCACACGCAGTCGACCGACATGCGTCCACGCCGCTGTGGGCACAGCTCGACGCGGAGCTGAGACGAAGGATGGAAGCCGGCCACTTCGAGCAACGTTTCCCGACTGATCGGGAATTGATGGAGATCTATTCGGTCAGCCGACACACCGTGCGTCACGCGGTCAGCCAACTCGGTTCTGACGGCATCCTGCGTCGCGCGCGAGGCGTGGGGACGTCGGTCGACCCGAGAACGTTCGAACGGTCGCTCGGGTCGCTGTACAGCCTCTTCCAGGTCGTCGAGGAGAGCGGGGTCCCGCAGCGCAGCGACGTGCGGGCACTCGTCCAGGTGGCCGACGCCGAAGCGGCCGAACAGCTCGGCCTGGCCCCCGACGCGCCGCTCGTCCTGCTCGACCGCCTCCGCTGGGCCGACGACGAACCGCTCGCGATCGACCGGACGTGGCTACCGGCCGACATCGCAGAGCCACTCCTCCAGGTCGATTTCACGCGGACATCGCTGTACAACGAACTCGAACGGGTCGCCGGCATGCGACCGAACGCCGGCTGGGAACGAATCCATCCGAGCGTCCCGACGGCCGAAGAGCAGGCATCGCTCCAGCTCGCGGACGGTGAGGCGGTGTTCTCGCTCGAGCGGCTGGGCACGTACCACGGCGATCCCGTCGAGTGGCGAGTCACGATCATCCGTGGCGACCGTTTCACGTTCGTCGCCGACTGGACCGCCGGCCAACGCAACGAACTTCGACCACACATGCTGGTGAGCTGATGCCCGATCTCCATCCGAATCTGACCGACGTCGCCGGCCTGGTCGGCACCTGGGTCGGTCGGGGCCACGGCGAGTATCCGACGATCCCGTCGTTCGACTACGTCGAGACGGTCACGTTCGGACACGTCGGCAAACCATTCCTCGCCTACGGTCAACGCACCCGAGCCGCCACACCAGACGAGGACGGGGGCGGAGGCGGGGCACCGTTGCACGCCGAGTCCGGCTATTGGCGGTTCCCTGCGGCGGGTGCCGCAGAGTTGGTGATCAGCCACCCGACCGGCATCGCCGAGGTGCAGGAGGGCACGCTCAGGATCGACGCCGACGGCACACTGGTGATCGACGTCGCTTCGTCGTCGGTGTCGCTGTCGTCGTCGGCGAAATCGGTGACGGCGATCGAGCGGACCTTCCGATGTCATGGCGACACGCTCGACTACACGGTGCGGATGGCAGCCGTCGGCCGGCCCCTGCAGCATCACCTCGCGGCGACGCTGCATCGCTGCGACGCCTGATCAGTCGAGCCTGATCAGTCGCCGGTGATCATTCGAGGGTGATGTCGCCGTGCTCCCCTGCCTGCTCGGCCGAGCCGAGCTTCGCCTTGACGAGCGAGATGACCGACCCCAGCCGACCGTCGGGGGAATCCCAGTAGCTGCCGGACTCGACGTCGATGTCCATGATCGCGATGCCGGGGCTCTCGCGCCCGTCCGGGAAGTAGGCGTCGGCGAACGGGTTCCACAACTCGTCGATGCGAGCGGAGTCGGTGTCGGTCGAGAGCGTGCCGGTCATCGACGCGAAGTCGTTGTGGCGAGTGTCGCTGATCGTCGCATGGGTCCAATCGCCGTCGGTGAGGCCACCCGACCAGTCCGCGGTGGTGTCGATGAGAATGGACAGCCGACTGCCTTCGACCTCGGCCACGGTGAGCGGACGCGATTCGACGGTGCCCTGATCGCGGGTCGCGACCATCAGTGTCGTACCGGGCTTGGCGAGTTCGGACAGGGACTTCGATGGATCATGTTCGGACATGGGCGAGCGGTGCCCGCGGATCGCGGGCGCCAAACCGCTCGACTTTCCGACCGCCGACGGGAGTTCATACGATTCGGCACATGTCCGCAACTCCACGTTCCGTCGTGATCGTCGACGCTGTCCGCACCCCGATCGGCCGCCGCGGCGGTGGACTGTCGTCGATGCACCCTGCGGAGCTGCTCGCCAGGGTCCAGTCGGCACTGATCGAACGAACCGGCATCGACCCGGCTCACGTCGGGCAGGTCGTCGGCGGGTGCGTCAGCCAGGTCGGCGAGCAGAGCTTCAACGTCGCCCGCACGGCCTGGCTGTCGGCCGGACTCCCGCTCGAGACGGCGGCGACCACCGTCGACACACAGTGCGGGTCGAGTCAGCAGGCCACCAACCTGGCCGCGTCGCTCGTCGGGTCAGGTGTCGTCGACGTCGCGATCGGCTGCGGGGTCGAGGTGATGAGCCGGATCCCGATCGGATCGAACTCGTCACGCAAACTCGGGCTCGGCGTGCCGATCCCCGGGTCGTACTTCGAGCAGTACGAGATGACGTCGCAGTTCGAGGGTGCGGAGCGGATCGCCGACCACTGGGGCATCACCCGGGCCGACACCGACGCATTCGGGCTCGCGTCCCAGGAGCGGGCGGCGCGGGCGTGGGCCGAGGGTCGGTACGACGGGCAGTACGTCGAGATCGAGGCTCCGGATCTCGACGACGACGGCAACCGGACCGACGCCTCACACACCGTCACCCGTGACGAGGGCATGCGGGACACCTCACTCGAGCAACTCGCCGGGCTCAAACCCGTCGCACGTGAGGATGGCGTGCACACCGCCGGCAACTCCTCGCAGATTTCCGACGGCGCCGCCGCGGTGCTGCTGATGACCGAGGAGAAGGCCGCTGCGTTGGGGTTGACCCCGAAGGCTTGCGTCGTGGACACCTGCCTGGTCGGCGTCGACCCGGTGCTGATGCTCACCGGGCCGATCGATGCGACCGCTCGCCTGCTGGAACGCAACGGGTTGACGATCGACGAGATCGACAATTTCGAGATCAACGAGGCATTCGCCTCGGTGGTGTTGGCCTGGCAGAAGGAACTCGGCGCCGACCCGGCGAAGACGAACCCGAACGGCGGAGCGATCGCACTCGGTCACCCGCTCGGCGCAACGGGAGCGTTCCTGCTCACCAAGTCCCTGTACGAACTCGAACGCACGGGCGGTCGCTACGGCATCGTGTCGATGTGCTGTGGCGGTGGCCTCGGCACCGGTACTCTGATCGAACGGATCTGACGCCGACGGCGGACACTTGACCATCGGGGATCGTGAGTGGAACTCTTCCGGGGGGCAGACCGTGGCGAGATCACATCATCTCTGTGACACCCTTTCGTCAGAATGGGGGCATGGATTCGAAGCTCGTCGACAACATCGCCGGGGCCGGCGACGGCGAACTGGACTCGCGGCTGCGCCAGTGCGAGGAGCGGCGGCGGGCGCTCGCCGCCCAAGAGGCGCTGCTGCTCGCCGAGATCGATCGACGCAAGCTGTATGCGATCGATGGGCACGCAACGATGTGGGGCAAGCTGCGGGCCGAACTGAGCTGGTCGAACGGCGAGTGCCGTCAACACATGCAACTCGCCCGTCTGCTCGATGACCACGCCGACCTGGCGGAGCTGCTGCTGGTCGGGCGGCTGCCTCTTGCGCACGCCAATGAGATCGCTCGTGCGGCCGCGAATCCGAGGGTCGGCGACCTGATCGGCGACGTGACCGGCTTCCTGGCGACCGAATCGCAGCGGCTCGAATACGACGACTTCCGCGTGCTCGTGCGTCGGTGGGAAGTCATCACCGACGTCGACGGCGCCCATCAGGAGTTCGAGGCGGGCGATGATGCCCGCAACGCCCACGTCACGGTGTTCGACGGGGTCGGCCACGTCGATGCGCAGTTCGGCGCAGCCGACGCGGCCGAGGCGAAGGAGATCTTCGACCGGTTCTGCGACACCGAGTTCCTGGCCGACTGGGAGCACACACGCGCCGAACTCGACGACGACGTCTGCAAGGCGGCGCTCCCCCGCACCGACGCCCAGCGCCGCGCTGATGCCCTGATCGCGATCTTCCGGGCGGCGGCGAGCGCCCCGCCGGGAAGTCGGCGACCCGTGCCGACGCTCAACGTCATGATGGACGCCTCGACCTTCGAAGAGATGCTGATCAGGATCGGCGTGTTCCCGGCCCCACTCGCACCTGCGGAGCCGTCGTCGATGCTCCTGCGTGATCGCCGCTGCGAGACGACGACGGGCATCGCGGTCGACCCGATCCTGGCGGTCAAGATCGCCTTCGAGGGCCACGTCCGTCGAGTCGTGTGCGACAGCAGTGGCGCCGTGATCGACCTCGGTCGACGGCAACGACTGTTCCGAGGTTCCGCTCGCGAGGCCGTGATGCTCCACAGCCGACGATGTATCCATCCCGGCTGCCGGGTGCGGGTCGGGAACTGCGACGCAGACCATCTCACCGAATTCGGACGAGGCGGATCGACCTGCCCCGACAACGGCGGCCCGATGTGCCGTCGCCATAACCTGCGCAAGAACGCCGGCTACACCACGCACCGCGATGTGAGCGGTCACTGGAGTACGTTCCGGCCGGACGGCACCGAGATCTGCTGACGTGGAGAGAACGACGTCGTGATGAGCATCGTGGGCTGGTGCGTGATGATCGCATTCGTCGCAACCGGATGCACCGATCCCGAACCGGCCGTGTCGTTGCCGGAGGGCGCCAACGCAACGGTCGAGTACGTCGTCGACGGCGACACGATCGACGTAATGATCGACGGGCGCGAAGAACGCGTCCGCTTGACGGGAATCGACACGCCGGAGAAGGCGCGCCGCGACACGGGGGCGCCGGCGCAGTGCTTCGGCGACGAGGCCACGTCGTACACCGCGACGTTGCTGCCGGTCGGCACGCCGGTCCGGCTCGAACGCGACGTCGTCGGGCGAGACGACTACGGGCGCATCCTGGCCTACGTGTACCGGGTCGATGACGGAATCTTCGTCAATTACGAGATCGTCAGGCAGGGCTACGCCCGTCCGTTGACGATCCCACCGAACGTCATCTTCTCGGATCGGATGGTGGACGCCGCCCGAGACGCCGAGGCCGACGACGTTGGGCTGTGGTCGGCATGCGCCGGATAACGACACATGTGCCACAGTGTCGGCCATGACCGATCTGCGACACCGATTCCCGGCAATCACCGAAGGGGACCACTCCGCCTGGGCGCGCTTCGACGGCCCCGCCGGGACCCAGGTGGTCGACACGGCGATCCAGGCCACATCGAGCTGGCAGCGCAGCGGCAACAATGCGAACAGCCACGGCGTGTTCGCGGCTGCCGCGGCATGTGATGCGCTCTCCGACCAGGCTCAGCAAACGATGGGTGAACTGCTCCACGCCGACCCGGCGTGCTTCATGTTCGGGCCGTCGACGACGTCGAATGTGTTCTCGATCACCAGGGCGATCGGTCACGACCTCGGCCCGGGCGACGAGATCATCTGCACGAAACTGGATCACGACTCGAACGTCTCGCCATGGCTGCTGGTCGCCGAGGACACCGGCGCAACCGTGCAGTTCGCCGACTTCGACGCCGAGACGGGCCGGCTCCCGGTCGACAACGTCGCATCGCTCCTCAATGATCGCACCCGATGGGTTGCGGTCACGGGTGCCAGCAACGCGATCGGCACGATGCCGGACGTCACGGCGATCACCGCGGCCGCCCACGCCGCCGGCGCGCGGGTGATGGTCGACGGCGTGCACCTGACCCCGCACGCACCCGTCGACCTGTCGGCGATCGGCTGCGACGTCTATTCGACCAGTGCGTACAAGTGGTACGGCCCGCACGCCGGCATCACGTGGATCGCACCGGATCTGATCGACGAACTCCATGCGTACAAGGTCCGTCCCGCGCCGACGACGGGGCCGGGCCGGTTCCAACTCGGGACCACGGCGTACGAGTCCCTGGCTGCGATCGATGCCGCCGCCCGCTTCCTGATCGAGACCGGTCTCGACACGATCCGTGACCACGAGACGGCGCTGTTCGCCCGCATGCTCGACGGTCTGCTCTCCGACGACCGGGTCACCGTCTACGGCCCGCACGACGTCCAGGACCGAGCACCGACGCTCGCCTTCAACGTGGCCGGTCACACCGCCGAGGAGGCGGCACGCGCCCTCGCAGAGCGCCAGATCGCCGTCTGGGACGGTCACTACTACGCGCTCGAGGCGATGGACACGCTGGGCATCGACGGAGCAGTTCGGGCAGGGATCGCCGTCTACCTCGGCACTGACGACGTCGATCGCCTCCTCGACGCCGTCGCATCCCTCTGACGCCGACGGCGGCCGACCGATAGCGTCTCCGGCGTGGGCTCACTCGCCGAACGACTCGGGTACGACGCCGATGCCAAGCTCGTGATCCTGTCGTGCGACGACCTCGGCTCGTGCCACGCTGCCAACGTCGGTGTCTACGACGCGATCCGCAACGGGGTCGCGACGTGCGCGTCGATCATGGTGCCCGCTCCGTGGGCGCAGCACGCCGCGAATCTGTACGAGCCGACCGACGACATCGGGGTGCACCTCACACTCAACGCCGAGCATGCGACCTACCGCTGGGGGCCCGTCACGCACGCCCCATCGCTCCTGTCGGGCGAAGGCGGATTCCCGCGCAGCATCGACGACCTCTGGGAACACGCCGATCCCGACGAGGTGTACCGGGAGCTGACGGCCCAGATCGCCCGCGCGATCGCCTGGGGCATCGACGTCACCCACCTGGCACCACACCTCACGGCGATCACGCTGCGCCCGGAGTTCTTCGGCATCTACGTCGACGTGGCGTGCGAGTTCGGACTCCCGATCCGTCTGCCGTCGACCATCACAGCAGAGCAGGCTGGTTTCCCGTTCCGCGCGCTCGCCCGCGACGAGGGGATCGTGTTCCCCGACCACTTCGACCACGACTGGCGCGCCGGCTCGCGCAACCGGGTCGGCCGGGCGCTCGCCGATCTCCAGGTCGGCGTCACCGAGTTGCACGTGCAACCGGCGATCGACACGCCGGAAGTCCGGGCGCTCACACCCCACGCCGAGCAGTGGATCGACGATCACGCGTTCGTCACCGACCCGACCCTGGCCGATCGGATCGAGCAGGCCGGTGCCCGACTGATCGGTTACCGGGAGCTCAGAGACTCGATGCGAGCCGGCTGAGCGCCGTCGTCGCGTCGCCGGATTTCAACAGGTCGAGGACCCGGCCGCTGTGGCCGACTGCTTTGAGACGGCCTCGCATGAACTCGATCGTTGCGTCGAAGTCGCCGGCCGTCGCAACTGCGACGGGCACCGTGAGCACGATGTCGGCATCATCGGGGCCATCGGCGCGCTCGTCCTTCTTGGCGACGACCACCCGATACTGCACACTCACGAGGAGACCTGCGCACCGGCGTCGGTGACGACCTCGATCCCCTGGAACAGATCGGTCTCGAACTCGCCGACCGCATCGCCGACGAGCGATCGGGCCAGGATCCAGTCTTCGTGCGGGTACACGTCGGCGAGTTCGTCGTCGTCGAGCCCGAACCAGAAGCCCGCCGTCGGGTCGACCTGGGTCGCGTGCGCCATCAGCGACTGTGTGCGGGCCCACAGGTAGCCGCCGACGTCGATCCTGGTCGTGATTCTGTGGTCGGTGTCGGGTCGGTCGAACCAACCCTCGTCGAACGGAGATTCGCCGCGCCGCGCGAGGAGCGCCTCGTGCACGAGCACCAGTCGCTGGCGACTCCACGTCGAGTAGTACATCTTCAACGGCTGATACGGGTCACCCAGTTCGGGGTACCAGGACGGATCACCCGCCCGCTCGAATGCGAGGACGGAGATGTCGTGGACGCGGAGGTGGTCCGGGTGTGGATAGCCGGCCTGGTCGTCGTTGTACGTCATGATGACCTGCGGCTTCGTCCGCCGGATGATCTCCACGAGTCGGCCCGTCGCCTCGTCGAGGTCGGCCTGATGGAAGCAGTCGACATGCGAGTTCGGCTCGGAATCAGCCATCCCGGAGTCGCGGTACCCGAGCATGACCACCTCGTCGAAACCGATCACCTCGGCCGACTTGGAGAGTTCCCCCGCCCGCATCGACACGACGAGTTCCTTCTCCTGTTCGGGCGTCAGGCCGTGGAACGGTTGCCCCGGTTCGCGGAGGGTCGGGTTCTGGAGATCGCCCTCCTCGCCGCCGGTGCAACACACGAGGATCGTCGTGGCCCCGTCGGCGTGGTACTTCGCCAGGGTCGGCGCGCCCTTCGACGCTTCGTCGTCCGGGTGGGCGTGTACGGTCAGGATTGTTCGCGTCTCGGCCATCGGCGACCACGCTATCCGCCGCCTCGCTACGCTCCGTCGGGTGCGATCTCGTGTGCTCCTGCTGGTGATTGCGGCACTCGTGCTGGGCGCGTGCGGCGACCGTTCGGGCAAGACCCTCGAGACCCCGATCTACGACCCGCCGGAACTTCCGGTCGTCGAATCGAGCCTCCCGCCGGAGCCGACCGCTCCCCCGTCGGCCATCATGCCATTGGCCCTGACGGCCTCATGGGTCGACGGAGCGACCGTGCCGGGGCGCCAGACGTGTCTGGGCGACGGGGTCTCACCGGCATTGACCTGGACGAATGTACCGGCCGGGACGATCGAGCTCGCGGTCACGGTCGTCGACGACGATGCCGAGGGGTTCGTCCACTGGGTCGTGTACGCGATCCAACCCGATCAGCCCGGGTTGATCGAGGGTCAGCTCCCCGAGGTCGCCTTCGAATGGGTCAATTCAGCCGGTCAGCGGCCGTTCGAACCGCTGTGCCCTCCTTCCGGCGAGACACACCGTTACCGCTTCACGCTCTACGCGCTCAACCAGCAGGTGGAAGTTGCCGATGACGCTGGTGCGTCCGATGTGATCGCACAACTCGAAGCCACGACGATCGAGCAAGCGTCCGTCTTCGGTGTCGTCACCACCGATCCGTGAACACCACCACCATGACCCAAGACCACCTGATCTCCCACCAACCAACCCCACGAACCGGCGCGATCGAAGCGCTCGCACCCCTGCGCGATCTCGTGGACGCGGCGGACATCGCCACAATCTTCACCACGCTCGACGGCGCTGTCTTGGATGCGAACGGAGCCGGAGACGAGCTGTTCCGCACCCAAGCCGTTCCCGGTGGCCGCGCAGACGGTCGCGAGTCGTTGAGGACCGTGCTCGATCAGGTACCGCAACGTCTGCTCAGCGACTCTGAGGGCGGCGTCTGGCAGGGTGACATCGACCTGGCCGTGCCCGGCGCACCGGCCTCGATCCAGGCGACGACGGTGCTCGTGCGCCACGACCCGGAAATGACCGACGGCGGCTTCATCGCCGTCCTGTGCCGGGATGTCACCGACGACCGCAACCGGATCACCGAGATCCTGCACCTGCTCGAACACGACGCGACAACCGGCCTCCTGAACCGGTCGGCCGCGATCAACCGAACCACGCATGCGATGCGACGGATCGAAGAAGACGGCGGCGAAGTCGCAATCCTGCTGATCGACGTCGACCGACTGCGTGACATCAACGACGCACTCGGCCACGACGTGGGTGACCGCTTGCTCGCTTCGACGGCCAAGCGCCTCACCACTGCAGTGCGACCGAACGACATCGTGGCCCGCCTCGGCGGCGACGAGTTCATCGTGCTCTGCCACGCCGTGCCCGACAGCTCCGTCGCCATGGATCTGGCCGACAGGGTCCGAGGCGCGCTGACCGGCCGTCTCACGATCCGTCAGCTCGAACTCGACGTGTCGGTCAGCGTTGGCGTCGCGATCACCGACACCGACCTGCGATTGCTCGACGCCGACGACGCCGCGATGCGCTTGATCTCGCGCGCCGACACCGCCGCGCACGCCGCGAAACAGGCCGGACGTGCACGGTGTGCGATCTTCACCGAGCACCTCCAGAAGCGGGCCAAGGTTCGCACCGAGCTCGCAGCCGCTCTCTCCAAGGCGCTGCGCGACGGCGAGCTCGAAGTCGAGTACCAACCGATCTTCTCCGCTGTCTCCGAGCGGGCCGAGGCTGCCGAGGCGCTCGTGCGATGGATGCATCCGACGCGCGGCCGGATCGATGCGAGCGAATTCATTCCGGTGGCCGAGGAGACCGGAGTGATCGTGGCGATCGGAGACTGGGTGATCCAGCAGGCCTGCATCGCGACCCGTCAGTGGATCGACGACGGCGTCGTCGGCGCCCGATTCGCCGTCCACGTCAACGTCTCGCGCCTGCAGCTGGCCAGCAGCTCGTTCGTGAACCGGATCGTCGATCTCCTCCGCGAATACCGTTTGCGGCCACGTCAGATCGTGCTCGAGGCGCGTGAGGCGACGTTGCTCGGCAGCGACACCGACGAGGTGGTGCGATCGGTGCGGGCCCTGCGGCGGGTCGGGGTTCGAATCGCCCTGGACAACTTCGGCACCGGATCCAACGCCCTCTCGCTCCTCACCGACATCGGGGCCGACGTCCTGAAACTCGATGGCAGTCTGGCGCTCCCGAGCGGCGCCTCCGAGGCCGACACGCGCGTCGTGAGGGCCCTCGTGCTGCTCGCGCACGCGCTCAACATGGAGGTCGTGGCCGACCGCGTCACGGGCCTCGAACAGCTGAGACGGTTGCGCGCCGCCGGGTGCGATCTGGTGCAGGGTCACCTGTTCGGTCGGCCCGCCGGCCGGGGCGAGCTCGTCACCCAGATGCTGGTCGAATAGCTGCCGGTACCCTGGCCGGTGTGCCGGACCCCCAGGTCGTCGACGTCGAACTCGAACGTGACCGTGAGCTGCGGGTGGAGTACGACGACGGCATCATCTGCACCTTTCCGCTGCTCGAACTCCGTCAGGCATGCCCGTGTGCGACCTGCCGGGGTCGCCGTGATGTCGACACGCCCGCGTACGCGGGCTCGTCGATCGGGGCCGTCGGAGCCGAGATGCACGGAAACTGGGGGATCTCGATCACGTGGTCCGACGGCCACAGCACAGGGATCTACCCGTGGACCCATCTGCGGGCGTGGTGGGATGCCGGGCTCGACTGAATACCGTCGTGGCCGATGAATCTCCCTCTTCCTCCTCCCGCATCGGCGACTGAGGTCTGCTACCGCCACCCGAATCGGGAGGCCGGTCGGCGCTGCACGCGCTGCGGCAAGGCGGCGTGCGTCGACTGCCTGGTCCAGGCATCGGTCGGGAGTCACTGCCTTGAATGTGCGAAAGCGGCACGACCCGACGTCAGGACCCGAGCCCGGTTCTGGAACGCACGGCAGCCGGCGATGGTGACGATGACCCTGATCGCGGTCAACGTGCTGTTGTTCGTCTACACGACGATCCGCGATCCGCAGAGCCTGTCGGGCAACCTCACCCAGGCCCAGGTCGATCTCGGTCTGAACGAGCAATTCCTGCAGGTGCAGGGCGAGTGGTACCGGTTGGTCACGTCCGGGTTCATGCACTTCGGGCTGATCCACATCGGATTCAACATGTATCTGCTCTACATGCTGGGTCAGATGCTCGAGCCGTCGCTCGGTCGCACGAAGTTCCTCCTCGTGTACGCCGCCGGGCTCCTCGGCGGATCGGCAGGTTCGTTGCTGCTCGACGATCCGAGTGCGATCTCGGCGGGGGCGTCGGGCGCAGTGTTCGGGTTGATGGCGCTGGCGTTCGTCGGGTACTACCTCAACGGTGCGAACCCGTTGAACACCTCGATCGGCTCGCTGCTGGTGATGAACCTGGTGATCACGTTCCTGTTCCCGAGAATTTCGATCGGCGGTCACCTGGGTGGCGCTGCTGCAGGGGCACTCTGTGCCCTGGCTGTGATGGCACCCCGGCACCGAAACCTTCCGACCTGGGCGGGGTATGCCGCGCCGGTGGCGGTGATCGCGCTGAGCGTGGTCGTTTCGGTCGTCACGGTCAATTCGGTCTGACATCTCTGTCACACCCCTCGTTCATGATGAGGGCATGAATGACAACGACGTTCCCCAGCAACTGACCCTGCTGCCGTCGTCGACGGTGCCGGTCCAGTTCCGCCTCGACGCCGATACCCGCCGCCGCGGTCAGCGCCACATCGCCGAGATCCGCCGGATGCTCGCTGATCGCCAGGCAGCCCGCGCCGATCAGGCTGCGTGAGCCCATGGCAGGGTCGACGCACTAGTTTCGTCCCATGCACGTAGCGCTGACGGTCAACGACTATCTCCGCCGGGCGGAGGCGCTGTATCCCGACCGCGTCGCAGTGGTCGACGAGCCCGATCAGCCCGCTGCCTCGTGGGGTTCGATCACCTACCGAGAGATGGCGAGGCGGTCGAACGCACTCGCCGCCGGCCTCGACGCGCTCGGGATCGAGCCCGGCGAGCGGGTTGCCATGGTGTCCCACAACTCGGCTCGGCTGCTCACCGCCCTGTTCGGCGTGAGCGGGTCGGGTCGGATCCTCGTGCCCATCAACTTCCGACTCGTGGCCGAGGAAGTGAAGTACATCATCGCCCACTCGGGTGCGCGGGTGTTACTGGTCGATCCGGAACTGGAGCAGGATCTCGCCGGGGTGGAGTGCGAGATGAAGTGGACGATCGGCGACGACAGCGATGCGGTGTTGATGAAGTTCGACGTGGAACCCGAGCCGTGGGCGGGCGACGAAGACGCGACGGCCACGATCAACTACACCTCGGGCACGACCGCACGGCCAAAAGGCGTCCAGCTGACCCACCGCAACGTGTGGCTCAACGCCACGACGTTCGGGTGGCACATGGGCGTCAGCGATCGTGACGTGTATCTGCACACGCTCCCCCAGTTCCACTGCAACGGCTGGGGGATGCTGTATGCCGTCACGGGCATGGGCGGCACGCACATCATCCAGCGCAAGATCGACGGCGCCGAGATCTTGCGTCGGATCGATGAGCACGGTGTCACGCTGATGTGCGGCGCACCCGCCGTGCTGAACATGATCCTCGACGCAGCGGCGGAGTGGAATGGGCCGATCCCCGGCAGCGGCCGGTTGCGGATCGTGGTGGCCGGCGCCCCGCCGCCCACGCGGACGATCGAGCGCACCGAGACCGAACTCGGGTGGGAGTTCGTCCAGATCTACGGATTGACCGAGACGGCCCCGCTCCTGACCATCAACCGGACCCGCTCCGAATGGGACGACCTCTCACCCGCCGACCGAGCCGTGAAGCTGAACCGAGCCGGTGCCCCGGCGATCGGATGTCAGATGGCGGTCGATGCCGAGGGCGAGATCCTGGCTCGCTCGAACGTGGTCATGGCCGGCTACTGGGAGCAACCGGATCAGACGGAGATGGCGATCCGCGACGGGTTCTTCCACACCGGCGACGGCGGCTACATCGACGACGCGAACTACCTGACGATCGCCGACCGCAAGAAAGACGTGATCATCACGGGCGGCGAGAACGTCTCGTCGATCGAGGTCGAAGATGCGATCTTCCAGCACGACGACGTCACCGAAGTCGCCGTGATCGGCATTCCCGACGAGAAGTGGGGTGAACTCGTCACTGCGCTGGTCGTGACCACACCGGGCTCCGACCTGACCGAACAGGACGTGATCACCTGGACGAAGCAGAAACTCGCCGGCTACAAGTGCCCGAAGAAGGTCGAGTTCCGCAGCGAGCTGGCCCGGACCGCCACCGGCAAACTCCAGAAGTTCAAGCTCCGCGAACCGTTCTGGGGCGATCAGGCGCGCCAGATCAACTGAGGACGCCGTGGCCGATCACGTCTTCGAGCGAGCTGCCGGGCGGCCGGTTGCGGTGGCGGCTCGTGGGTGCACGATCGTCACGGCGGACGGGGTCGAGTACCTCGATGCGTCGGGCGGCGCGATTGCCAACTCGATCGGGCACGGTCACCCGGCGGTCGTCGCCGCGATGGCGGCGCAGGCGGCGGCTGTCGACTACGTGCACGCCACCCAGTTCACGACCGAGGCGCTCCACCGGTACGCCGATCGGGTCGCCGGCATCGTGCCGATCGACGACGTTCGGGTGTTCCCGGTCAGCGGCGGGAGCGAGGCGAACGAGACCGCTCTGAAGCTGGCGCGCTCGTATCACCTCGCCCGGGGCGAGGATCGTCATGTGATCGTGGCGCGCTCCGGCGCGTACCACGGCAACACGCGTGGCGTCCTCGACGCCTCGGATCGCGCCGGTCTCCGCGCCGGGTACGAGCCGTGGATCGGCCGGACACTCAGGGTTCCGTCGGCGAATCGGTACCGGGACGACCGCACCGGCGCGGAGCTGGCCGCGGAAACCGAACGGATCATGCTCGACGCCGGAATGGATCAGATCGCCGCGTTCGTCGGCGAGCCGATCAGTGGGGCGACGCTCGGCGCGGCGCTGCCACCGGACGGCTACTGGCCGGCGATCGCCGAGATGTGCAAGCGACATGGGGTCCTCCTGATCCTCGACGAGGTCATGACGGGGTTCGGCCGAACCGGTTCCTGGTTCGCCGCCGACCACGACCGGATCCGCCCCGACATCATCACGGCCGGGAAGGGCGCGTCAAGCGGATACTGGCCGCTCGGCCTGTGCCTCGTGGCCGGCGAGATCGCAGACACCGTGACGAAGGCCGGCAACTTCGTACACGGCTTCACCTGGTCACATCACCCGATCGGCGCCGCAGCGGCGAACGCGGTCCTCGACGTGATGGTCGACGAGCGCCTCGTCGAGAACGCCGGGTCCAAGGGCGACCGGTTGCGCGCCGAGCTGTGTCGGCGACTCGGTGATCACCCGCGAGTCGGCGACGTCAGGGGTCGGGGGCTGCTCACCGCGGTCGAGTTCGTCGCCGAGCGCAACGATCGATCGCCGTTCGCCCGTTCGGAGTCGGTGGCCGAACGGGTCACCACGGCGTGTTTCGACCGTCTGATGACCGTCTATCCGTGTACCTCGGCCGTCGACGGTGCCGTCGGCGACGCCGTCCTCCTCGGGCCCCCGCTGTCGGTCACCGACACCGAGCTGGACGAGATCGCCGACCGACTCACGTCAGCCGTCGAGCGCACCCTGGCGAACGGAGGTTGAGGCAAGGGCGGTCCAGATCCGCTCAGGAGTGAGGGGGAGGTCGATGTGTTCGATCCCGAATCGGGCGAGCGCGTCGATCACTGCGTTGTGCGCAGAGGCCGTCGCGCCGTTGCAGCCGTTCTCGCCGATCCCTCGCGTCCCGAGCGGGTTGCGGTCGGTGGGCGTCGACATGGTGTGCACGTCGAGCGACGGCAGATCGGCGGCGCTCGGCAGCAGGTACGTGAGCAGCGTGCTGCCTTCCGGTAACCCGTCGTCGTCGAACGTGGCGGATTCGAACAGCGCTTGGCTCAGACCCGCCACCGACCCTCCGTGCTGCTGGCCGGTGACCACTGCTGCTTGGAGCACCGTTCCACAGTCGTCGACCGCGGTGTGGGCGAGCAGGGTGACTGCCCCGGTCTCGGTGTCGACCTCGACCACCGTGATGTGTGCACCGTAGGGGTGCGCGGCCCCGGCAACCGACTCGGTGCGGGTCGCTGCGAGGCAACCAGTGGTCGACTCAGCGGCGGCCTCCTGGGAGATCTCGGCCCAGGTCACACGCCGAGCGGGAACGCCACGCACGGCGAGACCCGCCCGCCGACCGGGTTCGGCGGCGACGACGATCAGGTCCGCCACCGCTGCTTCCAGGAGGTCGGCGGCGATCGACCTCGCTGCCTCGACGACGTCGTCGCACACGGTCGCGATCACCGACGCAACGACCTGCGAGGCAGCCGAGCCCCCCGTGGTCACGCCGGTCGGAATCGCATCGGTGTCGGCGTCGACGACGGTGACGTCGGCCACGTCGACCCCGAGTCGCTCGCTGACGATCGCACCCCAGGTGATGTCGTGCGACTGGCCGTGCCCGGGGCTGCCGCAGGCGACGGTGACGCGCCCGTCGAGTTCGATCCGGACGGCCGCAGAGTCGACGGGCAGCATCCGCCCCGTCGTCTGCGCGTAGCAGGCGACCCCGATTCCGATCTCACGATGGTCGCTCACGGCACGCCGCTCACGTTGGATTTCGCGCCATCCTGCGACGTCGGCCCGTTGCACGGCGTGGTCGAGCGCGCCGACCGGGTCGGCAGCGTCGTACTCGACGCCCCCGGGCTGCGTCGTCGGCAACTCGTCGACGCGCAGCAGGTTCCGACGCCTGAACTCGATCGGGTCGAGACCGAGACGCAGGGCCGCGACATCGATGGCACGTTCGCGCGCGTGGTTGGCTTCCGGCTGGCCGGCGCCGCGATACGCCCCGACGGGGGTCGTGGTGGTGAGCACGGCGCGACTGCGCCATCGCAGCGCAGGAATGCGGTACAGACCGACCATCTGGCGGCGCATGCTCCCGGTGAGCAGGCTCCCGACATGTCCGGTTGCGCCGGCGTCGGCGATCGCGTCGACGTCGAGACCGCTCAGCGTGCCGTCGGCGGCGACGCCGAGGCGGAGGTGACTCCTGACGCCACGACCGTGCGGCATCCCGGTCAGGTTCTCGCTCCGCGTCTGGATCCACCGCACCGGACGACCGAGTGTTCGCGCGAGGTGGGCGACCACGGCGAACTCCACGGGGGCGGTCGCCCGCCCGCCGAACCCGCCGCCGACCGCCGGGGACCGGACGCGCACGAGTGCGGCGTCGATACCCAGGTAGGTGGCCAGTTCGGTCCGGATGTCGTGGACACCCTGGGACGTGCACCAGACATCGAGCCCACCATCGGATCTCGGTCCGGCGACGATCCCGTCGTTCTCCATCGGTGCCGATGCAAGCCGCGGATTGACGATGTCGATCTCGACCACGTGGGCCGAGTCGGCGGTCGGGTCTGCAACGTCAGGGCCGTCGTCCAGGATGTGGACGACGTTCGAGGTTGTCGAGCCGTAGATGGCGGGCGAGTCGGGCGCAGGTGTCGGGATCGGCGTCGATCGCTCGATATCGACCTCCACGAGTTCCGCAGCGTCGACCGCAGTTGCGTGGCTGTCGGCGACGACGACGGCGACTGCTTCTCCGACGTACCGAACCGTCCCCGCCGCCAGCGGACAGCGCGCAATCGCCGGGTCGAGTTGTGCCACGTGCTGAAACGGCCCGAGCCCGATCGTCATCGCCGTCTCGACACTGTGGACTCCGGGGCTCGCCAGCGCCGCACTGGTGTCGATCTTCGCGATCACGCCGTGCGCGGTGTCCGATCGGACGAACACGGCGTGGAGGCCGTCGAACGGCAAATCGGCGACAAAGCTCGCCGTTCCTCGGATGAGGTCGTCGGGCCCCTTCACGAACGCTCGTCCGGGTCGTAGCCGTAGACGTCGCGTGCCGCCTCCGCGGACACGACGCCGTCCCGGAGATCGCGTTCCACGAGTTCACGGTCGCGTGCGCGCGGATCGCCCCACCCGCCACCCCCGGGTGATCGCGCGATCATCCTGACCGCCGAGAGGTCGGCGAGACCGTACTTCGGGGCGATGAACGGTTCGGTGGTCGGGTCGTCGAGATCGTGCAACACCATCTCACCGCCGGCGCCGTCGCCGCCGCCGTCACTCCCCCACCCGGTGGGCGCGCCGAGACCCTCCCCGCGGAACGACCAGCGCGCCGGTGTCAGCACGTCGATCTCGTACTCGATCCCGGTTCCGCCGCGCCGGCTGCCCGCTCCGCCCCCGTCGGTCCGGAACTCCTGACGTCGAAACAGCACCGGGTAGCGCTGTTCGGTGAATTCGACGTCGGGCAGGGTGAGCCCGCCGAGCGCGATGAGGTGGCCGATCTGGTTGAAGCCGTCGCGTTCCGGCGTCGCCCCACCGCCTGCGGCTGCGTTCCAGTGATACAACACGTACGGCTGTTCGTTGCGTTCGCCTGCAGTGACGCCGAAGATGTTCTTGCCCCAACCGGCGAGTGAGCGATTCGGGTCGGCCTGCGAGAGGCAGCGCCACACGAGATGAATGATCTCGTGTGCCGGGATGACGGTGTTCATCGTCATGGGCGCCGGCGGCCGGGCATTGACGATCGTGCCTTCGGGGGCCACCATTTCGACGCACCGGAACGTGCCCTCGTTGCGGGGAAGGTCGGGATCGAAGAACGATGCGAGCGCCATCGACACCGCGGACCAGGTGTTGACCCACCCGCTGTTCTTGAATCCGCGGATCTGCGGATCGGTGCCGGTGAAGTCCGCCGTGACCGACTCGCCCTCGATGGTGAGCGAGAGGTGGATCTTGATCGGCTGGTCGACAGGTCCGAAGCAGTCGTCGTCCCATGTCTCGACGGCCCGCCAGGTGCCGTCCGGCAGTGCGGCAATCGTCTCCCGGAAGCGACGGTCGGCGTGGGCGCACACCCCGTCGAACGACGCAATCGCGGCGCCGACTCCGAGATCGTCGACGATCCCGCGAAGGTGGTCCGCTCCGATCCGAGTGGAGCCGAGCATCGCCCGGAGGTCTCCGTCGAGGAGGTCAGGGGTCCGGCTGTTGAGGAGGAGCAGCTCCCAGACGTCGTCGCGGAGCTCCCCGGCCTCGACGAGGCGGATCACCGGCAGGCGCAGGCCCTCGTGGAAGATCTCGGTCGCCTCGGGGTTGTAGGTGCCTGCCGCCCCGCCGCCGATGTCGCTCTGGTGGGCGCGATTGCAGCAGAACCCGACGAGCTCGTCGTTCGACAAGACCGGTCGGATCACGACCCAGTCGGGAAGATGGTTGCCGCCCGCGACGTAGGGGTCGTTGAGCAGGAAGACGTCCCCGTCGCTGAGGCGCGCACCGAAGCGGTCGAGCACCGCCCGCACGGCGAAACCGCCGCCGCCGGTGTGGATCGGGATGCCGTCGGCCGTCGACACGAGCGTGCCGTCCCGAGTCGTGGTGAAGCAGGAGAAGTCGTGACTCTGGCTGAAGATCGGGCTGCGCGCCGTTCGAGTCATCACCCAGCCCATGTGGCGGCACAGATGGTCGAGTCGCGCCTGCACGACGGCCAACCTGATCGGGTCGTCGCTCATGTGACGGTCACATCGAGATCTCCGGCTTCGTTGACGACGAGGTGGTCGCCGGTCAGACCGAGCACGGTGGTGGTGGCGGCTTCGATGATGAACGGGCCGTCGAGTTCCGCGCCGGCACCGAGTTGCTCACCGGCATAGACCGGAACGTCATTCCAGCCCGTCGCGTCGTCGACCCAGCAGCGACGATGTTCGATCGGTCGGGCAGGTGGGCGGACCGGAAGGACGACCGGGGCCGACGGTTCGAGCGTGCCGAGCATCGCGACGCCGACCCCGGTGAGTTCGAGCGCACCCTGCGGCTGGACGTGCCCGTACAGGCGACCGTACTCCTGCTCGAAGTCGGCTCGCAGCGTGGCGAAGTCCCTCACGGTGACGTCGTCGACGCTGACGCGGACCGACCAGAGCTGGCCGGGATAGCGCAGATCGACCCAGCAACTCGGAGTCGCGTCGATGCCCGCAGGCCACTCGTTCGCGACCAGTTCGAGCGCACGGCCGTGTTCCGTGCGCACGAGGTCGCGAACCCGCTCCGGGCCGAGATCGTCCAGGCGTCCGACGACACTCCGGGAGACGTCACGACGCAGATCACAGTCGAGCATCCCGAGCGCGCAGAAGACGCCGGCCTCGGCGGGCACGATCAATCGTCGGCAGCCGATCCGCCGGGCGACGGACGATCCATGCAGCCCTCCGGCGCCGCCGGCCGCGACGAGGGTCATCTGGGCCGGGTCTCGACCGCGCTGGACGGTGATGGTCTCGACGGCGTGGCGGAGGTGCTGCTCGAGGATCGTGAGCACGCCGATCGCTGCGTCTTCGACGTCGACGCCCAGCGGCACTGCGAGATGATCGCGAACGGCCCGCTCGGCGAGGTCGGCGTCGAGGGAGACGCTGCCACCTGCGTAGGGACCTGGCCGAAGCCGGCCGAGGAGCAGGTGCACGTCGGTCGCCGTCGGCCGCTCACCGCCGCGGCCGTAGCATGCCGGGCCCGGGTCGGCGCCCGCTCCGGCAGGGCCGACACACAGAATTCCCGCCGAATCGACCGACGCAATCGTGCCTCCGCCTGCGCCGACCGTATGGACGTCAACCGCGGGTACGTCGAGGTGATAGCCGCCGACGACGAGGCCATCGACGACAGGAACCGCCCCCTGCGCGCTCACCGCAACGTCGCACGACGTGCCACCAATTTCCATCGTGACGATCGCATCGCTGATCGCGGCAAGGCGCCGCGTTGCGCCGCCAACGGCGGCCGGCCCCGAGAGCACCAGGTCGACGGGGCGAGCCGCCAGGGCGTCGAGCGGCACGGTGCCACCGTTCGACTGGAGCATGAGCAGCGGCCCGGCAAGCCCCCTCGTCGTCAGGCCGTCTGCGAGTCGCGCGAGGTATCCACCCACCATCGGCACCAATCCGGCGTTGACCACGGCCGTCGACGTGCGGGCGTACTCACCGAGGTGCGGTGTCAGGTCGCTCGACAGCGTGGTCAGCGCGCCCGGCCACGTTTTCCTCGTGAGTGTCGCCACGCGCTGCTCGTGACGCTGGTTGGCGTAGCTGTGCAGGAGACAGATGGCGATCGCATCGACCTGTTCGCTCCGCAAGACGTCGATCGCGCGCTCGACGGCATCGTCGTCGAGCGACTCGATTTCGACGCCGTCCGCGCCGATCCTGCCGGGAACGCCCAGTCGTCGATGTCGGGGCACCACCACGTCGGGCCAGGGGGCCCGATGGTCCCATTGATCATCGCGGATCCCACGCCGTATCTCGAGCGAGTCCCGGAAGCCCGCTGTCGTGATCAGGCCGACGCGCGCCAGATTGCCGGTGAGCACGGCGTTGGTCGCAACCGTCGAACCGTGCACGAAGCGGTCGCAACGACCAAGGAGATCGCGGGCGTCGATGCCGAGTTCGTCAGCAACCGCATTCACGGCGGAGAAGACCCCGGCGGATGGGTCGGCTGGAACCGACGGGACCTTTCCGGTGTGCCGACGCCCGTCGGTGCGGGCGAGTGCGATGTCGGTGAACGTGCCACCGACGTCGACCGCGATTGCACAGCGCCAGCTCACCTCACCAGCATGCCCGACGCGGTGCCGACCGGTTCATTCGTCGGCATACCGCCGGTTCGTCGCTGGCAGGGTGACCACGACCCGGGTGCCAGGTCCGCCCGGTCGATCCGTGATCCGGATCGTGCCGCCGTGCACGTTGGCGATGTCGCTGGCGATTGCCAACCCGAGACCGGTGCCGCCACGACCGCGATCGCGCGACTCGTCGAGCCGCACGAATCGTTCGAATACTCGGTCACGATCGGCCGGCGCGATCCCTGGTCCATCGTCGGTCACGGTGATCGTGACATCGATCGGGCCCCCCTCGAGTGACACGTCCACCCGACTCGATGCATAGCGAGTGGCGTTCGCGAGGATTATGCGGACGAGTCGGCGCAGCTGGCGATCATCGCCGACCGTACCGATTGCGGTCACGCCCCCGATGTCGATCTGCGGCCCATTCGAGACGGTTGCCCGCAGATCCTGGACCTCATCGAAGACGACGACATCGAGATCGACCAGATCGGCCCGGATCGGGGTCGAACCGGCGTCGTGACGGGCGAGGAACAGCAGGTCCTCCACGAGCTGCTGCATGTCGATCGAGTCGTCGAGAACGCTGTCCAACGTCCCGCGGAGGTCGGCGGCCGGGTCGGCCCGATCGACTTCGATCGACGTCCGCATCCGGGTCAGCGGCGTCCGGAGCTCGTGCGAGACGTCAGCGACGAATCGCTGTTGTCGAATCGCCGAGTTCTCCAAACGGTCCAGCATGTCGTTCATGGTCGTGGCGAGGCGGTCGATCTCGTCGTCGGTGCCCGGCGTCGGCACTCGGCGATCGAGATCCTCCAGTCCGACCTCGGCGACCTGCCGCCGGATGTCCTCGACCGGCCGCAGTGTCCGGCCCACGAGTCGCCAGACCGAACCTGCCAGCACCAGCGCGGCCGCCGGGAACGCGAGCGCCAGCGTGAGCTCCAGCGCACGAACACTGTCGGCGACGTCGTCGACGTTCTCTCCGACCACGACGTACTGCGTGCCGCCCACGACGTCGAACCGCCGGACGAGCACCCGATAGAGGTCATCCTCGATCGGCACATCCGAACGGCTGCGCGCCTCCTGGCGGTCGCTCGGCAGGTCGGCGAGCGCCGGCAGACCGGCCACGTTGTCGGTCGAGAACAGGACGACCCCATCGCCGTCGAGGACCTGCGCGAACCGATCTTGGCTCGCCGAGTTGGCGAGCGCTGGGCCGGCGTCGATCAGCGCCGCAGCCTCGATCTGATCGGCACGCTGCGCCAGCGACCGGTCGAGATTCTGGCGCAGCTCGGACCCGACGACGGTCACGACGATCACCGCCACCAGTGCGAGCACGACCAGCGCGATGGCGGCTGCGATCGCCGTGATCCGCCAGCGGATCGACCGGCGATTCACGAGTGCAACCGGTCATCGACGATGCGGTAGCCAGCCCCTCGAACGGTCTCGAGCGAGTGGCGATCGAACGGTTCGTCGATCGCGCGCCGCAACCGTTTCACGTACACCTCGACGATGTTGGGATCTCCGTCGTAATCGTGGGCCCACAACCCGTCGATGATGTCCGACTTCGACACCACCTGGCCCGCGCGGCGGACGAGGTATTCGAGAACATCGAACTGCCGGGCAGTCATCGCGACCTCGGCGTCGTCGCGCCATACCCGCCGCGACCTGACGTCGATGCGGAGATCGCCAATGCCGATCGGAACCCGACGATCACTCGTCCGGCGGGCCAACGCACGCAGCCGAGCGAGTAGCACCGGGAAGGAGAACGGTTTCACGAGGTAGTCGTCGGCCCCGATGTCGAGCCCTTCGGCTTCGTCCCACTCGCCGTCCTTTGCGGTCAGCATCAGGATCGGCGTCCAGATCTCGCGCTCGCGAAGGGTTCGGCACACCCGATAGCCGTTCATCCCCGGCAGCATGACGTCGAGCACGATCAGTTCCGCCCCCGACTCTGCGGCCATCCACAGCCCGTCGAGCCCATCGTGGGCGACGTCCACCGCGTAGCCCTCTCGCTCCAGGCCGCGCTTGATCGCGGCCGCCGTCTTCTCGTCGTCGTCGATGACGAGCACCTTCACCCCGACAGCATGGCCGGTCAACCTGACTCCTCGCTGACAGCGACAGCCACGGCGAGGTTCCCGGTGTCAGCCAGGCGTCAGGAAGGCATCGGTACGGTCGGTCTCATGAACCGACGAACCATCATCATCTCCGTCTCGGCGATCGGCACTGTTGCCGCGATCGCCGTCGGCGGCGCCGTCCTCGCCGGCCAGGGCGCCGACTCCGACACCCCGATCCAGGGTGATGCGCTCACCCGTGCGAGCGAGGTCGCACTCGACCACATGGGTGGCGGGCGCGTCACCGGCACCGAAGTCGGTGACGAGGACAGCCTGTACGAGGTCGAAGTCACACTCGACGACGGGCGCCAGGTCGATGTGCAACTCGACGAGAACTTCGCCGTGGTCAGCGCGGACGCCGACGTCGAGTCGTCATCGGACTAGTCGACGGTCGAGTAGGTGGTGCTGCGGTCCGTCGCCGCCGTGCCGCGGACCGACTCGGCGCACTGCTGCATGTCCGTGAGGTAGGTGTCGATCGAACCGGTGTTGGAGTTGCTCACCGTGGAGTGCAGTGAGTCGGGCGGACCCTGGCGGTCGTGGTGCCACCCGCGAGCCAGGAGCGCGTCACCGAGCGCGAACACGTCGATCGGATCGTCCGCCGACGGATCGCTCGCCACCGCGATCAGGTGGAGGTCGCCGTCGCCGAGCACACGGATGCCCTCCACGTCGCCGATACCGGCTCGCATTCGGTCGGCATTGTCGAGCACGGTTCGGGTCAGGTCGACGTAACCGTCGACGCCGAGATGCTGCATGACCGCCCACGCCGCCGCCATCGGGAGGCCGGATCGCGTGCCCTGCAGGTTGGGAGAGCCGTAGAAGCCACCGAGCCATCCGTCGAACGACCAGGTTTGATAGCTCCGCAATGTCCGGTCGCGGTGCAGGATCACCGAGACCCCCTTCGGGGCGTAGCCGAGTTTGTGGATGTCGGCCGAGATCGAGTGCACGCCGTCGACACGAAAATCCCACGTCGGCACGTGCCGGCCGAGCATCTCGGCGAACGGCAGCACGAAGCCGCCCATGCAGGCGTCGACGTGACAGTTCGCATCGACGGTCGCAGCCAGCGCGGCGATCTCCGGGATCGGATCGATCACACCCTGTGGGTACTGCGGCGCCGAACCGACGACGAGCACCGTGTTGGCGTTCACCGCTTCGGCCATCGCGTCGACATCGACCGTCCAGTCATCGCGCACCGGTGTCGTGTGGATGGTCATGTCGAACATGTGGGCGGACTTGTGGAACGCCGCATGGGCAGACGCTGCGACCACGATCTCGCCGTCGCGGATGCCGCGTTCGGCCCGACCGCGTTCGCGAGCAGCGAGCACCGCACATTGGATCGACTCTGTCCCGCCGCTCGTGAGGAACCCGGCCACCGAGTCGGGGCCGTGCAGCAGACCGGCCGTCCAGGCGACCACTTCTGACTGGATCTCGCCGAGTGAGGGAAACGCCTTGATGTTCAGGGCATTCTCGTGGAGGTACAGCATCGCCGCCCGTTCGGCCACGGCGTGGACGCTCGGTCCACCGTCGTAGACCATGCCGAACGTCCTGCCGTCCTGCCATCGGGCGTCACCGTGCCGTTTCGCCTCCAGATCGGAGATCACCGACTCGACATCACGCCCATGCTGCGACAGTTCCATGCGCAATCCTCTCACGCAGCGGGGAAACCGTTGGCGAGGGCATCTCGCACGATGCTGCGCAACTGGGGCGTGTTGCCCGGGTAGTCGCCGGACACCGAGATCGCCCAGGTCACGCCGTCCGGCTGGACGAGCACCATCGAGTGCGCGCGCTCGATCGTGCCGGTGTGGCCCCATGCGCCGCCGTCGTAGTTGATGATTCCGAGGCCGTACCCGGACGGCGGCCCGCCGTTGGGCACCCGATACCGAACGATGCCGATCGTCTCCGGGGACAGTGCCTTCCACCCCGCCGTCGACGGATCGACCGAGTTGATGATCCTGACGAGATCCGATGGCGTCGCGTTCCACGCTCCGGCTGCGCCGAGCGTTTCCATGAAGTTGCGGTTCGGCGACGGGTGGTGCGATACCTCATCGGGGCCGAGGTCGTACGTCGACGTCAGTCGCATACCCGTGATTCCGAGCGGCCCGAGCAGCTCCTCGTCGACGACACGCTCGTAGTTCTTACCAGTCACGGCCTCGATCAGGATTCCGAGCACGCAGTAGCTCATGTTCGAGTACCGGAAACCGTTGCCGCTCGACACGTCGACCGACAGCCCTTTGATCGCTGCATCCGCGCACGAGTTCGCGCCGTTCGAGAAGAACGTTCCCTCGTGCTGGGGGAAGCCGGCCGTGTGGCTGAGCAGTTCGCGCACGGTGATCGAATCGACGTCAGGGTCGAACGTGGTCAGGCCGAGGTGCTGGATGAGGATCGCACCGACGGAGTCGTCGAGGGTCAGGACCCCACGGTCGACCAGACGAAGCGTCGTGATCGCGGTGATCGTCTTCGAGATGCTCGCGATCCGGAATCGGTCGGTCGTCTCGGTCGGTTCGCTGTCGAGCGCGACCCGTCCTCCGAATGCTGCACTGTGGACGATCTGCCCGTCGATCATCACGGCGACCGACACGCTGACGTCGGCGGGGATCATCCGGTTCGACAGGGTGTCGTCGAACCGTTGCCAGCCGGACACGTTCGGGGACAGGACTCCTGCGTCGTCGACCATCGTCATCTGGTCGACATTCACGTCCTCGGCGTCGCCGGCGAGGGAATCGAGCAGGAACTCCGCGGTTTCTGCGTGCGGAGCGACCGTGTCGGCGACGAGGGTCGGCTCGGCTCGCTCACCGCTGGTGAACTCAGGTGGGGGCGGCGCTGCGAACCGCGCCTGGCCACATGCGGACGCGACCATCGCGAACAGCCCGATCAGTGCCGCTCGGCGGCCCACGTCCCAACATCGCAGTCTCACGGTGTACATCATGTCGCGACTTGCGCGGCATTGCACCCTCGGGTCGACCGTCGGTGCCTTTGCGAGCACGGAGCGTGAGCTAGCCAGGGAGTTCTTGACGGACGGTGAGAATCTCTGCGAACAGATCCCCGAACTGCTCGACTCGCGCGAGCACGTCAGTCGATGTGAACACGAGGTCGAGGGTTGCGTCAGCGCACTGCTCGACTTCGGACCAGGTCACCGGTGTCGACACCGTCGGTTCGGCGCGTGCCCGCAAGGAGTACGGGGCGATCGTCGTCTTGTGATGGGCGTTCTGGCTCCAGTCGACGAAGATCTTGCCGGGTCGCTCCGCCTTCGCCATGACCGTCGTGACCCGCCCCGGCAGTTGCCGCTCCAGCACCTGCCCGACCGCGAGCGCGAAATCGGCTGCGGCCTCGTGGCTCGCCGAATCCGTGTTGAGGGGCACATAGAGTTGGAGTCCCTTCGAGCCGGACGTCTTGCACCACCCTCGCAGACCGACCGAATCGAGGATCACCTTGACGGCCAGTGCGATCTCACAGCACTCGGCGATCGCCGCCGGCGCACCCGGGTCGAAGTCGAACACGAGCGTCCTCGGAACGGCGAGGTCGACGGCGAGCGCCATCGGTGCGTGCAGTTCGATCGCTGCCATGTTGGCGGCCCAGACCATCGCAGCCGTCTCGTCGATGCGGCAGTACTCGATCCCTCCGGCACGATCGCCGGGCCCGAGCGCGACCTCGACCCACGGTGGACGGTGACCGGGACACCGCTTCTCGAAGAATCCCTTCGTGTCGGTGCCGTTCGGGTACCGACGGAACGTGAGCGCACGGCCGGTGAGGTGCGGGACCGCGACGGGCGCGATCCGGGCCATGTAGTCGATCACCTGGGCTTTGGTGAACCCGCTCGGATAGAGCACCTTGTCGAGGTTGCTGATCGAGATCCGCCGACCCTCGACATCGATCTCGACCGGCTCGCTCACGCGGTCTTCTTCGCAGCGGCCTTCTTGGTCGCCTTCTTGGCCGGCTTCTTCTTGGCCGCAGGTTTCTTGGCGGGCTGATTCGTCGATGGGTGCCGTCCGCGCGCCTCTTTGGCCTTGGCGACGCTGGCCTCGAGGGCGGCCATGAGATCGACGACCTTCGGCTTCTCGGCGACCGCTGCCGGCAGCTCGAACGCCTCGCCCGAGGCCTTGATCTTGATCAGGTCGAGCACCTGCTCCCGATACTCGTCTCGATACCGGTCCGGCTCGAAGGTGGCCGAGAGCGACGCCACCAGCGACTCGGCCATCGCGATCTCCTTCTTCGAGACCTCGACCTCGTCGAGCTCGCGCAGCTCGTCGATCGCCGACGGGTCCAACACCTCGTCAGCGTACGCGAGCGTCGACATCACGAGCTTGCCGTCCTCGGCGCGGATCGCCGCGGTGTACTGCTTGTTGCGCATCACGAACCGCCCGATCGCGACCTTGTTGCTCTCCTCCATCGCCCGGGCGAGCAGGACATACGGCTTCGGGTTGCTCCCCGGTGCGACGTAGTACGCGCTGTCGTAGAACACGGGATCGATCTCGTCCAGGTCGACGAACTCCTCCAGATCGACGGTCTTCGTCGCCGACGGGATGAACGGTTCGAGCTCGTCGGGGTCGACGACGATGTACCGATCCTTCGAGATCTCGTAGCCCTTGACGATGTGGTCGTCCGGCACCTCGTCACCGTCGAGCGCCGACACCTTGCGGTACCGGATGCGAGCCATCGTGCGGTCGTCGAGTTGGTTGAACGACACGCTCTGCTTGCGAACGGCGTTGTAGAGCTTGACGGGAATCGCGACGAGGCCGAAGCTGATCGTGCCGGTCCAGACAGGGCGGGGCATGGCCCCATCATGCCCGAACTGGCGGCGAAAATCAGGCGTCGAGCACGGCGCGCGCGACGAGATCGGTGCCGAACGCCGTCAGGATCGCCAAGTAGAGCAAACCGGTCGCTGCCATCACCGCCGAGTACTCACGCTCCTTGAGCGCCGCCCGGGTGACGAACACCAGCACGATCGTGCTCACCGCGCACGCGCCCCAGAACCAACCGAGCGTGCCACCCCACCCGTCGTCGACGGCACCCGACCACACGCTGAACATGCCCGTCGGCAGGAGCAGCGCGATCACTTCGATCGGCCACACCCACCCGAGCGCGGCGACGATCTCGTTGAGCAACCGCCGCGGGAGACCCGGTTGCACCAGATACCAGTGGCCGAGCAGCATCGCGTCGGTGACCGCCCCGAGGAATACCGCGCCCACGAGCGTTCGCAGGACCGAGACCGCCGTCGACCATCCGCCGTCGGGCGCGGCGTCGAATGCGGCTGCGACCAACCCGACGGCGCCCACGAGCACGGGGATCAGGTCCAGGATCGGGGGGAACTCCTGGCCCCCGCGTCCATCCGTGGATGCCGTCCGCTCGATGCCGGTCATCGCCGCCACTCGCGCTGATCGTCGATCGTGTTCGAGATGCTGGCCACTCACGCCGGCTCGCCGCCAGACAACCGAGACGATCAGCGCGAGCAGGCACGTCGACGCGACCGCGAGCGATGCGGCCTCCCGTACCGGCACCGTGTCGTACCGGAACCCGACGACGGCTGCGCCGACGGCGAGCAGGCCGAACGTCGCACGGAGCAGCCAGCCGTAACCGAGCCCGACCTCGCGGCGACGTGTGGTGAACCAGCAGAACGCCATCCCGCCGACCGCCCACTGCAACAGCACCGAGGCAGCATCGAGGCGAATCACGATGGCGGAGGGTAACGCCGTAGCCTGACCCCTCCATGCCGGCAACCCCCCGACGTCTCGGAGCCTGCGTCATCGCAATCTCGGCCCTGCTCGCCGGGTGCGCGACCGGCCCGCGCCCGAGCTTCGCCGAAGCCCCCGTGGTCGACGATGCTGCCGCTGCCGTCGTGATCGAACGACTCGACCGAGCGGGTTCGGTCAACTTCACCGCCACCTACGAGATCACGCCGACCTCGGCCACCCGAGCGACCCCGGCGATCGTCCGGCAGCTCGACGGCAGAGGTCGGGTGACGATCGGTGACGTCGACTATCTGACCGACGGCACATCGACCGAGACGTGTCGCCGTTCGGCGGGTGACTGCGTCGAGTACATCGACGACACCCGGATCAGCGACCTCAACATCACGAACCGGTTCTGGTCCGATGGGTTCTCCACGCGCCTGGCGATCGATGCCGCCCGTCGCGTCGGCTTCAGCGAGGGGCGCACCGAAACGATCGCGGATCGTCCGGCGGTCTGCGCAACGGTGCCGGTGCTCGGCGGCGACAAGCTGTACTGCGCGCTCGACGACGGCGTGCTGGCCCGGTACATCGGGCCAGATGTCACCGTGCAGTTGGTGTCGTTCTCCAACGACGTCGACCCGGCTTCGTTCGCGACCGAGGTCGATCCCGGAATCTGAGGGCGTCAGCCGACCGAGTGGAGGTTGTGGTCGGCCCGGTTCATCGGGATCGGGCCGTCGTCGGCGGCGACGAGGATGTCTTCGAGACGCATGCCCCACCGGCCCGGTACGTAGATTCCCGGCTCGATGCTGAATGCGTGCCCGGCGGCGAGTGGCAGGCCGTTGCCTTCGACGATGTAAGGGTCTTCGTGCGCTTCGAGGCCGATGCCGTGCCCGGTCCGATGCACGAAGTAGTCCCCGAACCCGGCATCCGCGATCACCGATCGGCCGGCGCGGTCGATGTCCTCGCACGGCGTGCCGACCGTTGCTGCGGCGACCGACGCAGCCTGCGCTTCGTGGAGGACCGCGTAGGCCTCGGCGATCTCTCCACGGATCTCGCCGGTGAACACGCACCGGGTGATGTCGGAGCAGTAGCCATCCATCGTGCCGCCGAAGTCGCACAGGACGATCTCGTCGTCGCGGATGATCCGGCGGCCGGCGTGATGATGGGGGCTGGCTGCGTTCTCGCCGGCGGCGACGATCGCGAAGTTGACCTGCTGGTGGCCTTCGGCGACGATCCGCGCCGACAGGTCGGCCGACACCTCGGCCTCGCTCCGTCCGACGAGCGGGATGCGGCCGGCCTGGAGCTCCGCTGCGATCCGGTCGACGGCCGCACCGGCGGCCGCCAGGGCGTCGATCTCAGCCTGGTCCTTGGACATCCGGAGCGGACCGACGACGTCGACAGCTCGTCGGAAGGTGGCCGTCGGCAGATGCGGCAGCAACTCGACGAGGAAGCGGGCCCACATCTGATCGCCGATCGCGACCGAGCGCGAACCTGCGGCCAACTGTCCGACGATCGCTGTCGGGTCGTCGGTCTCGTCCCACGCCAGGAGCTCGAACACGCCCGGCTGGTCGTCGACACGCGGGGCTTCCAGGCGAGGGATCAGCAAGGTGACGTCGCCGTCGCGCGGCACCACCAGCATGGTCAGGCGTTCGAGTGGCATCGCCAGGTAGCCGGTCAGATAGGGCAGGTCGTGGCCGACGGAGAGGAGGAGCATGTCGACGTCCTGCTCGATCATCGCCGCGCGGACACGGTCGAGCCGGTCGAGGTAGATCTGGGTCACGACGTCAGCGTAACGACCGGCGCGCAGCGATCTCGACGATCGCATCCAGCGCGGTGGGGTCCTTGAGTGCCCCGCGACTCGCGGCCTCGTCGGGGTCGGCGCCCCGCAGGATCTTCTTGACCGGCAACTCGAGCTTCTTGCCGCTGAGGGTCGTCGGGATTGCGAGCATCTGGTAGATCTCGTCGGGGACGTGCCGTGGCGACAGCCCGGTTCGCAGACCTGATCGGATGCGCTCTCTGACGCGATCGTCGAGGTCGACCCCGTCGTCGAGGACGACGAACAGCACCAGGGTGCCCGGGTCGTCGGCCGCCGACGACTCCAGGTGCACGACGAGGCTGTCGGCGACCGCCTCGATCGACTCGGCGACGCGATAGATCTCGGCGGTCCCGACCCGCACGCCGCCGCGGTTCAGGGTGGCGTCCGACCGGCCGCTGATGACGCAGCTCCCACGCTCGGTCACCACCACCCAGTCCCCGTGACGCCAGACGCCCGGGAACACGTCGAAGTACGCCTCACGCAGCCGCGAGCCGTCGACGTCGCCGACGAACCCGAGCGGCATCGTGGGCATCGGCTGGGTGAGAACCAGTTCGCCCTGCTCACCGATCACCGCATGACCCTCCTCGTCGAACGCCTCGATCGACGCCCCGAGGTAGCGGGTCGGGATCTCGCCCTCCCACACCGGCGTCATCGGGCTCCCGCCGACGAACGCCGTGCACACGTCGGTCCCCCCGGAGAACGGCGACAGCATCGCATCAGGTGCGACCGCCTCGTAGATCCACCGAAAGGCAGCGGCCGGCAGCGGCGCGCCCGTCGAACCGATCGCACGGAGGTCGGTCAGGTCGAACTCGTCCATCGGGACGAGCCCGGCCCGCATGCATGCGGTGTAAAACGGCGCCCCTCCCCCGAACCATGTCAGGCGTTCGTCGGCGGCCATCTTCCAGAGCGTCCCGGGTCCGTTCGCATTCGGATCACCGTCGTACAGCACGACGCGCGATCCGACGATCAGCCCGGACACCACGTAGTTCCACATCATCCAACCGGTCGTGGTGAACCAGGTGAAACGGTCGTCGGGGCCCATGTCGCCATGGAGGCCGAGCGTCTTGAAGTGCTCGACGAGCACGCCGGCATGGCCGTGGATGATCGGTTTCGGCAATCCCGTGGTGCCCGACGAATAGAGGACGTACAGGGGGTGATCGGCTGCGACCTGGGCGAAGTCGAGCGGCTCGTGCTCGGCGAGCAGGGCGTCCCAGGTGATCGTCCCGTCGACGGTGTCGGCATCGGGGTACGGCAGCACGACCGTCGTCGTGAGGGTCGGCAGGCCGGCGCGGATCGTCGCCAACTCCTCGACCCGGTTGACCTCGCGCCGACCGTACCGGTAGCGGTCGACGGCGAGCAGTACGGTCGGCTCGACCTGCCGGAACCGGTCGAGGACCGCCTGCACGCCGAACTCGGGTGCGCACGAGGTCCAGATCGCACCGAGGCTGGATGCCGCCAGGAACGCGACGATCGTCTCGGGTACGTTCGGGAGGTAGGCCGCAACGTGATTGCCCTCCCCGACGCCGAGTCGGCGGAGACCGCACCGAGCGCGCGCCACCTGCTCGGTCAAGTCCCCCCACGTGACGTCGATGCGGTCGCGCGACTGCGACACGCCGACGAGCGCGATCTCGTCCGTCCGCCCGTCGCCCATCCGAATCGCGTGCTGCGCGTAGTTGAGTCGAGCGCCCGAGAACCATCTGGCACCCGGCATGACCCGTCGGTCGAGGACCGTGTCGTACGGCTCAGAGGCGTCGACGCCGAACCAGTCCCAGATCGCAGCCCAGCAGTCGGACAGCCCATCGCCGACCGACCACTCCCAGAGTGCGTCGTACCCGTCGAATGTCCGATCCGCACGCTGCTCGCAGAACGTGAGGAACCGGCCGAGTCGGGTCGAGGTTCGAGCGTCGGCGGCCGGCGTCCACAGAACGGGTGGCGTTGGCATGGCGAGCACTGTAGGTGTCGTATCGTGGCGCGATGGGATCCATGATCGACTTTCAGAACAACGGCACAACGGCCTCCGGCTACCTCGCGCTGCCCGATGGCCGACGTGGGCCGGGTGTGATCGTCGTCCAGGAGTGGTGGGGTCTCGACAGCGGGATCAAGGAGATGGCGGACCGACTCGCGGCGGAAGGTTTCGTTGCACTCGCGCCTGACCTGTACCACGGCGAGCTCGCCGCTCACGACGAAATGGACAGAGCCGGCGAGCTGATGCAGCAGCTCCCGCCCGAGCGCGCCGCCCACGACATGAGTTCCGCGGTCGACTACCTCGCCGACCACGACGCCACCACCAACGACGGGATCGGGGTGATGGGCTTCTGCATGGGCGGCATGCTGACCTTCCTGCTCGCGGCCGATCGCCCCGACCGCATCGTCGCCGCCGTGCCGTTCTATGGCTTCCCGCAGGGCGACGACCAGCCCAACTACCGCGACATCGAGGCTTCGATCCAGGGCCACATGGCCGAGCACGACGACTTCTTCCCGCCCGAGGCCGCCAAGGCGCTCGAGCAGCAGCTCAAAGCGATGGGCAAGGATGTCGAGATCACGGTGCACGAGGGTGCCGGTCATGCGTTCATGGCGCCGCACAATGCGCTCGGCACGCAAGACCGTGAGCTGTACGACGCGATCTGGCCCAAGGCGATCTTGTTCCTCCGAGAGCACCTGACGGCGTGACGTGAGCGGCGCCGAGTTCGTCGAGATCGACGGCGGCGACACCGTGTGGCGTTTCGACCGGGACTTCATGACGTCGAACTGGCACTGCATCTTCGGAGACGGCTGCCGCGGCATCTTGCCCGAGCCGAGTGAGGAGTTGCAGCAGGGGTGCTGCTCGTACGGTGCCCACCTCGGCGACGGCGCGGACGGACGCACGGAAGCGCTCAACGTCTCGGCGTACGCCTCGACGCTGACCCCTCGGCAGTGGCAGCTCCACGGGGTCAGCCCGACCGGGATCTTCTCCGACGACCGACGGAACAAGACGCGGGTCGTCGACGGAGCGTGCGTCTTCCTCAACCGGCCCGGCTTCGACGGTGAGTTGGGTTGCGCCCTGCACATCGGTGCCGTCGACGCCGGTGAGTCGCCGACCGAGTGGAAGCCGTCGGTCTGCTGGCAGCTCCCGATCCGTGTCGACTGGGAGCCACTCGACGACGGGCGCGAGACCGCCACAGTGCGCCGATGGCAGCGGGCCGATTGGGGCGAGATCGGTGAGACGATGGACTGGTGCTGCACCGAGCGGTCCGAGGGCGGTGAGGCGTTCACCGGCAGTCGGCGGGTGGTCGATTCGCTCGCCGAGGAAATCGCTGCGGTGGTCGGCGATGCGGTCGCGGTCGAGTTGTCGCGCCGCCTCGTCTGATCGACCACTTGCGCTTTCGGTGACGGAACGGCACAATCAGAAGTGTCCGTGCACTCAGCGTGACCGGACGCCGCAGTGCACCGCCAACATCGCGAGCATGACGGGCCAGCAACGTGCCGGTCCGACCTGGGACAACGGCGATCGACGGCGGGGCGCTGCGGGTCTCACCCGGGCCCGCAGCCAACTTGCCCTGCGGCCGTGCGGCGGGCGGCTTCGGCCGGGTCGCGAGCACAGCACCCGTCCAGGTGATCGTTGACCAGACCCATCGCCTGCATGAATGCGTACAGGGTGGTCGGTCCGACGAACGTCCATCCGAGTTGCTTCAGCTGCGTCGAGAGGTTGGTCGACGCATCGGTGATCGCCGGCACCTCGCCGGGCGCAGCGGCTCCGAACTCAGCGTGCGGCCAGAAGAACGCGGCGAGCGACCCGTGCTCGGCGATCATCGCTTGCGCCTTCGCTGCGTTGTTGATCGTCGATCTGATCTTGCCCTGATGGCGCACGATCCCTGCGTCCGCGAGTAACCGCTGCACATCCGACTCGTCGAATGCCGCCACCTCATCCGGATCGAATCCGGCGAACGCAATGCGGAAGTGCTCGCGTTTGCGCAGGATCGTCAACCACGACAGACCGGATTGGAAGCCTTCGAGGCAGATCTTCTCGAACAGGCGGACGTCCGACGTCGTCCCGAACCCCCACTCCGTGTCGTGGTAGTCGACGTAGTCGGGCGTCGACACCCCCCAGCTGCATCGCGACCGACCGTCGTCACCGAGCACGAGATCCATGCGCCAGTGTCGCATGATGGTGTGATGCCGCTCGACGACGACGTCCGCCAACTCCTCGACCAACTCACGGATGCCCCTGCGCTGTCCGCCGGCACCGTGGCCGACGCGCGACGCAACTACGACGCCGCGCCCCGACCGGAGGGCGACCCCATCGCCCGGGTCGAGGACCTCACGGTGCCGTGCGCGCACGGCACCGTTCCCGTCAGGCTGTACGCGTCGTCCGACGAGGCGGGGCTCCCGGTGGTCGTCTTCTTCCACGGCGGCGGATGGGTGCTGTCGAGTGTCGACGGCCACGACCACGTTGCCCGGCGCCTCGCTCGATCGACGGGCGCGCTCGTGATCTCCGTCGACTACCGGCTCGCCCCCGAGCACCCGTTTCCCGCGGCACACGACGACTGCTGGGCGGCAGTGTCGTGGCTCGCCGGGCATGCGGACGAATGGGGTGGTGACCCGACCCGGATCGCAGTGTGCGGAGACAGCGCCGGCGGCAACCTCGCCGCCGGCGTGGCGCTCCGTGCGCGTGACGAAGGTCTGGCCCTGGCGCTCCAGGCCCTGATTTATCCGTGCATCGTCGACGATCCGTCCGCGTACCCGTCCATGCGCGAGAACGCAACCGGTCTGTTCCTCACCGCAGATGACATGCAGTGGTTCTGGGGGCATTTCGTCCTGCCAGGAGACCGTCGCGACGGCCGTGCCGTTCCGGCACGCGCCGAGCATCTCACCGGTGTCGCACCAGCGTTCGTCCAGACGGCCGAGTTGGTCCACGGGTTCGTGGCGAGGTGGTCGCTCATGCATCGCGCCCATGAGGCACTCGACGATCTGGCAACCGCGCTCCGCGCCGCACTCACCTGAGTTCCAGGTTGCGCTCCAGGCCCCGCACGGCTGCGAACAGCGTGTCGTTGATCGGCGTCGGGACGCCGGCCCGACGCCCTCCATCGCACACGGCGCCGTGCATGACGTCGACCTCGGTGCGCGCGCCCCGTTCGATGCTCTGGAGCATGGACGCCTTGAATCCGTGCGGCAGACCCTCCCAGGCCCTTCGCCACGGGATCGCGGGGTCGGTGGTCGAGACGTCGATGCCGAGTGCATGCGCCACGGTCATGGCTTCGGCGACCGTCGCGATCGCGGCCGCCTCCACATCGGGGTGAACGGAGAGTTCGCCGTACGGCAGCCCGGTGAGCGCACTCCACGCCCCAGTGGCGACGTTGACGAACAGCTTGTCCCACATCGTCGCAACGATGTCCTGACTGACGTCGACGGCGATACCCGCATCGTCGAAGTTCCCGGCGAGCTGCACGATCCGGTCGGATCGCCTGCCGTCGAGTTCTCCGATCGTCGTGCGTCGACCCGCGAGCCCGTACTCCACCACCCCGGGCTCGATCATCCTTCCGCCGATGAACGTCCTCCCCGCGACGACACGCTCCCGACCGATCAGATCACCGATGATCTCCTCGCAGCCGACGCCGTTCTGCAGCGTCAGGACGATGGTGTCGTCCGCGATCGCGTCCCTCGCCGATCGGATGGCGGCGTCGGTGTCGAACGACTTCACCAGGACCAGCATCAGGTCCGGCGTTGTCAGGCCCGCCACCGACGTGGCCGCTACGAGCGCGACGGTCTCGTCCGACTCGCCGACGAGACGGAGTCCACGTGCTCGGATCGCACGAACGTGGGCATCGTTCCTGGTGACGAGCGTCACCTGGTGGCCGGCGCGCGCGAGCACCGCTCCGATCACCGACCCGAGCGAGCCAGCGCCCAACACGTACACGTCCACCGCAGGACCGTAGTGAAATTCGTCAAGGCCGCGGGCGCATGCACCGATGACCACAGCATGAACACCCGGTTCGAGACGACGATCAACGCAGTACGCCCCGGTGAGGAGATCGTCGGTGTGGCTGAGATCGTGACCGGGCACGCAGATGCCGATCCGACGGTCGGCGAACTCGTGGTGGTGGCCCGGACCGGATCCGGCGGTCATCGAACCCTGGGCGGGGGCCGCATCGGTCCGCTCCGTGCTGCGGTTTCCGTCGCCGTCGCAGCCGGGAACAATCGGCTGTGGGAAGGGTCCAGCGGGACCGAGGTCGTGGAACGGTCCGTGCGTTCGTTGCCCGAGATCGTGCGCACGGCGGCCGAGGCGTCGGGCCTGACCACCGTCTTCACGGGCTGTGTCGACGACGGCACGCTCGCGGCGCTGGCAATCTGGTTCCCGGTCGGCGACCGCGTCGCGTCGGTGACGCAGCAGCGCGAGACGATCGACCTGCTCGAAGCCGCCGCAGAGCGCCAACGGGCGTTCCTGGACGCCAGGGCGGCCGAAGCCGCATCGGTCGCCACCGACGTGACGGTCGACGACGAACCTCGCCCCGCGACGAACCTCGTGACCCGCGCCGAGTTCGAGGCGGAGATCGAGCGGTACGACGCCGACGAAGCGACACTCGTCGTCGTCGGTGTCGACGACTTCGACGCCCTCGCCGACAGCTACCCCGCCCTGGTCGTCGACGCTGTCGAGGCCGTGCTCGCCGACCGACTGGTCGCCGGATGCCGGAAGGGCGACCTCGTCGCTCGGCTCGACGCCGGGAACTTCTCGATCCTCCTGACCGACGCCAGCCGCGCGGTCGGTCTGCAGATCGCCAAGCGACTGCTCGCTGCGATCGCGCAGGCCCTCGACATCGACGGCGCACCCGACGCGGTCACGGCGACGATCGCGCTCGCCCACCAGTTCGGACTCGTCGACATGGAGGAGTTGATCGAATCCGCTGACCAAGCGCTCGCCAGCGGACGGCGAGGCGGACCCGGCCGACTCGTGATCGCATCCTGACCAGGCTCAGGCTGCGGCGAGCACGCCGTTTCTCGCCATCCGCGCTCGCGTCGTCCACGCAAAGATCAGCATCACGGCCGCCAGCGCGGTGGCCAGGTCCGCGAGCACGTGATAGCCGGCTGCCTGCTTCACGAACCCGGAACCGAACGCCGCAACCGCCCCGCACAGGCTGAGCGTGAGGTCGCCCGTACCCTGGGCTTCCACCCGGGCCGTCTTGGGGACCGATGCGGTGAGGAGCGTGGTGCCGGCGATCAGGCCGAGGTTCCACCCGAGGCCGAGCAGGAACAGTCCGATGAAGATCATCGCCGGCACATAGCCGGCAGCCACCGCGGCGATCGTGCCGGCGCCGAGCACGACGCACCCGGCCTGAATCGCCCTCACCGCCCCGACCCGGTCGACGAACCGACCGACGAGTGGCGCCAGACCGAACATGCCGAGGATGTGGACCGCGATCACCAACGCCGACAGATCGGCCTGGCCATGGTCCTTCATGTGGGGCGGGGTCATCGTCATCACGCCGACCATCGCCGCCTGGGATCCGGCCATCGCCACGATCCCGAGCATCGCACCCGGTGACTCGCGGATCACGCCGAACGATCGGCGCACCTGACGGATCGGGCGGGTCCGTTCGGCATGCGGATCGGTTCCGCCGACGAGGACGAGTGGGTCAGGCCTGAGCAGGACCGTGTAGATGACGGCCCCGAGGACGAACAGCGCGCCGGCGAACAGGTAGGGGCCGACGAACTCGTCGAGCCCGAGACCTCGACCGGCCCGCTTCTCGAGCGGCGTGAAGACCGGGCCGAACACCGCGCCGAGGGTGCCGATCCAGACGATCGCGCCGATCGCACGGGCGCGATCCTGTTCGAGCGCCAGGTCCGCCGCCACATACCGCGCCTGGAGCGTGGCCGCCTGACCGGACCCGAACAGGAACATCCCGAACACGAACAGCGGGAACCAGCGCAGCTGACCTCCCGTCGCCGCGACCGCTGCGCCGACCGCGCCGATCAGCAGCGCAACGATCAGCCCAGGTCGCCGGCCGCGCCGCCGCATGAATGCAGCGAGCGGTATCGAGACGGCTGCGGCGCCGAGCGTGAACGACGCACTGCCGAGACCCGCGAGCCGGTCGCTGCCGAGCATGTCGGACGCCAGCAGGCTGACGACTGCGACCGTGCCGGCCACGGCCGCCTGACCGGGGACGACAGCGAGACGCAGGACGTTGAGCGTCGCGCGCTGCTGATCCTGATGCAGTTCGAGATCGGGTTCGAGGGTCGACGTCACGGGCGTGAGTCTGCCAGCCGGCGGGTCGTCAGGTCTTGGCGAACAGATCGCGCAGGAATCGACCGGTGTGACTGGCCTCGACCGTGGCCACGTGCTCGGGCGTCCCTTCGGCGACGACCATGCCACCACCGTTCCCGCCTTCCGGACCGAGATCGATGATCCAGTCGGCAGTCTTGATCACATCGAGGTTGTGCTCGATGACGAGCACCGTGTTGCCCTGCTCGACGAGGCGCGACAGCACGGTCAGGAGGCGCCGGACGTCGTCGAAGTGGAGGCCGGTCGTCGGCTCGTCGAGCAGGTAGATCGTGTGCCCGGTCGACCGTTTCGCGAGTTCGGTCGACAGTTTGACCCGCTGCGCTTCGCCGCCCGAGAGGGTCGGCGCCGACTGTCCGAGCCGCACGTAACCGAGGCCGACGTCCATCAGTGTCGACATGTACCGGGCAATCCGCGGCTGGTTGGCGAAGAAGTCGACGGCCTCGGCAACCGGCATGTCGAGCACATCGGCGATGTTCTTGCCTTTGAACTCGATGTCGAGGGTGTCACGGTTGTAGCGCGCGCCCTTGCAGATCTCACACGGCACGTACACGTCGGGGAGGAAGTGCATCTCGATCTTGATCGTGCCGTCACCCGAGCAGGCCTCACACCGGCCGCCCTTGACGTTGAACGAGAACCGGCCGGGTTGATACCCACGCACTTTCGCCTCGTTCGTCGAGGCGAACAGTTTGCGAATGCTGTCGAAGACACCCGTGTACGTCGCCGGGTTGGATCGAGGCGTCCGGCCGATCGGCGACTGATCCATGTCGATCACCTTGTCGAGGAACTCGATCCCGTCGATCCTGCGGTGCTTGCCGGCCGGCGTCTTCGACTTGTAGATCCGCTGCATGAGGACCGGCAGCAGGATGTCCCGGATGAGCGTCGACTTGCCGGACCCGGACACGCCGGTAATGGCGACGAAGCACCCGAGCGGGATGTCCACCGAGAGGTCCTGAAGGTTGTGCTCGCGCGCACCGTGCACCGTCAGCTTCTCGAGCTTCGGCGGCCGCCGGGACGCCGGCACCGGCACCGACTGTTTGCCGCTGAGGTACTGGCCCGTCACGGACTCCTTGACCTTGCTGATGCCCTTGACCGGCCCACTGTAGACGATCTCGCCGCCGTGCTCGCCGGCACCCGGCCCGATGTCGACGATCCAGTCACTCTCCCTGATCGTCTCTTCGTCATGCTCGACGACGATCACCGTGTTGCCCAGGTCGCGCAGGCGCGTGAGCGTGTCGATCAGGCGCCGGTTGTCGCGCTGGTGCAGGCCGATCGACGGCTCGTCGAGGACGTACAGGGTGCCGACGAGCCCCGAGCCGATCTGGCTCGCCAACCGGATCCGCTGCGCCTCACCCCCAGCCAGCGTGCCGGCCGACCGCGAGAGCGTCAGGTAGTCGAGACCGACGTCCAGCAGGAAGCCGAGCCGCGCATTGACCTCTTTCGTCACCCGTTCGGCGATCAGCCGGTCGCGTTCGGTGAGTTCGAGTGCCGCGAGGAACTTGGCGGACTCCCCGATCGACATCGCACACACCTCGGCGATGTTCTTGCCGCCGACGAGCACGGCGAGCGTGAACGGCTTGAGTCGGGCACCATCGCAGACGCGGCACGGGACCTCGCGCATGTACCCCTCGTACTGCTCGCGCGAGTATTCGCTGTCGGTCCCTTCGTGGCGGCGCTTGATCCACGGGATCACGCCCTCGTACTCCGTCGAGTAGGTCCGCGAACGACCGTACCGGTTCTTGTACTTGACCGTCAGTTTGCCCTTGGTGCCGTGGAGGATCACCTTCTGGTGTTTGGCGCTGAGGTCCTCCCAGGGCGCGTCGAGGTCGATGTCGTGCACATTGGCGACCGATTCCAACATCCGGGTGAAGTACTGGGTGTGGGCGCTGCGCCACGGCACGATCGCGCCGTCCCTGATCGAGGCCTCGGGGTCCCCGATGACGAGTTCGGGGTCGACTTCGAAGGTCGTGCCCAACCCGTCGCAGGTGACGCAAGCGCCGTACGGCGAGTTGAAGGAGAAGTTGCGCGGCGCCGGTTCGTCGTAGCTGTTGCCGCAGACCGGGCAGGCGAGGTGCTGACTGAACGTGAGGGTCTCGGGGGCGGGCTCACCCTCTCTCGCGACCAACTCGACCTCGGCGACACCGTCGGCGAGCGTCAGTGCGGTCTCGAGTGAATCGGTCAGTCGCCGCTCGATCCCCTCGCGCAGCACGAGTCGGTCGACGACGATCTCGATCTTGTGCTGCTCGTACTTGGCGAGCCGCTCGTCACGCTGCAGGAACTCGTCGATGACGACGGTCTCCCCGTCGATCCGAGCGCGGACGTACCCCTGACCCGAGAGGTCGGTCAGGAGCGTGTCGTACTCCCCTTTGCGGCCACGCACGACCGGGGCGAGGACCTGGAACCGGGTCCCTTCGTCGAATTCGAGGATGCGATCGACGATCTGCTGCGGCGTCTGGCGCTGCAGCGGCGTGCCATCGTTCGGGCAGTGCTGGATGCCGACGCGGGCGTACAGGAGGCGGAGGTAGTCGTACACCTCGGTGATGGTGCCGACGGTCGAGCGCGGGTTCCGGCTCCCCGACTTCTGGTCGATCGAGATCGCCGGCGACAAACCCTCGATGACGTCGACGTCCGGCTTGTCCATCTGGCCCAGGAACTGGCGCGCGTACGAACTCAGCGACTCGACGTATCGACGCTGGCCTTCGGCGTAGATGGTGTCGAATGCCAGGCTCGATTTCCCGGAGCCGGACAAGCCCGTGAAGACGACGAGCTTGTCGCGCGGCAGTTCGACGTTGACGTTCTTGAGGTTGTGTTCGCGGGCGCCTCGAACCTCGATGATCGGGCCGGACGGCGACGCCTTCTTACGGGGAGCCATGAAGTTTCGAGGCTACCGAGCGCTTAGGCGCACACTCGGGGTGAATGGGCGGGAATCAGTCACTTGGGCGACGCTACCAGCAAATCGAACACCCGTTCGTCACATCACGGTCAGGACGTGGGCGAACACCTCCTCGCCGTCGACGTCATAGCCCTGGTGCGCGAACCACCCGCACACGTTCAGCACGTCGCGATGCAGGAACTCGAGACCTTGCGGGTTCTCGGCGATGTCGACGGCCTGCGGGAAGTCGATGAACCACAGGGTGTCGTCCCACCAGAGCAGGTTGTAGGCCGAGAGGTCACCGTGGGCATAGCCCTCACTGACGAGGATCTCGAGACCCGACACGAGCTGCCCGAACGCGCGATGCAGCGCGTCGGCGTCGAGGCGTGCTGCCTGCAACTGGGGCGCAGCCCGGTCGTCGTCACCCACGTACTCGAGGTCGAACACGTTGCCGTCGTAGGCGATCGGGTACGGGGCCGCCATCCCGGCCTGCCACAGACGCGACATGACCTCGTACTCGTGGCCCATCCAGCGATCCTGGAGCAGCCGCTTTCCGTACGTCGACATCCGCTCGACGGCGCGTCGGTCGCGTGACTTGCGGAACTGCCGGCCCTCTCGGTACTGGACGTCGTTCACGAATGTCGACGAACGCTGCACCCCGAGCGCTTGCAGTTCACCCTTCGCCTTCACCTCTCGGGGCAGATACCGCTTGCGGGCGAACACGCAGGACCGGCCGGAGTGGTCGTGGCGTTCGATGAGGTTGACCTGGGCTTCCTTGCCCGTCTTGATGACACCGAGGTCGACGTCGTCGACCGAATCGGTGATGACCCACGATGGGATCGTGCGCATGAGCACACTCCTTGAACTTGCTTGCCGATGTGAATCGGCCGCGTGCCTCGGAGTCAGGTGCCCGACGGGCGCGGCCGGATGGGGAGATCCAACGAATCCGTCATGTCGATCACCCTCCTTCCAGCTCGGCGTCAGCAGCACCATACGCCACGCTCGGGCGAGAGCGAAAGCGGTTTCGTTCAGGCGGTCAGGCGCGTCTGCGTCGTTGAGCGTGCCGTCGTTGATACCGATGCGCATTCGACCGACCGCAGTGCGTTCGATACGGTCACCTCCGTGGCGGGCAACGAACCAGTCGAGGATCCATTCGATGATCGCGGCGCCGAGCGCGACCGGATGGTCGATCGGCACATCGTGGCCCGCGGGATCACCGACGCGACGACCATCGCGGCGATGCGCACCGTCCGGCGGCACGGCTTCGTCCCGGCCGCGATGGCGTTCGACGCCTACGCCGACCGACCGCTCCCGATCGGGCACGGAGCGACGATCTCACAGCCGTACATCGTCGCGCTCATGACCGAGGCGCTGCGCCTGCGCCCCCAGGACCGCGTGCTGGAGGTCGGCACCGGGTCGGGCTACGGAGCAGCCGTGCTCGCCGAATGCGCCGGCCACGTCACCACGATCGAGTCGGTCGAGGCACTGGCGACGGGGGCGCGAATACGGCTGACGGCCTTCGCTCCTCGGGTCGAGGTGATCGTGGGCGATGGTTCGGAGGGGTATGAGCCTTCCGGCCCGTTCGATGCCATCAGCGTGACCGCCGCAGCCCCGCAGATCCCGCCGCCGCTGCTCGCCCAGCTCGCACCCGGTGGGCGGCTCGTGATGCCCGTCGGCCGAGGCGCCGAGGAGTTGGTACGGATCGAACGCACGCCCGACGGCGATCGGCGCGATGTGATCTGCGCCGTGAGGTTCGTGCCCCTCACCGGGCGACACGGCACTGGAGAACCATCACCGGCCGGATGAACGGTGCGACACTGGGTCGTGTGGACCGGTTCCAGACGCTGACGCCCCGACCGGCGCTGTTCCCGACTGCGCTCACGATCTTGAAGGCGATCGTCGCCGCGAGGTGGCTGGCGTGGATCTGGATGGCCGGCATCATCGCCTTCTCCGCCGAGGTCAAGGTGCGGCACCCCGTCGTCGGTTGGATCGCCGTCGCGCTCACGCTCACCCTGACCGCCGTCAGTACCGTCCTCCTGCGGCGGTCGCCCGAACGGCTGCTGCACGCCCCGTTCGTGATCGCCGACGTCGGCTTCGCGGTCGGGCTCAGCGTGCTCGACGGGTACGTGTTCGAGCCGCTCCACGTCTTCGCCACGTCGCAGAGCATCGCGACCCAGTGGCCGCTGCTCGCGATGGCCACGGTCGGGGTCGCCTACGGGCCCGTCGTCGCCGGCCTGTGTGGTGTGATGATCGGGCCGGCGGAGTGGGCCGGCGCAGAGCTGAACGCCTTTGACAAGTGGGGCACTCCCGAGGTGGTCTCGATCGTCGCCACCAGCCTGTTCTTCGCGGCGTGCGGGGTCGTGTTCGGCTGGCAGGCTCGGCTATTGAAACGCGTCGAGGGCGAGATCGCAGATCGACGGGCTCGCGACGAAGTGGGTCGCATGCTGCACGACACCGTCCTGCAGACATTGGCGCTGGTCGAACGACGCAGCGCCGTCTCGGACCCCGAACTCGCGACCGCGGCGAGGCAGGCCGATCAGGACCTGCGGGCCTTCCTGTTCGGGAGCGCCGGACGGGTCGTCGCCGACCTGGAGACACGGATCAGAGCCGAGGTCGAGCGGGTCCGTACTGGGCACGACACCCCCGTGACCGTCAGCGTGCTCGACGACGGATGTCGGGTCCCCGATCGTGATCAGGATCTACTCGCCAGGGCGATCGCCGAAGCCGTCGCGAATGCGCTCGAGCACGCCGGCGCCAGCCGGATCGTGGTGTACGTGGAGACGGACGATGCCGGGCACGTGTTCGCGAGCATCGACGACGACGGCACCGGCTTCGACCCGGCAACACCCCGGCAGACCCACGGGATCGATGAGTCGATCTGTGGCCGCATCGCGTCGATCGGCGGCCGTGTCGAGATCTCCTCCGAGATCGGCAGCGGCACCGAGGTGTGCATGTGGACCAGGGCGAGCGTGCACGACATGCCAGGATCCACGCGATGACCGAACCGATCCGCACCGTGCTGGCCGACGACCATGAGTTGGTTCGGGCCGGCCTGCGCAACGAGCTGGCCGAGGCGTTCGAGATCGTCGGCGAGGCGGACGATGCGGAGGGTGCCATCGACGTGATCATGGCCCGCCGGCCGGATCTGGTGGTGTGTGACCTCCACATGCCGCGTGGCGGCGGACTGGCGGTCGTCCAGCAGTGCGCAACGGTCTGCCCGATCGTGATCCTGACGGTCAGCGAGGCGGAGCGTGATCTCCTCGATGCCGTCGCCGCAGGCGCCGCCGGCTACCTGGTCAAAACGACGCCCGTCGACGAGTTGATCACGTCGCTCCGCGCCGCCGCCGAGGGTGAACCCGTGTTCTCGCCGTCGCTCGCAGCCCTTGTGCTCGGCGAGTTCCGTCGGATGGCGAAGTCAGCCGATTCGAACCCCCTGACCGAGCGGGAGCGAGAGGTGCTCCAGTACGTCGCGCGCGGCCGAACGTACAAGGAGATCGGTGTCGCGCTCGACATCGCCGCCAAGACCGCGGAGAACCACGTCCGCAACATCCTGGGCAAACTCCACCTCAGTCGGCGCAGCGATCTGGTGCGGTACGCCGTCGAGCACGGCCTCGACTGAATCACCCCACGGACGCCTGGGGGATTCCCCCGATATCGCACCATCGCCGATACATGCACGATGGAACGATGAACTGGGCTCCACCGACGACCGCACCCGCTCCCGAATCCGACGACGAACGCCGCGGCCTCAGTGCCGTACCGGCCGCGGCCTGGCTCGCGCTGCTCGGCTCCACCCTGATCCTCTTCGCTGCGGTCGCAGTCGTGGCGAGCAACTGGAACACGATCGGTCAAGGATTGCGGGTCGCCGGTCTGCTGGTCGTCACCGGTGGGCTCCTGGGGATCGCCGAACGAGCCCGGTCGCTCGTCCCGACCACCGCCGGGATCATCGCTCACGTCGGAACCGCACTCGTGGCGTTCGTCGGCGTCGCCCTCATGTCGCTGCTCGGTTTCACCTGGCCTGCATGCATCGTGGTCGGAGGGCTGGCGCTCGTCGGATCGACCCAGATCCAGGCTGCACGCTGGCGTCGGGTGACGATGCACATCGGCCAGGTCGCCGGGTTCGCACTGGCTGCGACGGGTCTCGGCGCGCTGTCCGGGACAACGGCC